>JBILXT010000189.1:0-13147 GCA_044378235.1 Planctomycetaceae bacterium
CCATCCCGGCAGGCATCGGACATGCGATCAGACTTCCAAAGTCCAGACATTCCTCCATCGCCTGAGTCATCATGGCGACGCCGGGACTGGAAGGCTTGAAGTCCGCCAGGCCCGAAATCGCCATCAGCTGAATGCGCTGACCGGACGTGATTCCAAAGGCCACCTGCTCGGCGCCGCACTGGTTCGCCAGAGCGTTAACGATCGAAAAAGCAAACTCACGCGGCGAACTATGACCTGCGATTTTTCCGAGCGCAGCCGGATTCAGTTCCTGAGCACTTCGGGGTGGTTCGCTAATGGGTGAATCGCTCTGATTTGAAACTTGCCCGGAACTTCGCTCAGCAACTGTAGGGGGAATAAAGCTGGGAGGCACAATCGAAGTCGGACGCTGTGACGATTCAGAGGCAGCGTTTGCGCTATTCGACCGCAGGCCGTGCGATTGGTGTAAAGGTGTCGGATGATTCGTTGAAGGAGAATGTGCTGCCGGCAATTGCTCAATCTCAACAGCGGCAGTACTCGATCGCAGAGGAAAATCAGAGAACGATGCAAAGCGATTGGCTGCCAACTCAGCGAGTCGCTGTGCAGTGACCGTTGCTAAAGCATCGAGCTGCGAAACAAGCAGACTACCATCCTCCGGACGCCCCATGATCAGCATCGAAATCGAACCATCAGGGATTAGGGATTCCTGATCAAGGATGGCGGCTGACGCGACAAAGATGGCCTGCCCATCGCGCTCGTAGATCTTCGAGCGGGCCGAGTGATCCGTGTCTGTTTGCACTTCCAGTGCCAGCGGCCCGAGCCATTTCTCGCTGAACTTATGAGCAAGTTCTTTGGGCATCGACGGGACAGACAGCAGAGTGATCTCGGTTCTTTCGCGAACTCGAAAATCCAGACGGGCTGCCGCGGTTGAAAACGTCTGGCTGACAAACTTCAAAAGCACGGCGACAACATCACTTCGCGAACTGAAGTTCCGAAGCTGGCTCCTGAGACCACCGACCTGTGCCAAAAACGCGGCCGACAATGGTGGCGTCGCGGGGCTTCGCAATGGACTGGATTCCGTTGTTGTTGATTCGACCATAATGAGCAGTCAAGCCGGAGTTCAGCCACGATCGTCATCACCAATTGCGAAGTCAGCCCGCGGCCGATTCGCTGAATGTGCATGCCCACAAAGCGCAGGAACCCCTGCGTCGGAGCTGTTGCTCTCGTCTGGTTCGGCGAGTTCTCGGGTGAACTTGAGCAGAATCTGCGACAGGGGCGGAACTATCGGCAAAAAATGCCGACTGCCGCGCAGGCTGAGAAAACACCGGCGTCGTGACACACGTGTCGATGCAACGTGAATGCTTAATCGTCCGCCGGGACCTTAACGACGGAGTTTGCAGAATTCCGTGTCTCGATGGGGCATGCCCTGTTGTCGTCAGGGAACGGTATTCAACGGAATTCCAGCAGCCTTCAATTTTTTCGCGAAACCGATGACGCGATGGGCCTGCAGAAGAACGACAGCTGTAATGATCAAACCGCACACATTGAGCTGGGTCAACTGGCCAAGCAGACCAAGATAAGTCAGCACCAGCCCGACATAGACGGCCCAAATCTGTTTGCAGCAGGCGGCAATACCCAGAAGCAAATAAACGGCACTGCTTCCCCCGAAGACAACAAACAAGAAGCCGTCGAGTTGCATAGGTGAAGCAGCGTTCTGAGCATTCATCAGGAAGCCGAAGGCCGCTAACAAGAGTACGCCGAACAGAATCCAGAGCACTCCCAGTGCCAGAATCTGCTGGCGAAAACTCTTCAATGTCGTGCGATGTTCGACCGCGACATAGGTCTCTGAGAAGTGGTTCGTTTCCGGGACAGCAAAGGGATTGAAGTCAGACATCGTCGTCGGCTCGCCTTAATCTCATTCAGCGGAGTTGTTGTTCGACAGAGAAGACTTCAATGGCCTGCCAGCGCCCCGTCTGGGGTAGCTACCTCTGCCTCCCTCTCGCCATTATTCTGAGCAGGAATGCAGACAGATTCAAGCGTCAGCAGAGCGAGAGGCTCGGCCGCAAACGACTTCAAACTACGATGGCCAGCGTGTGTCTGCATTCCACTTGCAACAGCAAGCCAACTACACAGACTCGACAACTGCATTGCAGTCTCTCTGGCTTACGGAACAATGGGACTGAGACGAGGATTAAAGTCGGCGATCTGATTACTCGCCGATCTTTTCCAGCTCAACAAGGATTCCCCCCAGTTTCAGCAGCTCGTGAAATCGAGTGAACCAGTGAACTTTACCCCAGCGGAGACCGATCGATTCCGCAGCGACTTTCAGTTCCTCACGGTTAAACGTCCGACACTTCCATGTGTGACTGGTCATCAGACCGGAGAAAGAATCCTCAGTCGCCAGCAGAAGAATCGTGCCGCCGGGACGCAAAACGCGAGCGAACTCACGAAGTCCGTCCTTGGGATCCGGGAGATACTCCAGAACATAGCCGCAGGTCACGCAGTCAAACGAGGCATCCCGAAACGGGAGTGCTCGCATATCAGCGGCGACGAACACCGGCCGATCAGAATTCAGACGTTCGCGAGCTCGTCGCAGCATTTCCCAGGACAAGTCAAAGCCAACGATCTCTGTATCAGGGCGACTCGTAGCCAGCAGATGTCGGATAATCTGGCCAGCACCTGAACCCACATCGAGGATGCGTGAAAACCGGCGAGCATCAAAGCGGCCGGAATGAAACAGCTTGCCCATCAGCGGTTCGTGCAGGGAAATAATGCTGCTGAACTTGAGGGCGGCTCCACGCGGACCGTCATACAGGCGTCTGACGGACTTCTGATAGGTCCCGAACGGCTGTCGGCGAATTCCCCGAAATTCTCCCAGACGCCTTAATCGTTCACGCGCCTTCTTTTGAAGGCTAAGCACACGTTTTCTCACGACGTACAACATCCCTGAACGGACGGTTTGGCTTTCGACTCAGACGACGGCCCCCGAAGCGTGCTGTTGGTATGACTTTAACCCGAAGCATCAACCGGGAAGGTTTGCTGCAGAGTGCAGGCAATTCCTTCCCGCAACCACGTTTCGGGTTGTGAAAATCCAGGAGATCAACAGACCGCAGGTGAAGGACGGATATGGGACCAAAAGCGATAAAGAAATGCAATCCGCGACAACAGAGTTGGCAAATTCTTTTCAGACCCTCAAAACCGAGGCGCTAAAATTGCTGGCACCAATTCTCCAATCCTTAACAACTCAGCGGGTATCTGACAGGGAAACTTGAGATTTGTCGGGAATCCCGCCATCATGCGCGGAGCAAATGGTGTCCTTTCTGCATTTCGTTGGCCAGACGAGTTCCTTTGGCACTAAATCTCTTCAGTCTGTCGGGTTTTCGATGACTATTCCCCAAACCAAAGGACCGCGTCAGTGAGCAGCCGCGATCGTGCCAGCGACGCAGTCCTCCGGGTGCTGTTCGTCTGTACGGGAAATACTTGTCGCAGTCCGATGGCGGAAACCATTTTTCGGCAGCTTGTCGCTGAGAAACTGTCGTGTCGGGACTGGGAATTGCGGGAGCGACGAATTGATGTCTTTTCGGCTGGTATAGCGGCGGGAGAGAGTGATCCAGCTTCCCGAGAAGCGATCTTTGTGATGCAGGAGTGCGGCCTTGATATGTCGCAACATCTGAGTCAGCAAGTCAGCGAACATATGCTGGAAAATTCCACCTTGGTGCTCGCTCTGACCGAACGACATCGACGTGTTTTGTGTGAGGCTCGGCCGGATTTGGCGGACCGAGTCAAACTGCTGTCACGTGACGGCGAAGATATTGCGGATCCGATCGGCGGATCTTTGGATGAGTATCGTAAGTGTGCAGCTCAGATCAGTGATAATCTTCGCATCTGGGTCGATGAACTGTTCAGGAAAGAGTCGTAATCGCTATGAAAATTGGCATCGCCAGTGACCATCGAGGCATTCAGATGAAGACTCGACTGACTCAACTGCTTCAAAGTCTGGACTGCGAGGTTCGGGATTTTGGACCGCATGAGTCTCAGAGCGTCGACTATCCGGACTACGCCGCTCAGGTTTCTCGAGAAGTCTCGAATGGCAACATCGATCGCGGGATCCTGATCTGCGGGACCGGGATCGGGATGTGTATCACCGCGAACAAATTTACCGGCGTCCGTGCAGCTCCTTGTCACGACAGTGTGACGGCCGAGTACAGCCGGTTGCACAACGACTCAAACGTCATTTGCCTGTCAGCGGATCAACTCAGCGACCAACTGGCGGATCAGGTGATTCGGATCTGGCTGAAGACACCTTTTGAAGAAGGTCGTCATGCTCGACGTCTGCAGAAGATTGCCGAACTCGAACGTGAAATCGCCAGCACACTCTGTCACAAAGAACATCTCAACCCGCCGGAATAAGGCTGATTCAGCCCGAACCAGGCGAAAAGGAAAAGAGTTACATTTCGGTCCCTGTCTGATGCAATCCATTGCCTGCCGAGATCACTTTTCTTCATTGTCTTGCTGCTCCTCTCCTGTCTCGATCGAAAGAGCTTCTGATGAACCCCGAACAACTGCGCTTCGCGAAAACTCATGAATGGGTTGCCGTCGAAGGTGATGTGGCGACCGTGGGGATTTCTGATTTTGCCGTCAAGCTGCTCACGGACATCGTATTTCTGGCGCTCCCGGCGGTTGGCAAAAAGTTTTCTCCTGGTGAATCGCTGGGGGAAATTGAAAGCGTCAAAGCCGTCAGCGACGTTTACGCTCCCGTGTCCGGCGAGATTTTGGAAGTCAATGAGAAGCTTCCGGACAATCTTGGTCTGCTGAACGACAGCCCGTTCGAAAAGGCCTGGGTTGCAAAAATTCGGATGTCGAAGCCAGAGCAGCTGAATCAGCTGATGAGCTATTCAGACTATCAGAAACATTGCGAGAACGACGGACACTAGTTCGCAGACAAAGTACGCCACCAGGTTTATCCCGGTGGAACCAGGCCTCTGTACGACTTCGATTCCGGATTGTAGTTTGCGGTGTGGTGCAAAGGCCTGTAAACCACCGGAGTGAACCCGGTGGAGACGGGGAGCCGGGAATACCGGACACTATCGCGTTCCGGCTGATTCAATCAACAGACTGCTGACAGCCCAATCCTATGGCCTATCTCTTCGATACCCCCGACCAGCGTCAGAAGATGTTCGCGGCGATCGGCATCCAGTCGATCGACGAACTCTTTGCCCAGATTCCCGTCGAGCTGCAACTTAAGCGAGAGCTGAATCTGCCGCAGCCAGTTTCTGAACTGGCTCTGCAGCAGGAGATGGAAGAACGCCTGGGCCTGAGTGGTTCATCGGCCAGAACGTGCTTTCTGGGCGGCGGTGTTTACGATCATTTTATTCCTGCCGTTGTGGATGAAATCACATCTCGCGGCGAATTCTACACGGCTTATACGCCTTACCAGGCAGAAGCCAGCCAGGGAACTCTGCAGGCGTTTTACGAGTATCAGACACTGATCTCACAACTCACCGGCATGGACGTCTCCAACGCCAGTTTGTACGAAGGCGGCACCGCGGTCAGTGAAGCGGTGTTCATGGCGATGCGAGTCAACGGCCGACATCAGAAGGTCGCGTTCGCGGGAACTCTGCATCCGGAATATCGTCTGGTTCTGGAAACCTACTTCGCTCGACTGGGGACTCAACTGGTTGAGATTCCTCATGTGAACGGTGTGCTGTGCCTCGATACCTGTCGCACCTTGATCGATGCGGAAACGACGGCTCTTGTGATTCAACAGCCTAACTTCTTTGGCTGCCTGGAAGATGTCGCCGCACTGACCGAGATTGCTCACAACGCCGGTGCTTTGTCGATTCTGGCTTTCGATGCCGTCAGTCCGGGCCTGTTGAAGAAGCCAGCCGACTACGGTGTTGATATCGCCGTTGCCGAAGGGCAGCCGCTGGGGACTCCGTTGCAGTATGGCGGACCACTGCTGGGGATTTTCACGTGTCGCAATGAGTATGTGCGCAAGATGCCCGGGCGATTGATTGGGAAGACTGTCGATCGTAAAGGCAAGGATTGTTTCGCACTGAACCTGCAGGCCCGCGAACAACATATTCGCCGCGATAAAGCGACCAGCAACATCTGTACGAATCAGGGCCTACTGGCTTTGCGAACAACCGTCTTCCTTGCAACTGTTGGTCCGCATGGTCTTCGCCAGATGGCAACTCTTAGTCATCAAAAGGCGAGATATGCCGCAGATTTGCTGACAAAGATTCCCGGCGTGCAACTGAAATTCTCGCAGCCGTTTTTCCGTGAGTTTCTGCTGGAGACATCTCGGCCCGCTGCTGAGGTCTTGAGTACACTCGCCGACAAAGGCATCAATGTTGGCCCCGATCTGATCCGATTCGGCATTCAAAATGTTTCCAACGCGCAGAACTGCTTCCTGGTGGCTCTGACGGAGAAACGAACTCGCACAGAGATCGATGCACTGGCAAAAGCTCTGGCAGAAGTGCTGCAAGGCTGATGTCGAATCGTCATGGCTGAATGATCATCTTGTGACCATGATCATCCCAGGCTCTGAAGTCTTCCTTCTTGCATTCATCACGGCCTGCTCAATTTCAGTATCAGCTAACACTCAGGCAGATCATTATGCGAAATCAAACTGCGACTCAGCTGCTCTTTGAAATGTCACTTGCCGGACGCGGCACTGTTGTTTTTCCGGAGAGTGATGTACCTTCGGTGAGTTCAATACCAGTGTTGGATGAAAAGTTTCTGGCAAAGGAAAACCTGCCGCTGCCGGAGATTGCCGAACCTGATGTGGTGCGACATTTTGTCAACCTGTCGACCCTGAACATGAGCGTTGATTCGCACTTCTATCCGCTGGGCAGTTGCACGATGAAGTACAACCCCAAGCGACACGAACGACTGGCTCGCCTTCCACAAGCAGCCAACAGTCATCCTTACCAGCCAGAATCACAGATTCAGGGACTGCTAAGTGTTCTGTACGAAATGCAGACCATGCTGGCGGAGATCTCCGGCCTGCCGGGCATCTCGCTGCATCCCGCCGCGGGAGCTCAAGGTGAATTCACCGCATTGCTGACAGCGGCCGCTTACTTCAAGGACAAAGGTGAAAAGCGAACTCGAGTTCTGTTCCCATCCAGCGCTCACGGAACCAATCCGGCGAGCGCGGCGTTGGCGGGGTTTGAATGTGTACAGCTTTCCGGCGGTCGTGATGGATTCGTGGATCTGGAGGAACTGAAATCACAGCTTGATGAACGCACGGCTGTGTTTATGGTGACGAACCCAAATACGCTGGGCTTGTTCGAACGTGACATCGCCAAAGTCGCAAAACTGTTGCACGATGTTGGCGGGCTCGTCTACATCGACGGAGCCAACATGAACGCGATCCTCGGGAAAACTCGCCCAGGTGATTTCGGCGGCGACATGATGCACTACAACGTGCACAAGACATTCACTGGTCCTCACGGTGCTGGTGGCCCGGGAGCAGGTCCGATTGCAGTGCGCGATTTCCTCGCCCCATTCCTGCCAGCTCCGGTTGTGACATTTGAGAGTTCGACCAATCGCTACTCGCTGTCAAAACCTCTGAAGTCGATTGGTCAGGTGCGAACATTTTTTGGCAACGTCGGCATTCTGCTTCGAGGATACTTTTACATTCGAACGCTGGGTGGAAAAGGACTGCGAGAAGCGTCTGAGAACGCAGTGCTCAATGCAAATTATCTGCTGAGCCAGGTCCAGGACTTTCTGGATGTGCCGCATGGCAATCGCTGCATGCATGAGTTTGTCGCGAGTGCTCGCCGGATCAAAGCTGACACCGGCGTGACCACAATGGATATCGCAAAACGCTTGCTGGATTATGGCTTCCACGCCCCGACAGTGTATTTTCCGCTGGTGGTGGAAGAAGCCATGATGATGGAGCCCACCGAAACGGAATCACTGCAGACACTGGACGCCTTTGCCACGGCCCTGCGAACGATCTGCAATGAAGCCCCGGAACTCGTCAAGGGAGCTCCGCATAGCACGGCCGTGTGTCGACCGGATGAAGTCAATGCCGCTCGCAAGCCGGTTCTCTGCTGGTCAGCCCCGAATTGCTGAGCATCAACAATACCCGCAAAGGCCGACACAAAATTACTGCAGTTGGGTATCTCTCGGCTGTTCAGCAATGCGAAACAGCGGAGCATCAGGTAGTTCCGCCGTGATCTGCAGGGATTCCGGCGCAGGAGTCTTGCCAGGGTCGCGGAGTACTTCGGCTTCTACCAGAGTTGCATAACTCAGGCATAGCAGTAACCCCATCGCGATGCCGTTGGGAAGTGCATCGTTCCCAAAGAACTTCATCGCACTGCCAGCGGACTTGGCCAGTTTTACTTTCGCGCCGTCCCATTGCACGCTGTACATTTCATCCAGGACAAGATGAGAGAGGAATCCCAGCCCCGTGCCGATCGCCATCAGGATACGAACCTTGATGTCGCTGGAATGATAAGCCAGAAAAGTCACTTCCGCTGCAATGATTAAAGCCGGGATACTGTGAAACATCCCGCGATGAACTGTCAGTTTCGACAGCAGAAACGCGCCGCCATACCGGACGATTCCGTACGACAACATACCGAACAGCACAGCTCGGTCACCGTGCATTCCTATCGCGTGAACATGCTGCACGAGCATAATAGGAGCAATCGCTGCAGTGACGCCGAAGAGTTCTCGAATGGGCTTTCCGCTTTCCGAATCCAGATCCGGCAACATGCCAGCCACCCAGGTCAGAATTGCCGCGATGGCCGCCTGAGCAACGCTGTAACCAAACATGAATACCGCAGCGCAGCCGTAGGCAACGCCCAATATGCCGCTTACGCTGACATGTTCGCGATACCCAGCCATCCGGAGTTCCTTCTCCTTTCTTCGTTGTGGTTTCCATGAGACTCTGACGAAATCCGGGGGCCGTCGCGTTCGCTTCTCTTATTGACTCTGCAAAGTCGTCGGGAGCGAATCCCGTTTCTTGATGACGTTTCGCCTGATCCCGGCCCGGATCTTTGGGCAAAGATATTGTCAGTTTCGGGCGGCGTATTGGTAAGAGCAGCTGCGGGAAATTCCGAAGACACGACTACTGTCAAAAACGTGAACCTGCAGAATCTGCCGACGCGATGGTTTGAGCCAGTAAGTGGAAAGGCCATAAGAACTCGGATGCAGCCGCTGTTTGCGAACAGATGGCGTGGCAATTCTCAATACGTTGCGAAAGCAGGCGTTGATTCTTCAGCTGCTGCTCAGGTCGTGATGATCGTCGCAGCCAAGCAACTTCAGAACTGCCTCACGAGCAAGCCAGACCGGGGGCACATCCGATCATTCCGTGAAACGCACGACATCTTCGTACGTGCGTCGTTCCCACGAAATCCTGCCTTGATCATCCACCTTTGGGAACGCGTGGACGGGGGTTACTTCAATTGTCCAGTTGCCATCATTCTCCGGCCGGACATTCACTTCCAGATGGCCATAATGTTTGCCGCCCGAGATTAATCGTCCGTTTTCCCAGACTTCCGGAGCGTGTTCGTGGGCCAGAAACTGACGGTAGGGATTATCAAAACCAGCTGAGGGACCTCGCAGCCCGTCCCCACCAATTCCCGCGTCAAAGAAGTGAATGGAGTGTGAATGCATCGTGCCATCAGCCAGCAGTTCCTCTCCGTGTACAAGAGATCTTTCAAGCAACTCATCGTGTCCCGAGAAGACCAGATCAACTCCGTATTTCATGAACAGTGGCAGGAGCACACGCATGGGAATCCCGGCTTGTCCTGAAAACCCTTCCTTTCCAAATGGAATACTGTGAGGCCCAGACCCAAACATTGTGTGATGGAACTGCACGAAGGTAAAACGGCTCTTCTTCTGTGCGTCGGCCAACTGTGAATCAAGCCACCGATATTGTTCTGACCCAGGATTAAAGTCCGGAGCATTGCTGCCTTCCAGATTGTGATTCGTATCAGCCGCGGACTTGTGAGGCAGCCCGTCACTGGAGTCCAGCGAAATCAGAGTCAGTGGGCCATAGTCGAGTCGATAATAGCGTCCCCTGTGCTTCGGGTTGGCCGCACCGTTGTCAGGCACATCAAAATAGGTCAGATATTTGTCTGTCGAAAAGTTTGCCGCTGCAGCCTCGTACCCACCGCCTGGGCCGGCATAGTTTTCATGATTCCCCAGCGAGGGCAGTATCGGGATTCTGCTGGCCAATGAACTGTACTGTCCAGCATTGTGCCGCCAGAACTCATCCCAGTCGCGCTGTTCGCCGCCAGCTTCGACAAGGTCCCCAACCAATAGAACAAGATTCGGGTGACGCTCTGCAATCAGGTTACAATTCGCGATGTAGCCAGCCGTTTGATTTACGAGGTAATTCTTGATGCCCTCCGGCCGATTGCTTCCCGTCGATACTGGCCAGGCCACAGGATCTGTTGTGGAGGATTCAGGCTCGGTTTCGGAATCAGAATAAACAATCAATCGGACGGGCTCATCTCTGCTGACAGCTGTTCGAAACGCAGCGGTATGCGATTCTGATCCCTGACTCACAATGTATTCGTACTCCGTTGAGGGCTTAAGTCCATCGATACGAACAGAGTGCAGCCATGGAATCGGAGGGTGAGGAGCATCCGGCTCTTCCTTGTACGGGTTATAGCTCAGTGCCGACGCAGCTACCGGGGCCGACTTTACGGAATCTCGCGCGGTCCCTGGCAATCTGACAGTGCCCGGTTGATTCGAGTTGCTTAGCCAACGAATCGTGATCGTATCCGGGGCTGGGTTTTGTAAGTAGGGAAGGACTCGAAACTCATCTCCAAAGCCCGTCAATGTATTGAGGCATAGAAACAGGAAGGCAAAGCCGCGCACTGGACACCTCGGATTAACAAAAAGGCAGGGGAATGATCGGCAGTAATCGCGACAAACAGATCCGGGGCGATAACTGGACGTCATTGAACGGCGTCACTCTTTCGCCAACGTTTATCCCGACCTGTACACCGTAGCCGATGCTTGTGTAGAACGAACTGAAATGCTCAGGTCACAAAACGGCCGGGAACGGCTGACTCTTCGCTCCACCACCTCATGCTCCTTCGATCCCAATGATGATTACGGCCGCATGATTACAAGTTTCGGGGACGCCCCGGCTTCCATCCAAATCGTCATGGTGGAACTTTCGAGTCAGCCAGAAGGCGACCAGGCACGGAGCCTGGAGAGACCATTATGCGGCCCAGCCGAAAAGATTTCTCTGTTCCACAGCACCTCGTTAAGGAACTACAACTCAGATCCACTTTCTGTTCTTCAGCTCCAAAACTCTTTGTAATGCCCCTCGGGGCCGCGTCTCGCAACGTCGTCCCGAGGGCTGCATGATAACTCAACTCCGACAAACTGTATTTAGAACTCGGTACGTCGAGGTGCTCGAACACACTGCGCATAGACGAAAAAAGCTCGTCAGCTTGGTTCTGACGAGCTTTCAAGAGTCTCCGGAGGGATCACACCATTACATCGTGGCACCATGAGTCAATCTGACGGGATGCTCACATTCACGCAAAGCCATGGAACACTCAGGCTGCCACATCGCAGAAGCCGGGCTACTTTGACTCCAATGGGAAGTTCAGCTCGTTTGAGCCTGCTTTCACCACAACGTCGGATCCTTCCTGCATATATTTTGCGGGTATCGAAACGCTTGCCTCAACACCCGGGGACCACTCGAATGTCACCTTGGCCGGCCCGATTTTGCAGCCACCGTATCCCTCAAGATACTTTAGCTCGTAGTTTCCTTCTTCGTCTGTAATCGCGCCGGCCGCACGCCCGGTCTCCGGTGTGAACAGAATGTTCAAACCAGGCACTGGCTTTCCGTCCAGAGTGACCTTGCCGTAAACTTCTCCGAGTTCCGGCACGTCACTACTTGCACAACCAAACAGACAGATTGGCAACCAGAACGCTGCCAAAAGGGCTGAACGCCGCCCATTTCTAATACTCGACATGGTCGTTTACTCTTTCCAATCGTTCAGAATTCGCCAATGATTTGACCGTCTGCACGCACGAGCAGCCGAGCGAAGGTCGACGACGCATGTAGCGCCATATCAGTAAGTGCCGCGTTATCAGTTGTCTTGTAGTCGATGTTTTCGCTGATGAACTTTACTGAGCCATCACACATAACAAACTGGGCACCACCCGTGTGACCGCTGCTAAACCCGCGAGTTTGATGCACGAGATTGTTAGCCGACCAGTTGATGCCATTGTAACCCTGTCCGATACAAGCCAGAGCCGCAGCCTTGACATTCGCACTGCTTGACGGGTTGTTAATCGATGCGCTGAAGCCGAAGACTGTTGCAGCCCCAACATTCACCGGCCCATATTTCCAGGCACGCTCACCAACAAGGATTGTGTTACTCGTGCCGTCCGTGATGTCACGGAAGTTGATTTTCGAATTTCGGAAACCCACACCCATTGGTTCACAAGCAGAAGCTGTTCGATTTGTGGGATTCGCAGCTGGAGTTGTGCTGACGCCTGTACCAGAGACCATCACATAGTTTGAGGTCGCAATTGGAACCTGCGCAGTACCGTTTGAAATGTTCATGTTATACCAATTGTCGGCACCAAGCCCCGACACGTTGACAAAGTTATTCACCGCTGGTCCGATGTCGGTCGGGCAACGAAATGCTGGCTGGGGAGTCTGCAGAATCCTCAGATTGTTGACGTTAGCAGCATTCACCTCCAATGGCACGTTTCCGACGTTCAAGCTCTGGTAGGCGTTAACCTGCTCCAACTGGGGAAGAATAAATGAGCCCCAGGAATACGCTCCAACCTCGGACGTGGTGTTGCCGTTTGCGGCGAGTGTCACGTAAGCCGGAGGCAATGTGTTGTAGATGTCATGGTAGTTGTGAAATGCAAGTCCAATCTGCTTGAGATTATTCTTGCACTGAGTACGACGAGCTGCCTCACGAGCCTGCTGAACAGCAGGAAGAAGAAGGGCGATCAGAATCGCGATGATCGCAATGACGACAAGTAGTTCGATCAGTGTGAATCCACGGAACCTCAACGAACGATTGGAAACACTCTTCACAATAGACCTCCAGAAAAAACAGAAATCATGATGCCAAAGACAGGAAGGCAAACATGTGATATCAAAGCTATGACTCAAACGATTCAGTTTTCAACTAATCGCCGAAGAACAGTGTTAAGTTTGTTGAAATTC
>JBILXT010000588.1:0-3711 GCA_044378235.1 Planctomycetaceae bacterium
GCCAGCTGGCGGTCGTGGCAAGGATTGAGGCTGTCAGCATCGTGATGGCGATCTCGGAGACTTGTAGCGTAGCGATCGTCATACGACTGCATCCCAGACGGAACATCGTCATCATCTCGGCGGCTCTAAGACGCATCGACAGCGATAACACCAGAGCCAGCAACAGTCCTGTTACGACGGCCGCTGCGATTGAGCAGAGCCAGACCATCTGTTCGATGCGAAAGACAATGCTCAATAGTTCCTCCACAACTTCCGGTGGCTTCAAACACTGAGCGGTCGAGTCGGCCGACGAGTATCTCCCCAGGATGCGCACGCGGGATTTTTCGTCCCTCGGGACCACGATCACAGCGGTCAACGGAAACGTTTCCGGTTCGCCATGGAAATGAAATGAGTCGATATTGCCCGGCGTGATCTCCGTGAACGGCAGAACTCCGGCATTGGCAGTGACCGATGTCTTGTCATCAGAATTCAGCAACAAGGCCGGATCCGTCTGAGGGTTAACTTCCTGATGGCCATGCCCAATCCCAGCTATCACCCAGGCCGTTCGCACATCGGTAAACACTGCATCGTCGTCCGGTGAATGCGAGGGCTGCAGAACGCCTGTGACTTTCATCTTTAACGGATAATCGCCGGCCAGATTAAACGCATTCTGCGGCGCAGAGAGAATTGAATCGCCAGGCTTGAGCGACATCGCGGCGGCAACGCGAGATCCCAGCACGCAATCGCCCAGCAACGATAACATCTCCCCCGACTGAATTTGCAGCTTTCGAAATTCAAAGTATTCAGGCGATGTCCCAACGATCGGCGCCCCGTCAACTCCGGGCTGTGACTGCGTCCGAAATCGCACATGCAATGGGATCGCAATCCCCAGCTCCGACGACGTCATCTGGTCCACCTGGGCCATCGTGGTTTTGGCCGGAGGCATCGCTTCGAAGTATAAGGCATGCAAAGCCAGGTCGACTCGACTTCCTGGGGCACCAATGATCAATGGTGTCGCGGCTGCTCGAGCAGAGATTTCACTGCGAAACTGATTCAGCACAAGGCGCACGGTGACGGGCAGCCAGATCGTGATCGCAAGGCTGAGTACTATGATCAGCGAACGACCGCGATGCCACAAGAGTGATCGCCAGGCGAGAAACAGAGCATGCTTCATGAAGAGATTTCGTCGAACGGCAGTCTGTCACAGAACGAACCGCGTCCTGAGACTGCCCGCAGAATTGTAGCAGACGTTGGCCTCGACGTCTTTTCTCGCGTCGCCCAGCCGTCGGCGAGGGGCCATTCGTGGATTTCGGTGCACGTATTTGTGCTGAGAAGCGCACAAGCCTCAACGATGCGCAAGTAAGGTTCGCCTTGCGGCGTTAAGGCAACGCGAGAGTCAGACTATAACAATCGGCCCCATCCGGCTTCACGCCGGTGGACCGTTGGTTTGACCACTTGAACAAACCTTAGCTCCATCGGCATAAAGCCGATGGGGACCGTATTCTGCTTCGAGTTCGCTTGTCGTTGCCAAACCGAGGCTCCGCCGACGCAGGGGCCAAATCGCATCCAATTTTGTGGCAACCGATGCATCGCATGATGCTACGATGGTTGAATCGGGCTCGCGCCATCGTGCTTACTGGCCAGCCGGTGGTTGCCAGAGTTCGACTTTGTTGCCTTCTGGGTCCATCACCCACCCGAACTTACCGTATTCAGAGTCGTCTGTCTTCTCGAGGACGTTGCAGCCTTCTTCTCGAAGGGCCTGCAGCAAGGACGCGAGGTCATCCACGCGGTAGTTGATCATGAAACTCGAAGTGCTCGGAGCGAAATGCTTGCTATCCGCTGAGCTGACAGACCAGATCGTCGTCCCCTTCATCGGGTTGCCATCGGCATCCGACCATGTGAATGACGTGCCTCCCCATTCCTGCACGTCAATACCCAGGTGCTTCTTGTACCAGGCGCACAGCGCCCTGGGATCCCTTGCGTTGAAGAAGATGCCACCAATGCCTGTGACTCGTTTCATCTGGGCCGCCGAGCAAGAAGAGAAGTTGATCGTGTTTCCGTCACCTAAGGTCTGCGTTCACCCGGCCGCCGCAGGTGATTTTGATGTCAGCAAGCGTGCGTTTAGCGGCTCGGATTGCAACGTCTTGGTACGCCTGTCATGGCGTATGACTCATGGGGGGCAAGTCCCTTGTACAAGAACGAAGATCTTAAGGAAGGCAGCATACTAACTGTGACTCCGATCGAACAAGTGCGAGACGAGCGCGGGCACCGACTGGCAGGTTGGTCGCGGGGAGATAACGAACCGTGAGGAGGAAGCCTGCGAATGCGTCGGTACGCTGACATGGCGATCAAACACGCGATCAGTCGCAAGAGCTATTGGCGATTGTCACGGACACCCGCCATGCGCTACGCGATGCCCAACAAGTGGCTGGAGCAACAGGGACTTCTCTCGCTCAAACAACTCTGGTGTGACCTTGCGACCCTATAGCGGCGAAAACTCGAGGAACCGCCTGATGCGGCCCCGCACGTCTGGTGGTGTGGAGAGGGCCGTCAGCAATGGCGGCCCTTACCCGATTTATTTGGCGTTTCAGACTGGATGCTCTTGATCGCAACGCGCCGCCAGCACTTGGTATTGAGTGAAGAAAAGATTGAAGTAGCTTTTCACTGACTGGTAGATCTGCGAATCCTTCAGTCTCTTTCCGGTCACGGGATTGCACCGAACGTGAAGATACCACGTTTCTGTGCCGCTATCCACCACGGACTCGCGAAACGACTTGGGCTGACGAGATGATTCGATTGGCTGACCTTGAAGCCGATACCAGACGGCCGTCATGATTACCATTGAGGCTTCTTCTGGAGTGAGGCTCGGGGAACCGCAGTCCGCGATCAACTGCGAATTACGCCCGCCCAGCAGTATTTCGTTCCGGATTCCTGTGCCCCAACCATGATGGAATTCATAAAGGTCAGACAGCGGTATTGCCTTTAGCTTCGACTGGTCGACTTCACTGAGGGCACCTACCAAATGGTCGACGGTATCATTCAGCGTCGTGATAGGCGACATACAGCACTCTTGCCAAATAACGAATTGCGATCTATGCGTCTGGCGATTAGCCGACGTATAGATCGTGCGTTGAACTTTTCCGCTTTGTGGATTGGGGGTCACGAGGCTGAAACAGCCCTATACGGATTCAATCACGAGCACTCAGCGGCTGTGGTTAGTCTACCCGTGGCACCGGAGGTTGTCACCCGCAATTCGGGAGCTGGCGGTGATTCGATCGTGACGATGGCTCCGGACAGGACGCGGAGCATACGAAGCCTCGATCGCGACTTGGCGATGTTGAGCAAGAAGAAGGCTCGATGGCGTTTGCGATGATGATTCGCATAGCGGCCGAACCGATGATTTTTCTCGTAACCCTTCGGAAGAATTTGAAGGCATCATGCGACTCAGGCCCGAAGGGCTGGCATATCCTCTGCCGGGGTCGTCAGGCCCCGGAACGGAATCATGCTGCCGCCAGAGGCCCGGAGGGTCGACACATCAATCCCAATCATATCGAAATCATGGAGCCCGAAAATCATGGCGAAAATCATGAAAAAATAAAATCACGGGGCCAGCCAACTATATAAACCAATGAAACGAAAAAGCGACACGCTAATCGTTCCCACGCCGCGTTCCGCCAAACCTCAATCGCGAGCAAACAGGCGTCTTGACGAGCTGATGCTGATAAAGCGGAA
>JBILXT010000190.1:0-13102 GCA_044378235.1 Planctomycetaceae bacterium
CAGCGGATCGAATCTTCGTAGGCCGGACCGAGCTCCAGCGAATTCCGGCACGTCAGCGACTCAAGGAAAAGCCGGAACTCGCTTCGCTCGGTCCGGCCTACATCCATCAGGCCATAGCTGACACAGAACTAGTCTTCCAGAATTGGCAGCGGGCTGTTTCGCTCTCGCTCCATCGACAGGCATCGGCCACCATCTGAATACTCGCAAAGATTCAGATAAGCACGCATCAGCATCAGGCCGCGACCGCAGGGGCGTTCAATAAACTCTTCCAGAGTTGGATCGGGAACGTCCTCCGGATCGAAACCGTCACCCTCGTCCACGATCACGACCCGCATTTTTTCCGTGCTTATGTCGCAGCGAATAATCACATTCTTGTCCGAGGCAAATTTGTTGCCGTGACGGATCGCGTTTGTGATCCCTTCCTCCAGCGAAAGTCGCATGGCGAAGACATCGCGCATGCTGTACTCAAACTTCTCCATCAGAGCAACCAGCTTTTCCTGAGCACTCAGCCCGTCGGCTGTGTTGCTTGGAATCATGATTTCCAGCTTGACCGGATTTGTCATGGTCACATCTGACAAAGAAAAGGATGGCAGCGCAGAAAGGAAGATTGATCAGCGAAGACCGGGTAGCCGGGAGTTCCTGGCTATCAGAACTTCGTCAGAGCTTCGTCAAGATTCGTACAGAGGGTCAGAACCTTGTTGAGCTGAGTGATCTTGAAAACATCCAGAATGTCTTTCTGGATGCTGCACAAAGCCAATTTGCCCTTGGCGGTCGTCACCTTTTTGTGCATCGTGATCAGCTTGCCCAGCGCTGCACTTGAGAGATACTCAACCAAAGTGAAGTCAAGAACGATCTTCTTGCGACCGTCCTTATCCACGAGAGCGAACAATTCCTGCCCAAGCGCTTCGATATTGGCTTCGTCCAGAATTTTCTTTTCCAGCAGACGAGCGACAGTAACTCCGCTGATTTCTTCAATATCGATGCGACGATCCGGCTTTGACATGACTGACCTCTGAGTGGCCCTTGGGGGTATTCGGCAAGGAATCTCTGTGAAAGGCTTCTGAATTCTTCTATTTGCGCCCGATCATTACCCCCCTGAACCGCGCTGTCAAGCGTTGATGTCGTGAGTTCCCGAGGTTCATTTAGCTCGGATGGTAAACCCCCGTACCTTCGACGGGGACCACGGGTTGAACTGGTAGTCGTGGACGTTTATGCGGAAGGCGGGGATTATTCCGGTCCTGTCGCCTTTGGCATCCGCCTCAAGTGGTTCGACTGGTTGACCACATCGAACAACGGGCCTACAGTTGCAAAATGCCGGAACCATTCCGGAAAACCCGTGCTTTCAAAGAGCACAGCACTTTCATACTGGTAACAGAGCTATGGCTGGTCCTCAGGAACCCACGTCTGACAAGAATGCGTCTGGCCCCGGAAAGCCGGGAAAAAGTGGCCGCAAAGATAAGGGACAAGGGCAATCCAACAGCGGCTTCTGGTATTTGCTGGTGATCGGCATTCTGGCCGCTGTTTTCATCACGGTGGCTGGCCGAGGAACGGGTGGGGAAGAGATCTCCTACAGCGAATTCCTTAATCGCCTGGAAACCGGAACCCTGAACAAAGACTGCATGTTTGAGGTTTCCATGGGCTCCTCCGCCATTTATTGGCAGGACAAGGCAGCCGATGATATCCGCAAGGGCAAGGTGACGTCGGTTAAGCGTTTCTACACCCCGCTGACATGGATTACCGAAAACAATCGAGCCAAGCTGGAAGACCTGCTCCACGCGAAGGGGGTCGTCCTGAATTCTGCCAAGCCGCCGTCCGAGCTGACATCGATGATTCCGATGTTGCTTGTGACCGCCCTTTTTATTCTGGGCTTCATTTATGTCCTGCGACGTGTCGGCGGAGCTGGTTCGGCCATGTCCTTTGGACGCAGCCGCGGTCGGCTTTATGCTCAGGAAGACGTCAATGTGACGTTCAATGACGTTGCCGGGATTGACGAAGCTGTTGAAGAACTGAAAGAAGTCGTGGAGTTCCTTAAGACTCCTCAGAAGTATCAGGCTCTCGGTGGACGAATCCCGCGTGGCGTTCTGCTGGTTGGGCCTCCGGGAACTGGCAAGACGATGCTGGCCAAGGCGGTTGCGGGCGAAGCCGGCGTTCCGTTTTTCGGACTTTCAGGCTCCGACTTTGTGGAAATGTACGTGGGCGTCGGTGCCGCTCGCGTTCGCGATATGTTCCAACAGGCTCTGCAACGAGCCCCCGCCATTATTTTCATCGACGAACTTGATGCCCTGGGCAAGGTTCGTGGCAGCGGTGCTCCTGGTGGCCACGATGAACGTGAGCAGACATTGAACGCTCTGCTTGTCGAGATGGACGGCTTCAGCACGGACCAAAGCGTTATCGTGATGGGTGCAACAAACCGTCCAGAAACGCTGGACCCGGCGTTGATGCGTCCCGGACGCTTCGATCGTCATGTGTTGGTGGATCGACCCGATATCAAGGGGCGTGAAGCAATCCTGAATGTTCACTCCAAACGCGTCAAGATGGCCGACGACGTTGACCTGAAGAGACTGGCCAAGCTGACTCCCGGCTTCGTCGGTGCTGATCTTGCGAACCTCGTCAATGAAGCGGCCCTGCTGTCGGCTCGTCGAGAAGACAAGCGGGTGACGATGAAGTCGTTTGAAGCCGGTATCGAACGAGTGATGGCAGGCCTCGAGAAAACATCTCGCATTATCGTGGAAGACGTTAAGCGTCGTGTCGCCTGTCATGAGTCCGGTCATGCTCTTGTCGCGGCCAGTTTGCCGCACACAGACCCGGTCCACAAGATTTCCATTATTCCTCGCGGAATGGGTGCTTTGGGATACATGCTGCAGCTTCCGGAAGATGACCGTGAGCTGCTGACGCAGTCTGAACTGCAAAGTCGCATGGCGGTTCTTTTGGGAGGCATCTCCGCAGAACAGCTCATCTACAATGAAACGTCGACCGGGGCGTCCAACGACTTGCAGCGAGCCACGGATCTGGCTCGCCGAATGGTCACCGAGTTTGGAATGAGTCCTCGTCTGGGACGAATGTATTACAGCGAAGCTCAGCGGTCACCGTTTCTCGCGGGCTCTGGTGGAATTGTTTCCGAGTCCATTCATTCCGAAGCGACTCTGCGTGAAATCGACATTGAAGTGAAGAGATTGGTCGACGAAGCGTATCGCACGGCTCTCGATACTTTGACGTCTCAACGTGAAACGCTCGAAAAGCTAACGGCCGATCTGATAGAGATGGAAACAATGTCGGCTGAGCACATGCACAAGGTGATTGATGCGAATCGCAAGGGCCCCAAGCTGATGGCTATTGCCGGAGCGATCGTGGAACCAGCAGTGGATGTTCGTGCAGACGGCGAATCTGTTGATGCAGACGCTGTAATTCCACCGCGAGAAGTCGCGGAAGGATAAGCTGGCAAGCAGGTGTGAAACGTGATGGCGTGATGTTGATTCAGGCTGTAGTGCCAACTTCAGTCGGCCTCGTTGTGCAACTGGGAAATCGCATGCTGGCCGAAGCCAGCGCTGCAGGCTTTCCATTCACTCAATCAACACTGCCCTATCGAGCCTCTGATCCCAATTGGTGATCTTCGATTTTCTTGTGCAGTGTGTTGCGATTGATACCCAGTCGAGTCGCGGTTCGTGTTTGCACACCCTGGCTTTGTCGCAGAACCTGAAGAATGAGTTCTTTCTCCACGACGTTGATCACCTGGTTATAGACATCGGTGCTTTCTTCGCCGACCTGCGCGAGACGCCGGCTGACAAGGTCCGTGCAGAGCGATTCCAGGTCTTCTGATGCTCGTCGACCAATGCGCACCGGTGCGAGGCCTCTCACATGCGGCGGCAGCAGCTCAGCCATGATTTCGCCACCTGTGGAAAGGACGAGCGCTCGTTCGATGTAGTTCTGAAGTTCACGAACATTTCCGGGCCAGCCGTATTGCTGCAGGAAACGCATCGCATCAGACGTGATCGTTGGCACCGGAATTCCATTCGCCATGGCATAACGCCGCGCGAAGAATGTCACCAGATCAACGATATCGTCACCGCGTTCTCGGAGAGCAGGCAGATAGATTGGAATCACGTTCAGACGATAAAACAGGTCTTCGCGAAACCGCCCGGCTGTGATTTCATCCTGTAGGTCAACATTTGTCGCCGCGATCACGCGCACGTCGACTCGAATCGTGCGAGTATCCCCGACGCGTTCGAATTCATGTTCCTGAAGAACTCGCAGCAGCTTCACCTGCAGTTGGTAGCTGACGCTGTTGATTTCATCAAGGAAGATTGTGCCGCCATGAGCTGCCTCAAATCGCCCCGTGCGATTCTCATTGGCGCTGGTGAAGGCACCCTTCGCATGTCCAAAGAGCTCGCTTTCCAGCAGGCTTTCGGACAATGCTCCGCAGTTGACCCGAATAAAGGGACCTGTTGCACGAGGGCTGAGCTCGTGCAAGGCTCGTGCGATTAGCTCCTTGCCGGTTCCCGTTTCTCCGGTGAGCAGAACCGTGGCCGCTGTCGGAGCCACTTTCCGAGTCATCCGATAAACATCCAGCATTGGAGGGCTGCTGCCGATTAGGCCGCTGATCAACACTGAATCTGATGTAGCCATTTCTCAAACCGCCCAATAGGCTCAAAAGTTAAGCATGTGCTGAGGGTGAACGCCCATTTATGGTGCATATTAGCGTTCGCAAGCACAGTTATTCGTCGTTTACGCCCAGATCATACACGCGCAGATGAGAATTTGAACATAAAAATGCCTGCTTCCTGGACACGGGCGTAAAAAACTGGCATTTCGTGATGGTGGTCGTGCCGATGATGGGGAGGAATTACCCGCCTGGGAATTTCCTATGGGAGCTGTGGTGCACGCACTGGCTAGGTTACCGCCCAGCCGGAGCACCGGCTTTTGCAATGGCCGGCGCCTCCGGCTGGGCGGTAAACGATTAACTTATCAACCTTTGGTGGGCGGATAGTGAAAAGCCGCAGTCGTGAGCGTTCTCAGTTACTCAGCTGAGTCCCAGTTCTCGTTCGATACGTTCGATGCGTTCCTGAGTTCTCTCCAGTGTCGCCTGCAAGTTCATCATGTTGGACTGCATGAGATCAAGCTGCGACTGCAAAGCGCGAAGCAATCCCGGTTCTACAGCAGGAGCAGTCGGCGCGGTGGAAACAGGCGCTGCGGTTCTGGGAGCGGCGGGAGCAGCTGATGGTGTGGGGGCGGCCGGTTCATCGTCGGCCATGAAGTTACCGGCCGCCATCGTCATGTTTTCTTTAGGAAGATAAAACGTATGGTCAACCTCCACACCTCGGCGTTCCAAAGGCCCGTTGCTCTGAACGAATCCCTTGTCCTGAAGTGACTGCAGGTCCGCCTTGAGCTGCTCCTGGCTATCAATACGCACCATGCGACTGGCTCGTGTTCGCAACTCGCCGGGCTGTTGCCGACCTCTCAGCAAAAGCTCACAAATGATGGCAAACTGAGCTTCATTAAAGTCAAATTTGTGCCGCGCGTAATGGCGGTAACGGGCGGCTCGACCGCCATCTGTGAAGACTTCCGCCACCAATCCAAGTTGCCGAAGTTGTTCGAGAGCATCCGCGACTTCGGCTTCTGAGTATTCCGTCACGGGATCTCGATTGCTCTTCTGATTGCAGCCGGTGGTGGCTCCTTTGATCGTCATCGGGTACTGATCGGGAGTCGTAAAGCCCTTTTCCATCAGCGTGCCGAGAACTCGCCGTTGCAGCCGGGTGAGTTGTCGAATCGTGTTTTTTTCCTCTTCGCTCATCGAAATTTCGTCCAGTGAATATCAGGATTGGCGGCAAGCACTTTGTACCGACTTCAGGCCGGATGGTTGTCGGCATTAAGTCTCGGGCCGACTGAAGTTGGTACGAATCATAAAATCAACACCTGAAAGAGCAGCAGAACGATCTGGTTTTGAAGAGTTCTGCCAACGCTGACCGAGTGTTTTGGCTTTTCAGCGAACGCAGTGGACACAAATCACGACACGGACTCAAGTGATGAATTCCGCAGAACTCCTACAATCGTGCTACTGCACCGAGGATTCGGCGAAGGAATGTTGCGAAAACGCAACATCCTCGACGCTGTGACCTAGTTTCGTGTGAGTCACGGAGTATTCGGGGCTCCATCAGATGCGGCACCGAAGTTCCGCAAACAAGCCAATAATACGGGACTCATTGAATCTGACCATCAGGGAGGCGATTTGGCGATGGACACGATCAAGCGACTAATCGACGTAGTGCTCCACCTGGATCGTTACCTTGAAGTGATGTCCAATTCAATGGGTGGTTGGCTTTACGCCGCACTGTTTGCGGTTGTTTTTTGTGAGACCGGGCTCATTGTGACACCGTTCCTCCCCGGGGATTCGCTGCTCTTCGCTGTTGGAGCGTTGATCGCAATCCCAGGAGCGAATCTCAGCTTTCCACTGATGTTCGTCTTGTTGCTGATCGCTGCCATTTTTGGCGATGCTGTGAACTATTCGATTGGTCGCTCACTGGGGCCGAAAGTATTTCATAGCGAGACATCCCGGTTGCTGAACAAGCAGCATCTGGAGAAAGCTCAGGCGTTTTATCAGAGGTATGGTGGCAAGGCGATTTTCCTGGCTCGCTTCCTGCCAATCGTTCGCACATTCGCGCCGTTTGTCGCAGGCATCGGCAAGATGGACCGAGTTCGTTTCTGGATGTTTAACGTCAGCGGAGCAATCTGCTGGGTCGGGATCTTTTTGACCGCTGGATATTTCTTTGGGGGCTGGAAGCCAGTCAAGGAAAACTTCTCTCTCGTCACGCTCGGGATCATCGTCGTTTCTGTGCTGCCAGTGATTTACGAGTGGTACAAGGCGAAGCAGGAAGCTGCACAACAGAAGCCGGAAACGACCTGAGAATCTTCCGCGCTTCGGCAGATTTTGCCGAAGAACCAGCAAGTTCGGACCAATCCCCACCGAAAACCTTTGCGCTCACGTTGCGCCGATTGGCGTAGCCCGTTTGCCCCGGAGTTTTGTGCCATGATTATGCAACGCCCCGACCGTGACGACGATTCCTTTTTCGTTTCTGATACCCCGTCCGACGGCGCTCAGGGTTTGTTGGCTGATGCGATTGTGCCCGGGCTGCTGTACCGTGGCGTCCCTCAGGATCAAAGCCGACGGCTGATTCGGATCGACTCCGTCAGCAAGCATGTTTCGTTGTTCAATGGCCCCGCCTGGCTTCAGACTCGACGTGCTCAACGCGAATACAGCATGTCTGAGTTGTACTTTGGGTAGTGTCGCTCGCTGATGAATGCTGGGCTGTATGCTCAAGTCCGTGCTTTCACGGTTGCACATTCTCACTTGCCGCGTTGGCCCCTCCCTGCTGGCTGTGCTTTTTCCTTTTGGCTGCCGGGTCTTGCGGCGGCTCGACCGTTCGGTTTATCTGGGTCGTAGGCGGAGTTCGGTTCGGGATGCTCTGCCCCGACATCTTTCTGCCACGCTGACAGCTCATTCCGTAGACGGCTCACAATCTCAGGATGCTGCGCAGCGACATTGTGTTGCTCGCTGATATCCTCCGCGAGATTGAACAGTTCAATCTCGTCCTTCTCCATCCAGTGAATCAGCTTCCAGTCGCCTTGCCGGATAGCCGCTCCGGGAGCACCTCCCTGATTGCCGTAATGCGGGTAATGCCAGAACAATGATCGTTCCGGAAGTGCTTGACCGCTCAGCACGGGAACGAGACTGAGTCCATCTGTAGTCTGATCTTCTGGTGGCGTTGCTTTCGTGACATCGACTACTGTTGCAAACAAATCCGGGCTGCTGATGGGTACTGAGATTTTTGCGTCAGCCGCCACAACTTTCGGCCAGCGGACCAGAAACGGTTCACGAATTCCGCCTTCATAAAGCCAGCCCTTGCCTCCTCGTAAAGGAAGATTAGACGTTGGCCAGCCTTCACTGGTGGAAAGACCACCGTTGTCGCTCGTGAAGATGACCAGAGTGTTCTCCGCAAGATTGAGTTCATCAAGCCTGGCCAGAACTTTTCCCACAGCCAAATCCATTGCTTCGACCATCCCGGCATAGACCGCATGATCCTGAGTCAGGCGCACATCGCGGTCTCCTTCGCGTCCCCATTTTTCTTCCAGCCCCAGGTGCTTTCGTTTGGCTTCATACTTCTCGCGCAGATCGTCTCGAGACATCAATGGTGTATGAACCGAGTAGAACGAGAAGTAGGCAAGGAATGGTTCATCGCGATGAGCTTCGATGAAGTGGGCGGTTTCAGTCGCGAGCCGATCCGGCAGATGTTCTCCTTCAGGGCCATCTTTGAGACGTGGATTTCCGTAGGGCGAAAAATACTTGTTGCCGCCATAAGGGCCTCCGCGATCTGTGCCGCCCATGTTGATGTCGAACCCCTGATCTTCAGGCCACCAGCCTTCGGGACCCAGATGCCACTTGCCGGCGAAGAACGTCGCGTAGCCCGCGGACTTTGCGATCTCCGCCAGAGTTGTGGTTTCCAGCGACAATCGATCTGTATACGGTGCAGGGAGCAGCAATGTATTCCGTTTCCACGCTTCAGGCGTCAATGGTGCTCCAATGTAGTCTGTGATTCCGGTGCGTTGCGGCCAAAGGCCCGTCATCAGGCTCGCTCGAGTTGGCGAGCAAACCGGACAAGCGGCGTAGGCATCCGTAAACAGAGCACCCTCTCGGGCGATGCGGTCGACATTGGGAGTTTCATAAAAGGTGCTGCCGTAGCAGGCCAGATCCTGCCGCCCCAGATCGTCGACCAGAAACACAACAATATTCGGTCGTTCGTCTGCTGCGACAGGGGCGACCAGCAGGCTGTATACGAAAAGGCACAGGAAAAGCCGTGTCATCTGGATTACTTTATGTCGAGGGGCATCGAAATGGGGGAATCCGTCAATCCTGGAATCCGCCAATTTTGGAAGCGGCGGTGCCACAATTTACAGGTAGAGGACTAGAATGTCGTCTGAGAAGGTCTTCAGAAGAAATAGTCTCCCCGTACTTTCATAGAGAAACGATACCCGTGCCTCTGCAATCAATCCAGCAGGCGGTCGACGCATTGAAATCCGGTGGCATGATCATCGTCGTTGATGACGAGGATCGTGAAAACGAAGGCGACTTTGTCTGCGCGGCGGAATGCATCACACCGGAACAAGTTGACTTCATGCTTCGCGTTGGTCGAGGAACCTTGTGTGTTCCTGTGGCTGCCGAAGATGCGTCGAGGCTGAAGCTGCGTCCGGTGGTTGACGAATCCAGCAACACAGCTCCAAACAAAACGGCATTTCTGCGAGCCGTCGATCATGTGTCTGCGGGTACGGGTGTGAGCGCCATCAATCGAGCTCGCACCATTCGCGCGCTGGCGGATCCGGCGGCTGTCGCGGATGACTTTCTGCAGCCGGGACACGTCAATCCTTTGCTCGCGATGGATGGTGGAGTTCTGCGTCGTGCGGGACATACAGAGGCAACGATCGATCTGATGCGACTGGCCGGAAAACGTCCGGTGGGTGTTCTCATTGAGATCTGCAGTCAGACCAGTCATGGCATGGCGGATCTGACCGAACTGCGAGCTTTGGCTGATCAGTATCAGATTCCGATGATTTCGATCGAAGAACTGATTCGTTTTCGCCGTATGCGTGAGCAACTGGTAACTCGAATTGTCTCCGTGCCGATGCCGACGGCTGACCTTGGGACGCCGACGGTTGTTGGTTACCAGGTGACTCACGAAAACCAGGAACCGCTGGCGTTAGTTTGGGGTGATCTCACCAAGGCCGAAGCACCGCTTGTTCGCATGCACTCATCCTGCTTCACCGGTGACGTATTGGATTCACTCCGCTGCGACTGCGGTGATCAGCTGCGGATGGCCATGAAGATGATTCATGACGAAGGAACTGGTGTCGTCGTTTATCTTCCGCAGGAAGGTCGAGGAATCGGTTTGCTGGCGAAGCTCAAAGCGTATCAGTTGCAGGATGAAGGCCTTGATACTGTCGAAGCCAATCATCGGCTTGGCTTCAAGGCCGATATGCGAGACTACATGGTCGGTCTGCAGATTCTGAAAGACCTTGGGCTGAGTCGTGTGCGGCTGCTGACGAACAATCCCAAAAAGACGGATGCGTTTGTCTATTCGGGCGTGGATCTGACCGTGGTTGAGCAGGTGGCTATCGTTGCTCCACCTCATGAATGTCGTACGAATTATATGACAGCAAAGCGTGACAAAATGGGACATCTTCTGCCTGATAACGTGGTAAAACAGCCTGACACTGCGCCATAGCGTTATCTCTGTTTCAGTTGCCCAGCATCGCGGCCGGTCTGACAAAACGGCGACGTCAGTCGTGTCCTGACCTGCGGCTCAGCAGAGGAATCAAAACGCGTGTCTTCGGAGACTCCTTCTTCACCATCAGTGGCAAACGTTTCTCTGTGGGATTCGTTTGTCGTCTGGCTGCGAGTGTCTCTGATGAGCTTCGGTGGTCCGGCGGCACAGATTGCGGTCATGCATCGCATTATTGTGGATGAAAAAAAATGGCTCGATGAACGCCGCTTTCTGCATGCTCTGAATTTTTGCATGTTGCTCCCGGGACCTGAAGCTCAGCAACTGGCAACTTATATCGGCTGGTTGATGCATGGAGTTCGTGGCGGATTGATGGCGGGTTTGTTGTTCATTCTGCCGGGCTTTGTTTCGATTCTGCTGCTGAGCCTGCTGTACGTTTCGTTTCAGGATTCGTTCACATTTCAGTCACTCTTCTTTGGGCTCAAATGTGCGGTGCTGGCGGTCGTTGCGGAAGCTGTGCTGCGAGTGAGTCGGCGGGTGTTAAAGAATCGCGGGCTGGTTGTGATCTCAATTCTTGCTTTTCTGGTGCTGTGGGCAAAACTGTTGCCGTTTCCTGCCGTCATTGCGATTGCAGCTCTGGTTGGCGTCATTGGTCAGCGTGTTGCTCCAGCGATGTTTGTGGTTGCAAAGAAGAAAGATGCTGAGCCCACGTTGCCACTCAGCGTCAACCACAAATCATGGCGCTCGGAATTGTGGCGTTCCCTGATTGTCAGTGTGGTCTGTCTCACACTCTGGTTTACGCCGATACTGTGGGCCGCAAAGCTGACGGGGCGTGACAGCGTCTACACTCAATCGTCGATCTTCTTCAGCAAAGCCGCAGTGGTGACGTTTGGTGGTGCGTACTCGGTCCTGAGTTACGTTGATCAGCAGGCTGTTGATCATTTTCATTGGCTTGAAAAGAAAGAGATGGTTGACGGTTTGGGGCTGGCTGAGACAACTCCTGGTCCGCTGATCATGGTGGTTCAGTTTGTCGGTTTTCTCGCTGCCTGGCGTCACGGTGTTGAAGGGACGGGATTGCCGCCTCTGTTGGCCGGAACCTGCGGAGCTGTGCTGACAACCTGGGTGACATTCGTGCCGTGCTTCTACTGGATTTTTCTGGGCGCTCCGTATGTGGAGAAACTGCTGCACAAGAAGTGGCTCAGTTCCGCATTGACGGCGATTACAGCTTCCGTTGTGGGAGTCATCGCAACGCTCGGAGTCAACTTTGCTTTGGCCACACTGTTTGAGAAACATTCGACACAGATGATTGGCCCGGCGTCGATCTCAATCCCTGTCTGGTCCAGTGTACTCCCCGGGGCCTGTGTGATTTCTGTGCTGGCCTTTGTGGTGATGTTTGTCCTGCATCGAGGACTCGCGGTGACTCTGGCAACGTGTGTGACCGCCGGGTTTGTGCTGCGATTGATCTGGCCGTGAACGATCTCGTTGTCGTGCCAGACACTGCGACGAGATGGTTTGACCGAAAGATTTATGGCTCGAAAGATTTTGGTTCAGAGTTCAGTGTTTGGGCATAATCTTTCGGTCGTAGAATTTTTCGGTCAAACAACCTGCATCTTCCTTGAGTTCCAGATGTGTATGCGACTCGCGAACTACTGATGTCAGAGCGACGACTACTAGACATGAGCCACAGGCTTTATTGCATCCAAGGTCATTCTCCCCAGTCCGAGCATCATGAAGAATGGGTTTGACCGAAAGATTTATGGACCGAAAGATTTTGGTTCAGAGTTCAGTGTTTGGGCTTAACCTTTCGGTCGTAGAATTTTTCGGCGCGAAGCGCCTGTCCGGACTTGCGCTTGACCAGTTCTCACACCGGTAGTTTCCAATGACCGGAGTCATACCCCGGTTACGGCATTTCGTAACCCACTGTGCGAACTCGTCGAGCCTGATTGGTTTCCAGACGTCGGCATTCACGGCGGAGTTCATCCAGTTTGGCGTCGCCGGGCAGTTGGTCCGCACACCATGCGAAGAGAGCTTCTGCTTCGGCATACTGCTTCAGATCCAGAAATAGTAGCCCGAGTGCTCGTCGAGGCGGCTCAGCTGTAGGGTCGCAGTCAATCGCCAGTTGAAGCAGCGTCTTGCATTCGTCATACGCTCGCAACTGATAGACGTTTCGATAGGCATCCATCAGCAAAGCAACGTGCCGTTCATTCCCCACCTCGGAGGAAGAATCGTTTTGATCAATCGATTTTTGGATCGCCTCGGCAGTTGCGTAGGCTAAAGTCAGCAGGTCCGCTTTTCGTCCGGAGTCCTGACAAGCGAGCAACACTTCCGGAAGCTCGTCTACCGTCGGTCGGAATTGTTTCAGGATCAGATTGACAGACTGAGTTTTCAAAAGCGACTTGCAGATCGATAGACGCAACTCGCGGCTGGAGCGAAACACCCGATTCCAGAGTTTCAACGCGGCTTCGTTTTCACCCTCCTGCAACAATGTCAGCCCGATTGAGTGCAGCGCTTTAGGAGAATGGCGTCCGATCGTAATAGCCTGTGCAATCAGATGATCATGTTGAGAATCCGAAGGATCTCGAAGAAACTCCGTGGCCATGCGAACTTCCCACGCCTTCCCCGCCAGGGGACACAGCGTCAGAGCCTGTCGACTGAAGTGATTACTCAGAAGAGGCAACCGCATGGAGGATCCGAAGGCACGCTTGAGAAAGACCATCATCTCTTTGTCGGATTCGTAACCTGTCGTCAGCACAACATCGCGAATCTGCGGCAGTGACATGCGATTGTCACTCGTTATCTGCAGGACGTCGAATAGTTCCAGGCATGTCGCCGCCAAT
>JBILXT010000589.1:0-3700 GCA_044378235.1 Planctomycetaceae bacterium
CCCCATCGAACGTCTCGGCGGAGCGAGACGGCTACTTTGGTCGAGTCGTCACAGGCACGTTCCTGCATCAGGCTCGCAGCACGATCACTCTGACGATCGCCGGTCAGTGTGAACCGATTGAATGCACCGGCAACCATCCATTCTGGAGCGAAGACCGCCAGACCTTCGTCCGAGCCGACTCCCTGCAACCCAACGAAACCATCCGCACCGCCACTGGCCTGACGATCGTCGAATCCTGGACTCCCGACCTCAACCCAACACCCGTCTACAATATCGAAGTCCACGGCGCGCACGTGTACCACGTCGGGACCAGTGGTGTGGTTGTGCATAACGGCACGCCGTGTTCACTTGATGAAATTCTTTTCGGGCAAAAGAGGATCGCAGAACGATTCCGCGATTACGGGCCAAATCCTCTACTTGCAGGTCGCAGCGTGTTGGACGTTGCAAACGACCTTAAGCTCGGAACATTAACGCCGGATGACATTGAGATATTCGTTTTTCGGTATAAGGGCAGGTTGTATGCTGAGAGCAATCGTGGATTAGCTGCATTGTCGCTTGCAGGAAAACGACCGACAGTTGTTACTGAGATTCTTAATCCGGCAAGTGCATTGACAGATCGAGTCGATGAAATGTTGGATGTTGGACGTGGTGGGCTAGTCATACCCGTAACAGCATTCAAGGACGGCACAGGTGAACTTTTCACCGTTTTTCTACCAATTCTTGGTCCAGGCCAGTAGTGAGATGAGACGTGACAATCCAACTAGGAACCCTGCAACCTCTGGTTGTTCCGTGGCAGATCACCCAATCTGTTACGAATTTTGGAGTTTGCTTCCAGGAGCAAGTACGTCTGGAAGTCGCTGCTGATGTGAATAGTTTGTCAGATCATGACGGGCGGTTCGAATCAAAGAGAATAAGGCTCTCTTTTGTTTCTCCCGCGCATGTATCTTTGCTGGCGGCAATTGGGGTACGAGCGTCAGTCGATCTTTCAAACTATGCGATTTCGATTCCCAGTGAGTCGTTAGCTGGTGGTACTGACAGGGGGACGATGCGAAAACATTGGCTCTCGACTGGGATCTGCCCGTATCCGAATGCGTATAAGGTTGTAGACTCGAAACTCCTTGCTGACCTTGGAATAGAATCTACTGAATGCACTGAGTACGTTCTTGTCGGTCAAGATTGGAGTATAATTGTGGCTGCAAAAGCATTTACATGGGAATGGCACATTTGATTGTTTGACGTTCAAAGAGTGAAAATCATGACCAAGCCGCACCATGAGATTTTCGGCATCCACCGCATGACGCTGCTTGTCATTGCTATTGCGATCTCCTTTGGCAGCTTCAGTGTTTTCAAAGCCCTTGGCGGCACATCCACCGAGGGCCGGACCGAGCGAAGCGAAGTTCCGGCAGTCACAGCATCAGTGAGTGGCACGGCGCTAGCTGCCGGTGTGGACGTCTCACGCACAACCACAAACCCGCTGGCTAGCGCCACGCGGCTCACAAATGCACCGCGTCCCGCTGTCAAAACCACGCTCACACCCATCGAACAAATCCAGGTCGGCGACCGAGTTCTTGCCGAATCACCAACCGGTGAAGAAGACACGACGTTCGGTTCAGAGATCATTCCAGCCGATTGGCGGAAGCTGACGCTGCGGGCTCCGAAGCGGGATGGGACCGTGGCGAATGTCGTGCTGCTGAGGCCGCTCATGTGGCTGAATGAGCAGCACGGCAAAGTCGGCGGCACGGTGTTCATCTCCGTGCCCGAATGCGGCATCGACGGCAATGCGAACGTTCTGGCGATTGATCCTTGTCCCGAGATTCCCTCCGGCGGCGGTCGAGTCGTCACGGGCACTTTCCTGCATCAGGCTCGCAGCACGATCACTCTGAAGATCGCTGGGCAAAGCGAACCGATTGAATGCACAGGCAACCATCCGTTCTGGAGCGAAGACCGCCAGATCTTCGTCCGAGCCGACTCGCTGCAGCCCAACGAAACCCTCCGCACCGCCACCGGCCTCACGACCGTTAAATCCTGGACTCCCGACCTCAATCCAACCCCTGTCTACAACATCGAAGTCCACGGAGCGCATGTCTACCACGTCGGGACCAGCGGCGTGGTGGTGCATAATCCAGGTGGGCTGAGTATTCTTGATTGTCCACATTTCATCCCAGATGATTACGTAACACTTTATCACGGTTCGGCCACCGGTCTGAAAGGTGGCATTTTCAATCTTGGTGCTGCTGCGTCAAACATTCGGCCAGGCACGCCGAGAGCAGGCGTCTACTTGACGGACGACTTTCATCGCGCATTTAGCGCATATGGTCGCAATGGGACGATCAGTTCTGTGACCGTACCGCGTGCAATGGCTGATCAAATGCGGCAACTCGGAGGTCCTCTGGGAAATCAGGTCGAATTCTTTACCGACAATGTACACGACATTGAATTCATGAATAGGTTTATCACTGAGCTTCCCGCGTTAGATGCTTTCCAACTCTGGATAAAGGGACGCTTCTGATGTCCTCACAGTCCTTTCTGGCCTTGGACGTATTTCGCCTACTTTGGGACATCGAGCTACTTTCGGCAATTGAACAGTCCACTGAAGTACGCATACCTTTTGACGCTCAGATGAAAGCATTTCGTGATGTGCATCATCGCGAGCGACAATCGTTGGTCACGCAGATTCAGGAGTTTTGCGGCTTTAGTGAAGAAATCATGTTGCGTGAAAGACAGGATGACCCTTGGGGCCGGATCGACAAAGAGACGTGCGGAATTGATATCAATCGTTTGACCGCCGAACTCTTGATCGCCGGTTCTGCGCAACCAGGATGTAAAACGATCTTTGAAAATTCCAATGCGATGAAGACGTTCTCAAGTGAGATTATTCCACCAATCGTTTTGCGTTTCTTGAGCGCAGTGCTAGTCGGACGATTTGCATTTCGGAAACAAAACGGAATACGTCACAGGGACATCTATCCGCTGTTATCGACACTGAATCAGTTTCTCGGTGACGCGGGTGATTTAGGTGCTGCATCATTTGCTACTGGGATCTTACACAGTTGGAAAAAATACGAACTGCCGTCAATCTTGTCGCAAGATGGAGGTTCTGAAATCCTTGCCTGGATCCGAACGTTGCTTGATGAGTGTGGACTTTCATGAACAACAAGAATGACTTCTTCGGCATCCACCGCACGACGCTGCTGGTGATCGTCGTTGCGACCATCTTCGGCAGTTTCGGTTTCTACAAAGCCCTCGGCGGTGGAACAAGCAACGACCGGACTGTGAGCGGCACGGCGCTGGCCGCCGGTGTGGACGGCTCACGCACAATCATAAACCCGCAGTCTAGCGCCATGCGGCTCACAAGTGCCCCGCGTCCCCGTGGCCGAACCACGCTCACACCCATCGAACAAATCCAGGTGGGTGACCGAGTTCTCGCCGAATCACCGACCGGTGAAGAAGACACTGCTTTCGGCTCCGAGATCATTCCCTCCGACTGGCGGAAACTAACGCTACGGGCTCCGAAGCGAGATGGCACAACGGCGGAGGTCGTGCTGCTGAGGCCGCTCACGTGGCTGAATGAGCAGCACGGCGAAGTCGGCGGGACGGTGTTCATCTCCGTGCCTGAATGTGGCATCGACGGCAATGCTCAGGTGCTGGCCATTGATTCGTGTCCCGAGATTCCCTCCGGCGCAGGCCGAGTCGTCACGGG
>JBILXT010000590.1:0-3692 GCA_044378235.1 Planctomycetaceae bacterium
GATGAGTCGCACCAACTACGGACCGATCAAAAAGTATCTTGCGGAGAATGAGTCTCTCGATGTGGAAGTCAACCTGCGGAAGATCCGCCTGATTGATTCGATCGACGTGGGCATTTCGATCAACACGGATGGCAATCTTTTCACATCGCCCGCCAACTTTCTGCGACTCTTTCCGGACCGCAAACCTGGCTCCGTGGATCTCGGGTTGGTCCGACTGCGTCCGGGAGCTGACATACAGGCCGTGCGAGATTCACTGCGTCAATATGTTGGCACAGAGGCTAAAGTTTTGACGCGTGACGAGTTGGTTGCGGCGGAGATAGTCTTCATCCGCGAAAACGCTCCCCTCGACTTCATCTTCGGCATGGGAGCGGCCGTCGGGTTCTTCATCGGGTTCGTCGTTGTGTATCAGATTCTGTATACGGAAGTGACCAATCATCTGCCGCAGTATGCCACAATGAAGGCCATGGGGTTCAGTGATAAGTATCTGTTGCAGGTAGTGCTCAGTCAGTCCGTGATTCTGGCTTTGCTGGGATACCTGCCGGGATTCGTGATGGCTCTGGGATTGTATCGAGTTGCCACGAAGGCCATCCAAATGCAGTTCTCGATGACGGTGGAACGAGCCGTCTTTGTGTTTGTTTTGACGATCGTGATGTGTGGACTGTCGGCGATGATTGCAATCCGGAAGGTTCGTATGGCTGATCCGGCGGACGTGTTTTAAGGGCGTTTTTGAAGCAGACAATGATTGAAGAACCCCACAACCAGACTGCTCAAACCGCAAGAGCCGTGCTAACGCCCACACCGGCGATTTCCGCGAGGCATGTGAACTTTGCATTCGGGGAAGGCGACCTGCAGAAGCAGATTCTGTTCGACATCAACATGGAAGTGGCCACCGGCGAGATCGTGCTGTTGACCGGCCCGAGCGGCAGCGGCAAGACAACTCTGCTGACACTGATCGGCGCGTTGCGAAAGGTTCGCGACGGGGAGCTGGATGTTCTCAACCATCGCCTGCACGATGCCAGCCTGGAAGAACTGGTCGAAGTGCGCCGAGAGATTGGCTTTATCTTTCAGCAGCACAACCTGCTGCCATTCCTGACGGCTCGACAAAATGTGCAACTGATGTTTCATCTGCATCCGGAAGTCAGTCCGGACGAAGCGTCACGATTAACGGTCGAGCTGTTGACCAACGTTGGACTCGGGCATCGTCTTGATTACTACCCCGCTCGACTTTCCGGCGGCCAGAAGCAGCGAGTCGCGATTGCTCGCGCCCTGGCTGCAAATCCAAAACTGATTCTGGCCGACGAACCAACCGCCGCTCTCGACAGTCAGTCCGGACGAGATGTCGTGAACCTGCTGCAGGAGCTGGCTCGCGGGCGAGGCTGTCCGATTCTGATGGTGACTCACGACCCACGAATTCTGGACGTCGCCGACCGCATCATCAATATGGAAGACGGCCGAGTTCATCCGGGTGAACGCTGACAACCGGGGATGCATTTCGGTCATCCAGCCGGAACGACAGCCCGAGAGCATTCGTAATGCCATGCGATTTAGTTGCATTCCACCGTCGAAAATCTCTTCTGGTTCGGACTACTTCTTTTTCTTCTTAACCGTCTTTCCCTTTTCGCCTTTGGCTTTTCCTTTGGCATTAGCCGTCGACTTCTTTTCCTGAGCATTGCCAAAGACTTTATCCCAGCCACTGACAAACTTCTTGGAAGTACCTGTGTGTACGGTGTACCCGGTCATCGATTTTCAATCCCTGATTTCATTCACCAAAGAAACAGAACCCTGCTGCTGGTTAAGATGCAGGGTTCTGTTGAATTCGTCAAGTCTCAACAAAAGTTCCATGCAGGAGGAGTGTCGTCGCGGATTTCGGCAGGTCCTCCTTGCGGCGATACGGAAATCCTTTCCGGCAGACTCATCTTTATCCACATCTTGATGGTGAATTCTGCATTTGGCACCAACGCGACGATCATTGCGTGCTGCAGCTTTTCTGTGGCGATCAGTTGCGATTGGGCCCTCGCTCGACCCTGCGTCGGTGGAGCGCCGGTTTGGAAACTGTTATCATCACCAAATCGCATGCCGCGTTTCACATAGTGGGGGAAGCGAGTTCAATGCGGCCTCCGTCTCGACCTTGTTCACCGAAGAACGCCAGTTTCGTGACAACGACAGGTGCCATTCACCTGATAGCGGTTCGAGCCTTGACGTTGCTGCATTGACGGCTCTGAATTCTGGCGTGGAAGTCTGAGTTGCGGAGAAATCAATGCCTCAGGTGAACCGGTCGGAGATGTTTGCATTGGAGTCAATGCAGGCGTTTCATTGCCCAGATTTGGACTGCGGCAGCCTGCTGCCGCTTTCCGTATCACAGCCTGCTGTGATACGACTTCCAGGACCCTTGATGCCCGCCAGATGGGAAAATGCCTCCGGGGTTCTCAAACCGAAACGAACCACGAGCGTATGCGAACCTCAAACCGCTCCATGACGGTCGCGGCCATGAATCGCCAGGGAGTTCTGGTGCGTCTTCGATTGCCCCTCGCTTGAAAAGTTTTCTCCGCAGCAGGCTGCGGAGATAGAAAGCGGCAGCAGGCTGCCGCAGTCCAGGAAATGTTGACACGCAATTGTGAACCGTAATCCATAGCACGGGTCAGTCGAAGACAGTTCGTGACGATCGCAAAGTCGGTGGATTGTCAGATACGGCACCAGGATCTGCGGCTGACGGTCGCAAATTTCCTCAGACAGCATGCAGGCAATTCTACCGTTCGAGGCCAATCACTCGGTCAACCTCTGATGTCGTTGTCACGCCTTGCGCAATGAGCCGATATCCATCGGCACGCAGGGTGACAAATCCTGGCATTCTTGCGGCCGCCTTCAGGGCCAGCAGTGTCGGTTTTTTCAGCATCACATCTTTCAGACGCTCATTCGTCTCCAGAAGTTCAAACAATGCCCTGCGTCCAAAATAACCGGTGCCGAGACAGCGCGCGCAGCCGACCGCATCGTAAATGAAATCGCGTGCCAATACGCCCATTCGACGTCGCTCGTCCGGACTTGGCGTTCTGCGTTTTCGACAATGTGTGCAGAGAACTCGAACTAATCGCTGTGCCAAAACCATATTCAGAGAGGACGCAACAAGATTCGGATCGGCCCCCAGATCGAGTAATCGGAATACGGTATTGATCGTGTCCTGTGCATGAACGGTGGAGAGCACCAGATGTCCCGTCATCGTGGCCTGCATGGAGATCCTCGCCGATTCCGCGTCACGAATTTCTCCGAGCAGCAAAACATCCGGGTCCTGCCGCAACAGAGCTCGCAACATATCAGAAAAGTTCTTCCCTCGGCTTGCGTCCACAGAGCTCTGAGTCACTCCTTCGATTCGATACTCGACCGGATCCTCAATCGTCATCACATTTCGCGATTTGCAATCAATGCTTCTAATCAGCGAATAAAGTGTGGTCGACTTTCCGGAGCCAGTCGGCCCGCAGACGAGAATCATCCCGGCGTTCTGTTCCATCACATGCTGCAAACGGGAAACAAGCGATTTCGGTGCCCCAAGTGAGTTCAATGATTGCGGTGAGTTCGCGACATCCAGAATGCGGATAGCGAGTTTCTGTCCATTCACTGAGGGAGTGAAGCTGACGCGAAAATCGGTACGCCTTCCCGGTGCAGTCGCTGAGAAACTTCCCTCCTGAATCCCAAGCTGA
>JBILXT010000591.1:0-3691 GCA_044378235.1 Planctomycetaceae bacterium
ATGCAGGGGCAATCTCTGGCACCGATTCTTCGCGGTGAATCACCCGCAGACTGGCGAACCAGCGTCTACTATCGCTACTACCATGATCCTGGACATCACAACACGGTGGCTCATCTTGGAGTTCGCACGGCGACTCACAAGTTGATTCATTACTGGAAGCAGGACACATATGAGATGTTCGATCTCGTCAACGACCCGGCCGAACAGAACAATCTGCTGTTCTCTGAAGCCAGTCGTAACAAACCCGAGATCGCGGCAAAGTTTGCCGAGCTGAAGGCTGAGATCTCGCGACTGCAAAAGCAGTACAAAGACGAAGGCCAGTTTGCAGATCCTGCCACGTGGCCGAAGGGCGGTTCCGACGGACCGTTTGATGACAAGAAGCCCGCTGGAACAAAATCCGTCGCCGAAGCCATGCAGTTGACGGTAGCAAGCGAAAGGTAACTTCGTTATGCCTTGTGCCGTCCCTGACTCAGCGTCGAAACTATCACTCGCCGGACTATCGCCCAATGGCTGATGAAACGACTAAGAGGCTCTAACAAAACCGGGACAGGCACCCTGCCGTCATTGTTTATACATGCGTTTTCAGCAATTGCCGGGAGCCAGTCCCGGTCTTGTTAGGCGTTCTAAATCAACGCCCCGCTCCTAAGCGGTTGGTCCGGCCCTCATTTCAGAGTCGATAGTCACAGTGGATTGCTCTCAGCTCCGGAAAACATCAACCGGCTTAAAATCGCCCTTCAGGATCTTGCTGGATTCGCACTGGAACCAATTTTCGATCACAGCCGCATAGACCTGACGGAAATCGGCGTGATGCTGGAGATCTCCGTCCTGAAGCTTTTGCAGACTCGGTAAATCTCCGATGAGTCCGCTCTTCACAGAATTACCGGCAAGAAACATCGGGCCGGCTGTCCCATGGTCGGTTCCTTCGCTGGCATTTTCTTCAACTCGTCGACCAAACTCGCTGAACGCCATGACTGTGACCGCATCAGAATTCTTCATCTGATCCACGTCATCCAGAAAGGCCTTTACAGAATCACCAAGCTGCCGGAGTAATCCTTCGTGAGCCCCGGGCTGCTGCGAATGAGTATCGAACCCGTTGAGTTGCAGATAATAAACCGAAGTCTTCAGTCCGGAGCTCATCAGCTTTGCAACGGTTTGCAGTTGCTCGCCGAGGCCGCTCTTTGGGTAAACCACGGTCGACGCATAGGTCTTACCGGTAGAACTTAAACGCTCACTGGCCGTGATCGCAGAACTGGTGCTGGACTGCACGAAGTTCAGCAGGTCATTGCCTTCGCCTCGCCGCGCGTCTGCCAGCTCCTGAACGGCTTTGCGAAAGTCTGCATCATCAGCTCCCTGAAGTCGAAACTGTTCCAGAGATCGAATTGAAGGCACACGAACTTTTCGCGACATCACAGAGAACGGCTGTTTGTCATGACCTAAATGCAGAGCAGGCGGATCTCCACCATCGGCGTCTGTTTGCTCTTCAAGAAATCGTCCCAGCCAGCCGTCGGTGCGAACATCATTTTTTCGCTGACACGTATGCCAGATGTCCATCGACTCAAAGTGCGAGCGATTAGGATCCGGGTATCCGACACCCTGAACAATCGCCAGCTTGCCTGCTTCCAGAAGATCCGCGAATCCTCGCAATGCGGAATGGAAGCCAAGTTCTCCATTGATCGCTAAAGTGTCACTTTTGGCGACCGCGAGCTTGGGACGAAGCTTGCGATAGGTATCGTCCGCAAACGGGATCACGGTATTCAGCCCGTCGTTGCCTCCCGCCAGTTCAATCACCACGAGAACTCGTTCTGAGTTTGCGTCATTGCTTGCCGCGCGAACTGCGGCTTGCTGTAAAGCAACGGGGGCAAAACCGCCGAATGTGAGAACAGCAGAACCTGTGGAGTTCTTCAGAAACGATCTGCGAGATTTTTGTGCCATCGAATCTTCTGCCTCCTGGAGGATCTGCACATCTCTAGAGTGATCATGAGTGCAAGGAAGTCCCGTCGACGGAGCGACGGGCGTACCGTACACCCGTCGCTCCGCCGACGGGATTTTTGCGTTCGTTGAATGCCACATCAAAAATCGGCGTGTCCGGGCGTTCTGGGGAACGGAATCACGTCGCGAATATTGGTCATCCCCGTAATCAACAGCACCGCACGCTCTAGCCCCAAACCAAATCCAGCATGGGGCACTGTGCCGTAACGACGCAGATCGACGTACCACCAGTAGTCATCCGGATTCAAATGACATTCGTGCATGCGCTGGATCAGAATGTCGAGCCGCTCTTCACGCTGACTTCCGCCAATGATTTCGCCGACGCCCGGAACCAGTACATCCATGGCTCGTACGGTCTTGCCGTCTTCATTGCAACGCATGTAAAACGGTTTCAGCGTGCGAGGATAGTTGAACAGAATCACGGGCTGGCCAAAGTGTTCTTCGGTCAGGAATCGCTCATGCTCGGTCTGCAGATCGCTGCCCCATTGAACGGCGTAATCGAACTTCTTGCCGCTCTTCTGAATGATGTCGATGGCGTCGGTGTACGGCAGACGGATGAACTCTTTGTTACGGATGTTCTCCAGCTTGGCCAGGACTGTTTTGTCGATGCGATCATTGAAGAAGTTCATGTCGTCAGGGCATTTCTCCAGCACATCGTTGACCATCGTCTTGATAAACGCCTCAGCCAGATCCATGTTGTCCGGAAGTTCGTAAAACGGCATTTCCGGTTCAACCATCCAGAACTCGGCCAGATGTCGAGTCGTATTGCTGTTCTCCGCGCGGAAGGTTGGGCCGAACGTGTAGCAATCTCCTACGGCTGTTGCGTAAGTCTCCGCTTCAAGTTGTCCACTGACGGTCAATGAAGCGGGCTTGGCAAAGAAGTCCTGCTTCCAGTCGATCGCATCAATCTGCTTCTTCGCGAGCATCGCCAGATCCAGCGTCGTCACCTGAAACATCTCCCCGGCGCCTTCGCAGTCGCTGGTCGTGATGATTGGAGTATTCAAGTACAGGAATCCTCGCTGCTGAAAGAAGTTGTGGATCGACCAACTGATGCAGTTACGAACTCGAGCTACCGCGCCGAACGTGTTGGTCCGCGGACGCAGGTGAGCGATCTCACGCAGGAACTCCATGCTGTGTCCCTTCTTCTGCAAAGGGAATGTGGCCGGATCGGCGACACCAAGAATGGTCAAAGAGTGAGCGTGCAACTCAATCCGCTGCCCTTTGCCGGGAGATTCCTTCAGAGTTCCCTCGATCGAAACACTAGCCCCGGTGGTTACGTCTTTGATGGACTCTTCGTAGCCGGGAACTTTGCTCTCGACGACGACCTGCAGATTTTTCATGCAGCTGCCGTCGTTCAGTTCGATGAACGAGAAACCGTTCTTGGAATCACGGCGAGTTCTCACCCAACCTTTGGCGATGATGGAGGTTTCCGGCTGACCGTCGCGAAGAATTGTTGCGATGCGAGTGACTGGCATGATGCGTTCGTTCGAAAAAGCTTGAATTTGCGAATGGTGAATGGCAGAACTATAGGCACCGGATCATATCGAGTCCCCCAACATTTTCCTGCGCGACTTGTGGAAGTGGGCCGTTTCCTGTTTTCGCCGCAAGTTGGCGGCCGGGAGCCAGCGTGAGTAAGATGATGCCGCAAAATCTGCTGGAAGAAAGTGGCCCGTCGGCGGGGGGGCGGGGGTTAGGTTAAACC
>JBILXT010000191.1:0-13028 GCA_044378235.1 Planctomycetaceae bacterium
CAGGATACAGCTGAATCAGCCAGGCGGCCGAGATCGCAACTTCATCCTTAGAGTGCGACAGCAGCTGAAACGCAGCCTGAGAAAAGTCAGCGGCGTAGAGTTGTCCAAGGAGAACCAAACTCTGTTCCATTCCCTGCCAGTCCATTGAATCGGGCTTAAGGATCTGACTGGCCTGTGAAATGATCTGCTCTTTCAGTTCCGGATGTTCGTTTGCAACAAGAACAAGCATCGACCGTGCGACGTTACGTACTTCAATATGGACGTCACTCAACAGCAGTTGAAGCCAGGCAGCTCTTTCCGCAGTAGCGAACTGTCGCATCACTCTGGCTGCAGTGATTCGAACGACCGAATCCCGATGCTTTCGACCGGAATCGAGATGCGCTGTCAGAAGCTCGGAATTGTGCCGAAACACCTGTTGCCACGCCGCGGAGGCCACGGCATCAGATTCATCAACACAATACTCCGCGGTTCTGGTTGCAGACTCCGGCTTTGAGTTGTTCAGAAGGGCCAGCCCCAGCAGACGGTTCTGTGGCTTATCCTTCAGCAAAGATTCCGCAGCGACATACGACTGCTCCGGGTTGAGCTCTGCGGCAGTCTTCGCTGCCGCCATTCGTTTACGATAATTCTTTGTTGTATCAACAGTAATCTTCAGAAGGTCGCCTGCAATGTCGGACTGCTGAAGAGCCATCAGCCCCTCTGTGGCCAGTCCAAACGCCGGCACGGTGGTCTCTTCATTTGTGATTCTGGATTTCCAAAGTTCAGATGCAGCGGCCGTTTTCCATCGTGCTAATGCGGGCTCAATTCGAAGCCGCTGATCATCAGTGCCCTCCTGCGCCAACTTCAACAGGATCATCTCTGACGATTTGATGTTTCCGTTTGCAAGGGCAAGCGCCGCGGCATACTTGACTTTTTCATCCCTGGATGTACTGGCCAGCGTCTGCAGAGACGGACCAGCCATCTGAATATCTCCAACGCCTATCTCGGCAACTCGCGCTAATGATAACGCAGCGACTTCAACCAGCTCAAGATCCGTCCCTTCTCTCAGCATTCGTTCCCAGAGTGGAATCAGACGCTTGTCGAGAACCTGAATCGCCAAAGGAGGATGGAACAGCGGCTCGAGTTCCATTCGAATCGGCAGCCGTTGATATCTGATGATGGCGGGGAGCTGGAATGGTCCCGCATAATTTCCCCTCGGTGAAAACTCCGGATCAGGCGCTGGTGCAGAAGTTACTGCCGGCTGGCCGGAATTGTCCTGAGCGGTCAACGCGGAGGGAAAGAGTACAAACCATTGAGCAAGCAGCGACAGCAAAAGTGTCCGCTTAACCATCCCAAGTCTCCAATACAGAATCATCATTTACTGCTGTTGCCTGCTGCCACAAGCGACTTCAATCAGTCGGGCCTTGTCAGACGCAGGGTCTGGACATAAAGAACGACCAGCAGCACTGCACAGGTTATGCCGGTAATCCACCATGTTGATGGAATCAAGTTGTACGTTTCGAAGCCCGTGGCCTGCATCGCATTCAATGCCGCGGCCATTGGATTCAGACGTAATGCCGCTTCAACAAATCCAAAGCCAAACGGGGCATCTCGATTCAGCCAGATCAACATTGTCCCGCCAAAGATTGCCACAAGAACCGCATAGGAGACTGTCGTGGCCACAGCAGTCTTTCGAAAGAAGCTGCTGATTGTGGCACTGACCAACATGGACAGCAGTGCAGAAAACACAAGGCACACCATCACCTGAATAACCTGTTGCTGGAGCGTAGGTTTAATCAACATAATGACGGCATAACCCGGAAGGGTTGCACAAAGCAGCAGGGCGAGCGTCAGAACAACGCTGATGAGTTTGCCACGCAGGATCCGCCCTGGAGACAACGGAGTGACTCGCAGAAGATTCCAACTGCCGCCTTCCATCTCACCCGCAATCATTCCCGATGCAAGGCCCGGAGTCAAAAGCACAACCAATGCCACTTGCAGCACGATAATGAGAGCCCCCGTGTATTCGACACCACGTGACTCGGTCCCCTGTGCAGACGCCAGCGTTAACAGCAATGACAGAACCGCACAGCCTGCGACAAGCCGCAAAAGCCAATGCATACGGCCGAACTGTCGGCATTGAAACTCTTTAACCATCACGGGATTCACCAGTGAAGGAATACCGGCGGAACGTCGTTGAGGATCCACCAGATACAGCACTCGGCGACTTGCACGAACCCACTGATCCTGGTCGTCGGTGATGAACCCCTGAGATCGCGAGCGATCCAGCAACGAGTGACTGAGACGCAGAATACAGACGATGCTGCCGACCACAATAAACAGCGTTGCGAATCCCAGATACCACAGGACCGGATCTCGCGATTCCATCAACCCCGCACCCCCGACTGAGCCCTGATGCAGCATCTTCATTAACGCGGGTACCGGTGAGATCAGCTTGAGCAGCTGGCAACCTTTCGCAATTGGACTGGTTCCTCCCGGAAACAAGGCATCAGGAACCCAGGGAATAATTGTCATTGCAAAAGTGACACCATAGCTCCAGCGTAACGCCGATTCTGTGCTGCGGCAGTAAGTCCCGACCAGCAAGCCAATTACAATTAGTTGTGCCGCCACCAGCATCAGGAACGCATAGAGCTTCAGCACATCATCGGTAAAGGAAAGTCCGCCCATCAGGAAGCAGCACGTCAGAGCTGGCAGAGTCGCGAACAGCAACAGCGTCACAAACCCCAGCATTGCCAGAGCTTTTCCAAGGTAGATTGACGTCCGTGAGAGCGGAGAATTCAGCAGCAATTCGAGCGTTCGTCGTCTCACCTCGGTGACCAGAGACGTGGAAGGAAAAACCGGAACAATCAGAATCGCGGCGGCCAGCATCGCATAGGTCAGCCACGCGAAAACCTCACGCCCCTTCGCGCCATCCAGATCCACGATCCCGCTGGATGGCCATTTCAGAAAGACAATGAGTGAGAACGACACCGCCACCGCCAGCAGAATCGCCAGGGTCTTCCCGCTGCGCAGGAGTGCGAGAAGTTCTCGTTCAATAATGATCAGGCAGCCATTCATCGGGCCACCTCCGGTGCTGAAGATTTGGCTCCGGCCTTTTCGGATCGCTCCGCTTCGGCCTCTCTCGCTGCCGAAACAAACGCTTCCTCCAGATCTCCTGCCACTTCGCGGAACTGTGAAACCTTATCACCGGACGAAATCAGGTGGCGTAAAATTTCCGTCAGCTTCTCATCGTTCGCAGCAGTGCGGCAGCGAATAATCGACTCTGTTTCTGAAACGGTGACTTCTGCGTCGCTTTCGAGCAACGGTCGAAGACGCCCGGCGGCATCAGCAATCGAGGCAGAATTCAGAAATTGGATTTCAATTGTCCTGCGCTGAGACAGTTCTCGAGTGACCTCCTGAAGGGTCCCGACGGCTCGTAACTTCCCTCCAGCGACGATCGCAATCCGGTCGCAGATTCGGGACAGTTCCGGAAGAATATGGCTCGTCACGATCAATGTTCGCCCCTCCGCTGCCAGACGGAGAAGAATGGTTCGCATTTCGATACGAGCTTCAGGGTCCAGTCCATTCGCTGGCTCATCCAGAATCAGGACTTCCGGATTATGCAGCAATGTTCTGGCAATACCGACTCGCTGCTGCATTCCATGGCTCAGACTTTCGACATATCGATCCTGCATCCACGTGGCGTTTGTTAACTCCAGGACTTCAGCGACTCGCTTCTGACGTTCGCGGCGAGAGATACCGAAGGCCGCTCCAAAGAAGTCAAGATATTCCCGGACACGCATATTGTCATAGGAGCCGAACTTATCCGGCATATACCCGACGAGGCGACGGACTTTCGTCAACTCTCGAACACAGTCTGCCCCGCCAATACGAGCATACCCGGACGTTGGCCGGGAAAGTCCAACGAGGATTCGAATGGTGGTTGTTTTGCCGGCTCCGTTCGGCCCGATAAACCCAAGGATACTGCCACGGTTCAATGTCAGTGACAGATTGTCCAGAGCGATGAATTCACCATAGTGCTTGGAGAGTTCATGGATTTCTACAACAGGGGCCTGATTTTGCATCGTCAATGACTCTCAGGGTCAGATAATTTGGGGCGGCAACGTATCATCATTGGTTTTAGCGATTCGCCGAGGCAAGGATCGCTGCGCTGGTCGAATGGCCTCGGTTCCAATCACTGTTGCAGGCAAGAGATTGGCGCGACGCCCAACAGCAGGGCCGCTGGCGTCGATTGCGAGATTCTGAGCAAACTCGCGCTAGCCTCAAAGCGACACGGGCAGCAATCTGAACGTTTGATGGGAAATGTTGAACCTGCAATCACTTCTCTGTGGCGTCGTGCAGGAACTCCTCGGCCGTGACTTCCCGAATTGGCCTGAGTGACACGGACTCACGGCTGTCGCACTCTTCGATAAACAGCTCCAGCCGCTTGTCGCCATTTCCCTGAAAATACTCAATAGTCAAAGGATGCAGTCCACTTTTCAAACGCATCATACGACTTGCAGGCTTGGGGGGATGATTCCCGTCATGATCAATCGTCAGCTTGTTGTGCAGAAACAGGCGACTGCCGTCGTCCGAAACAACAATGAGACGATACAGCCCATCGGCCTTGATCTTCAAATAGCCCTCGAACCGGATTGCAAAAAAATCTTCTCGCGTCTGATTGATCTCTTTCAGTTGCCCCCCCAATGAAGGAATCACCCCCGTGCGTTCCGCAGGGATCGTTGAGAAATCGGGCATCTGACTGAATTTGCCGTGATGGAAAGAATACTTCAACCCAGGCTCCGCCGACGGCACGTCCACTGCCGGAAGTGGAGGCATTTCCTGAGTCTGTAGTTCAACCATCAGACTCTCTGTTCCTCGTTGCACTGATAAGTGAACAGGATCTGAAGCTGTCAGCAACTCGTCCAGTGAAAGAATCCAGTCCGAAACATGTCGCACCGGAGTTCCATTCACCGACTGTATGACATCCCCGACGAGTATTCCGGCTGATGCCGCAGATGATCCTTCCTGGACAGACTGCACGACGACCCCAGCGGCCAGGGGCTGCATCTTCAGTCCTGTCGACTTCTGATGAAAGAGTTCCGGTTCCAGCATCTGTTCAAACTGACGCAGCACGCGATCGATCGGAATCGCCAGACCCACATTCTGCTCACCATTGACTCCCGCCGAAACGATGCCAATCACGTGACCATCCATATTCACCAGCGGTCCTCCCGAATTGCCTCGGTTACTGGCCGCATCAAACTGAATAAAGTCATCACGCCGAGAGTTTTCATAGTTCGTCATCACCAGCGCATTCGGCCCGCCCTCAAGCACAGACTTCGAACTGACGATCCCCGATGTGTAGACCGTCCCACGACCGCCCGGATTGCCAGCGACCACGACCGTCTCTCCGTTCATCAGATCCGCACTGCGGCCCAGGGGTACAACGGCCAGTGGTTTTTTGATCGTGATAAGTCGCACGATGGCGATGTCTGATTCCGGGACTCGTCCGACAACTCGAAAACGAATTGGCCCCATGTTCGGCAGAAGCGCGAATCCTTCGGTCGCTGGCAGCACATGATTGTTGGTGAGCACATAGCCATCTTCATGAATGATCGTGCCGCTTCCCGACATGAGCTGATTGTCCATCGGTGTGAACAGCGCAACAACCGCCGGTTCAATACTCTGGATCACTTTGACAAGTGGCGTTCGTCGAGGTGAATCTGCAGGCTCATCGGCCCGGACCAAAGTACAACTCACGGTCAGTAGGGTTAAGCTCAGCAAGCAGTCTCGCAACACGGATCCATCCCCATCAAGTTTGGTAGTTTTCGGCTTCCAATCATCGGCCTCAGGAAAAGTCCCGAAATAAGTTCCCGGTCTCACAACCCGACGCGTTAGCGAGGGATCGCCGTCTAGCCCAAACATCCCTCGCTGGCGCTCTGACGCGTCGGGTTGGGATGTCTCGCCTCAGTAAAATCCGGATGTTGTTTCGGGACTGGTCCTTAGTTAGCCAGCGCCATGTTCGATGTCCCGTTTGTTAGTCCTGCATTGCCCGGAAACACACAAACATCGATCCTTCCCAGCAATTATACCTTTTTGCATTTGCGATTCATCTGTGTCCTCTGTGCTAACTGTGGTAAAAATGCGATCGTGCTTTCGACCACGGATAGCACAGATCTCACGGATAAAATCGCTGGCTCACGGTCAATCCATCAACGTTGTGCAGAGCTAACCTGTCGCTGTCCAGCTAAACCAGTCCACGTTTTTTTCTCAGTGCCCATTCAAGGGACATCAATCCAATCAATAGCAGCAGCACAAGCCAGTTATCCCAAAGGCTGAGCTGCTCCTGTCGTGCGAGCGTCAGCCCCGGCAGACCATTCTCCGCCCAACTGGCGACGCGTTCCTTCAGCTGGTCAGGCGTCAGCATTTCGCCGCCACTGGCAACGGCAATTTCACGCAGCAATGAAAAATCCGCCACAGGATTATCCAGCTCCGGGTCGCGAGCATTCACGTGAAAACGAGTCACCGCGATGCCCGCCAGCGCCTCGCCATTGCGACTGGCTTTGACGCGAGCCCAATAGTCACCGGGCTCGAGCGTCTTGTCAAAATCGGCCAGACTCATTCCCACGCCAGTTCGAGCCGTCAGATTGTGAGTCTTGCCCGCCGGATCAGTGACCACAACATCAAAGTCCGCATCTGTAATCGGATTCCTCTGCTGGTCACGAATACCAAATGAAAGTTCTGTTGGTTGCCCCGGTGTGAGATCTCTCGGATTCGCCACGACCCAGACTGGTTGCTCATCGTCAATCTCTTTGCGAGTCAGCCAGAGCACAATCTGCCGCCAGAACCGAGTGTGTTCTTCGATGTGAAAACTGGTGTACCAGCGCCAGGTTTCATCTCCGGCAAACGCCAGAACTCGAGTTACACCCACTTCGTTAGCAATCAGCAACGGAAAGCCCTGATCAGAAACAGCCAGCACCTGCGCCAAAGAATTGTTGCGAGGAGTCAGCAGGTTGGCTCCCGGGAGTGGCGGCAACTGAGCCCATCGTGCAAGATTCTGATCGGGCGATGCAATCTGCAGAACATAATGCGATCTGCTGTCGCGAGCGGGTAACATCTGCTGCGGCTGAGTCAGCTGTTGATTCTGCGGAGGTAGCTCGACGGGAAACAGAGGAGCCAGCACCGTTTGTCCCCAACCGCCAGCACCAAAATTCTGCCGACCACCGGTCATCATCAGGCCAGCTCCCTGACTGCAGGCTCTCAGGATTCCATTCAGTTGTTCGGGAGTAAAAGTATTCGCAGGCACATCACCAATGATGTAGGCATCGTAGTTGCCAGGCTGGAAGAACTCATCAGGAATACGATTTCGACTGGCCAGCGCGCCGGATAAAACGCGTCGGTAGTCCAACTGGATTCTGGTGCTGTCGTTGATCTTTCGAATCCACTTTTGCTCGGGTCTTGCTGAATCAAAATAGGCGACTCGAATTCCCCCACGACGCACGCGAATGATGGTTTCAACTCGGTTGTTCGTCCGCCGAACTTCCCCTGGCAATGGTTCCGCTTCGACCGCAATCTTGATGTCGCCAAACTGCTGAGGAGTAATCTGCAGTTGAACAGTCTGTTCCTCCATCGATTCTTTGGGCGTGACTGTGACAAGAGACTTCTCCGTCGCGGTCATCGGCACAGCTTCCATCTTGCCGCTCTGACCGTCCAGAAGCCCCTGGCGGTTCTCCTGAAAGACTCGCAGAGTCACCGGCTGCCCTTGAGCACCTGCGGCCTTGAGCCGAACACGGATCATCAGCACGTTGCCCTGGAAGACTTCGCGGGAAAGATCCAGTTCATCAAGAGCGAGATCAAGGCTGGCGTCGGAGGCTTCTGTGCTGCCAAATCCGACCGGAAAAATGGCTCGTTGCTGTCGACCAAATAATCTGGCGACCTGAACCGGTTCGATGTTCATAGCCCCCGAAGCAGCCTGTCGTCCGTCACCCAGAAACAGCACCGCGGGTACTCGACTGCGTCCCATTTCTGAGGCGGCGTCTTCGAGAATCTTTCCGATCGCAGTAAACTTGCCGTCGGTTGTTTCAGCCGGAGCATCGACTGTTCTCAAAGCGTCTGCATAATCGCGATAAACGATTTCCGCTTTCTTACCGATCTCATCAAGACTTGGCTGAATCGCTTCCAGAGTTTTCAACAGAGCCTGCCGGCGAGTTCCTCCGCCAACCGCATCGTCCGTTTGCATGCTGCCGCTGGCGTCTGTCATCACGTACAGAATGGCTTCCGACTTGTCATCGCGTTCAAAGACAGCGATGGGGCGGAGGAGCAGCAGACTGATGACAATGACGATGGCCAATCGCAGGCCGATTAAGATTCGTTGCCAGCCAATCGTCAGATGTTTGATCCGTCGCGGATAACCCAGCCACGTGACGAACAGCATTGCAGCAATCGCAAGCAATGTGAGCATCCAGGACCAGACGGGTTCAAAATGGACAGACATACGATTTCAGTTATGTTGTGACGCAATACGTTATTACTGCGTTCCTGCCGTAGTGCTGGCTTCAGCCAGCATTCCCTTGCATTTCTTAAGAGCTAAAGCGGACAGAAGTCGGCACTTCAAAACAAACAAATAGCCTGCGGGCAGACTGTTGATCCAGTGCATTGGCAAGAATCGAATGTCGAGTCGTGGACCTTGCTAAAGGTCCTGCAGCCAGGGGATCTTTAGCAAGATCCACTACCTCCAACGCGAAATCTTCTTCTTAACGAAGCACATGACGAACGTCAGCATAGCAGATTCCCGGGAAATGCGATTCCGGCAATTTCGGAGGCTTCTCGCAGCTTGGCTCGCACATCTTCCGGCAACGGAATTCCATCGCGATGGGCGACGGCGGAATTCTTCCATTCTCGCTCCCCAGGTAACAGCACCGACTCAACTCCGTCCGCCGCAGGAGCCGCATGGATCTCATCGATCAGCGTCTTCATGCGTGCATTGAACTCGGTTCGATCAGTCATTGCGTCGACATGCACGACCGTCAACGAAGCGTTATGCCATGACGGCCGAGACGCCGGATCAAACATCCAGCTGCCCACCTGCCACGTCATAGCTCCACCAGGAATCAACGCCGACATGACTTCGCACCACAGCCCCAGACCATAACCTTTATGCCCCGCCATCGGAGCCAGCGCGGTGGCATGAGGATACAGGGTTCCGTCGGTTGTGGGATGTCCGTCAGGGCCGATCAACCATGTATTCGGAATCTGTTCTCCGCGCTGAATGGCGGCGTAGACTTTTCCACCGGCGACGGCCGCCGTGGCCATGTCGAGCAGAATAGGATCGCCTCCGGTCGGAATCGCATAAGCTAGCGGATTGCTTCCCAGAACCGCCTTCTTTGATCCTGGAGCTGCGACACTGGGGATATCGTTTCCAGTGACCATCGTGATAAAACCAGATCGCGCCGCCTGGCCGGCAAAATATCCTGCCGCTCCGATGTGTCCGGTGTTCCGCAGACTGACGAACGCAACACCAGTGGTCGATGCTTTCTGGATCGCGGTCTGCATCGCAAAATGGCAGCCGACCTGCCCCAGTCCGGTATCGCCATCGACGATCGCCCACGCTGGTCCTTCACGTTCGATCCTCGGCTGAGCTTTGGGCGAATAACCTCCGCCCTGCAGCTTCTTCAGATAACCAGCCAGCAATTTCGTCCCATGAGTAAACACGCCTAATGCATCGGTGGAAACGAGCGCCTCGGCCGTGACCTGTGCATTGGCATCACTCAGGCCGGTGCTGAGCAGCGCGGCCTTTGTAAAATCAAAGAGAACAGACACGGGGACATTCGGGGATTTCTCTGACATGAATCACGCTCAAACGAAAAGAACAAGGAACGGCAACACGATGGCGAACCGGGGCCAAATGTCGCATCATTTTGCAGTCACTCCCCGGAAAAACACTGAGGATAACCGCAGCGGCAGCCGTATTGACTCCATTTTGAGGAATCGAGGATACTGCGTTCCGGGTGAGGTCAACATTGAACACAGATCGTCCTCGCCCCAGGTCAATTTGTCCAATCAGATGGCCACAATCATTTGTGTCTGTTGAAAGAGTTCTCATGTCGGCCATCCTGAAAAGCACAACGCCGAACGTAACGCCGGACACATCCTGCTGTCCGGCCTGTGGTCAGATCACGCCGCTCGCCTCCAAAGCCTGGAAATTTGTTAACGCGCGAGGCGAAACGGAGTGGCTGAAATGCAACCATTGTCACTCCTATTTCATGGACCGCGAATACAACCTTGAGAGCGAGATCGAGCATACTCAGAAAATGACCTGGGGCGACACCGAACAGGGCGCCGCGCTGAATCATTTTAAGCAGCGAATGTATCAATCCATTCTGCGACAATTGGTTGAATATGTTCAGCCCGAAGGACACCGACTACTTGATGTCGGCTGTTCGTATGGGGGATTCCTGGAGGCTGCTCAGAAAGCCGGCTTTGAAGTTTGTGGCTTCGATATCGTTCCGGAGGCTGTCGAATATGTGCGACGCAATGGAATGAAAGCACAATGTTGCGGCACCGTGTCCGAGTTTCATCTGGAGACTGATCCGTTCGATGTCATTTCAGTGCTCGATGCAAACATCTATTGGCCCAATCAGCCGGGAGAGCTTCGAGAGATTTATCAGCGTCTGAAACCCGGCGGCATTCTGATCATGCGGAATGTCGACAAATCCTGGATGGCCCGCATCGGAGCCTTCCTGCAACACGTTTCACCTGCTCGAGGTGAGCGGATTCTAAGGCGAGCGGTCAACGATCATCGCTTTTCAATGCCGACGCGCAGCTTTCTGGAGTTGCTGCAGCAAACCGGCTTTCGTGTCATCAGTGCGTCACCTCGTGGCGCTGTTCATAGTGACGAAACGAGCACCGCCGTAAAACTCTGCTTTGCACTGGGTACCGCTCTGTGGCATTCTCTGGGAGTCTTTCTTGCCCCGGGAGCTGTCATCATCGCCGAAAAGCCGGACATGTCGTAGGGCCTTCGATCCACGGACATCAGGACAAGGCCCGGAGAGGCTGTGAAGAATTGTAGGACGTCCTTTTCAGGGCGTCGAAAGTGACCGTTTTTTTGTAGCAACGACGGCCTGAAAAGGCCGTCCTACGAATGAGTTCGTGAACAGGTTCATTACCCCTTCCCCCTCCCCGTCAGATCATCCTCAGCATCTCAGCCTTCTGTCAGCTCTCCCGCCATTCACTTCTCGATCTCAAATTTTAAATTGGAAATCCCCAACTTCGCGTCTCCGCACCTTCGCGTGCCAACCTCTCCTCCTGCCTCCAATTTGCAATTTTCAATCTCCAATAATCATTAACCATTCCCCGCTCCTTTATCCGCTGCCGCTATCCCAACCCGATGCGTCAGCGAGGGATCCCTGCGTTCACTTCTCGATCTCAGATTTCAAATTGGAAATCCCCAACTTCGCGTCTCCGCACCTTCGCGTGCCAACCACCTGCCCTTCATTTTCAAATTTCAAATTTCAAATATTCAATTACCATTCTCCCACTCTCACGACATCGCATCCACCGGACTTCTCACATTCAGCCCGGGCCGATTCAGCACATGCGTATAAATCATCGTCGTTGAAACATCATCGTGGCCCAGCAGCTCCTGAACCGTTCGAATATCGTAGCCATCCTCAAGTAGATGTGTCGCGAAACTGTGGCGAAACGTATGAGGAGTTGCGGGCTGGAAAACCTTTGCAGCGATACGACCGCGCTTCATGATCTGAGCAAACAGGTTCTCGTGAATATGATGTCGACGGACTTCACCGCTGCGAGGATCGGTGGAACGCTGGCGCGAGGGAAAAACGAACTGCCAGCAGTACTCCCGATCGGCGTTCGGATACTTTCGCGCCAGGGCGAACGGCATGAACACGTTCCCGCCACCCATCGCCAGATCTGCTTCATGTGTTTTCTGGACAAGCTTCAGTTGATCGTGAAACAGCGGAACCGCAGCCCTGGGCAGCATAGTGACTCGATCCTTCATGCCTTTCCCGTCACGCACGGTGATCTGCATCGTATCGAAATGCACATCCTTCACTCGAAGCCGCAGGACTTCTTTATGACGCATTCCCGACCCATACATAAGCAAAGCCAACAACAGATCCCGACCCGCAAACATCTTGAGAATTCGTCCCACCTCTTCACGACTTAGAACCAATGGCAAATGACTGGAATCCTTCGCCTTGATAGCTCCAATGAACTCCAGATCACGCCCCAGGACTTTCTCATAGTAAAACTGAAGGCCACAAAACGCCTGCTTTTGAGTTCCTGCCACAACGTTTCCATCAAGAGCCAGCTCTGTCAGAAATGCTCGGACCTCCGAAGCCCCAAATCGCTCCAGTTCCGGACTTCCCACAAACTCGATAAATCGCAGCACCCATCCAATATAGGTGGTCTCTGTGCTCAACGTATAATGACGCAGCCGCATCTCGGCCCTCATCTTTTTGACGCAAGGTGGATCGGTGGCAGGGATCACGCCAATCAGCGTCTTTTCGTCAACGGAGCTATCGCCGCCACGTCGTTCCGACTCCGCGATCGCCCCCAGTTTCTGTTTGATCTCCAGGAAATCGGGTTCAAGCGCCTTTAGGACATGAGTGCGGTAAAACTCAACCGCACGAACCCCCTGGATTCTCTGCCACGCCGGCACCTGTTGAGCCAGCAGCATCCGACAAAAGGCCAGGACACTGGCTTTCGAAACAAGAAGCAGCTGATCGTCCGAAGCCTTCAGGAAACTGGCGTACCGCCGAATCCATTTTGGAAACCATTTCGCATCATTTTCATGAATTCTTGCCGACGCAACGATCCCGACGAACTGCTTAACTGACATGCGGAAACCCCCGGACAACACGTGGTCACATGAACATACCGTGAGCCATTACAACCACTATACTACGTGTTGCTTAAAAGTCCGCCAAGGGCGCCTTGCCGGCAATCTTAAATTTTGGTACTTTTCAGTCTGAGTTTTGAATAACTCGGTCCTTGGCGAACGAGTTAATCAAAAGTGAGTTTTGAGT
>JBILXT010000192.1:0-13026 GCA_044378235.1 Planctomycetaceae bacterium
AATGTTCACCAGGCCAATATGACCTCCGAATTCACCTTCGGTATGACCACCGCCGTTAACATCGGTCCGAATCATCCCGGAGAAACTCCCCTTGCCAGCGATGAGTGAACCCCCAATGCTGACGCTTGAGACATCAGCAAACGAGGTAATTGCTCCACTGTGGCTTCCATTTCCTCCGAGGACATCACGGCCGACAGTTACTTTCCCCAGATTGCCATGCGCATGAACCCGACCGGAATTCGCGGAACCATTACCTAGCATTGAACCACCGACGGACAACGTGTTGACTCGACCATTCGCTCCTCCGAAAACCTCGATAAAGGCCCCCTTGATATCCTCTTTGACAACCAGTAAATCGAGCGTTCCCTGGATTCGACTATTGAGGTTCGTGGCCCCCGTTTTGGTGCCGAATCGCCCGATCGAATGCACAGACAACTCGCTGACCCCTGGAGTCAATGTTGTGACATCACCCGCCAGAATCCGGCCAAGGTCACCGTCAATTTTGATCGCCCCCAAGTCACGACCAGTCGCATTGAGCTGCCCTAACGCAGCAAATCCATCCCCACCGCTGGCAGGATTACGTATCGCAACAGTAGTCAAAGCTGTTCCAGCAGCAGCCGGGAGACCGGACAGATTGATCGATCGCAGTTGCTGTGGCAGGACATTATTGCCGTTGACATTTCCATTATTGAAGACGAAAACGGAGTTAACATTTCCGGCATCCAGGATGGGGGCAGAGAACTGGACGGTGACGTCGTCGCCGTCAAAATCCCGATAAGTCAACGTCATCGGGTTCACCAGAGTCGCAGGCACAATCCGAGCTTCGAGAGTCTGGCTGCCCGGCAGTGGATTCATCGTTGCTCGAAATCGACGACGGGAAGACGGAGTGCAGCAGACTGCCCGGAAAAGGTCAGAAATACTCATTAAAGTCAGCCCTTGAACTGATGAATTGGCGGAACTTGAACTCCCACGTAGCGAAAGTCGCAGGTGTAAGTTCTCCGAAATGGCGATTACAAGTTCGCCTCCATCAGTTACAAACGCACGAGAATCAGGCTGTGACCGAAAATTTGCAGCAATCGTCGCTCAGTCTACTTTGACACAACATGACACCGGCTTCATGCTTCTTTCTGCATCAATTCCAGACTGTCCGATCAGCGTTGCAGAATTTTTTGAGTCTGGTATCGCCCCGGCGGAATGATGCGGTGTCGCCTTCAGCGGTGCGTACCTTAGTTATTCCGCGATCTTCTCTAATAGCTCCTGCATGAACAATCTCGTCTCTTCCCGAGCAACATCGGTTGCTGGTGGATGATTGAGCATTTGCTGTTCGGCCCAGGTCCTATACGCGTCTCTCGCCGATGTCTGCCCGAGCTCATGCGCGACCATCGCGAGGACAATGAGATCTGTCGTGAGTTCTTCCGGAGGCGAGGTCTTCAGGTTTTCTTTCAGCAATCGTTCCGCTTCTGAATGGAGCCCGTTACGAAAACAGGCCAGGCCCAGAGTATTCCGATAGGGTGAATAGTCAGGCACAGTGAGATTGGCTTTCCGGGACAATTCGAGGGCTTCTGCGTTCCTCCTCATTGGCTCTGGTGCCGTCAACAAGATCCACGCCAGGAGATTCTGCAGTCCCGGATAGGACGGATCAGCATTGAGTCGATCGCGCAGAGACTGAAGTTGCTGCGATACGGTTTCTGTGGGCTTCATTGTGGTCGCCAGATCAACGATCAGCGAACTTGCCGGAGCACCGTGCTCCCCTTGAGAAGTGTCAGCATCGTAAAGCAATTTTTTTCTTGAGTCGTCCCAATGCAAACCTTGTTCAGCCAACGTCGTCTCCATTTTCTCAAAGTGCCAAACGCGAAAGGAGCCTGGCTGAGAATTCAATTCAACCAGAAATTTACCGTCAGGTGAAAAATGGAAGGTTGATGACCAGTGATCCTGCAATTCGTCAATGCGAGCAATAATCCTGAGCGTCGCCGGATCAAAGAGTCCCAATCGACTGTTCATCAATCGTACTGCGGCCAAAGATTGTTTAGGATGAAATTCGACTCGTGCGCCAACAACGGGTGCATCCAGTTCAAGCTGTCCTCGAGACGTCCACGTCTCGGTATTCCAGAACTCCAGATGCTCCAGTGCAGATGATGTCATGAACTGCCCATCTGATGAGGCCGATTGCACAGAGGCAGCCCCTACATTCAACTTAGCCAAAGACTCAAGAGTACGTTTGTCATGCACCTCGGCCGTTGAATCTCGCCATCCGCGCCGCAAGAGAAAAGGCCCCGTCAGTTCCACATCCAGCCCTGGCTCAACTGTTCCTTTCGCAGGTTCGGTCTTTCCGGTCACTGCATCGATTTTTGTCAACTGCCCGGGTGAACTGCTCAAGCGGACAACAGCAGTGCTGCCATGATCCATCAATACTCCTGTCAGGCAGGCTGGAATCTGGACTGTGGTCGGAGTGTCGACTTTGAAGTGTGATACTCCGTCATAGACTTCACTCCGAACTGGCCAGCGATGGATTGCCGTACGTGTCAGAACAATTAACTGACTGCCATCAGACGAAAACTCAGCATCCAGCGTGCCTTCCTGAGGAATCCGAGCGAGCCGTCGCGGTTCAGTAAGATCAAAGAGTTGCAATTCATACAGAGAATTGACCGCAATGAGTCGACCGCCTGAATGGAAACTGACGCCGGCCGGAATCAAAGAACCCATTCCGGAATACCATGGAAACTCAACCACATGGCCCTGTGTCCATCGAGCAACGCTTGCCTGATAATTCCCTGAGCCAACAGAATTCACGACCCAGCCGACCGTTTGTCCATCACGTCCAAAGCCAACTGCGTCGAGTTTTTCGTGGCTGCGAATCAGAATCTGGTCGGTCCATGCGTGGCGAAGCAGAATTTCTCCATTCCAGGCAGCCGTCAACAGGTAGTTGCCCGATGGGTGCCAGTCGATCGTGGAGACAACGTCGTGCAACCCCGTCAGACGAGAGGACACGTTTGCGGAATTGGCATCCAGAACTTCGATAGCACCGGATTGATTGGGCAATGCGATATACTGACCGTCATCACTCCAGTCCAGTGTTAGAGCGCGATCAGCGCCTCGCTTCCAAAGTACTCGGCCGGTCAGATCCAGGACCGAAAGTCCCGACGGTCGTTGATTCTCCAGTACTGACAGCCGGGTTCCATCCGGGGAGAACCTGACAAAGTGTGCCGGTGCACTCAGCGAAACCGTCTGCAGCGTCGGCGTGGGCAGATCACCGCTAAGTGACGCGAGATAGAGAGTTGGTAACGAACCCCAGAACACGATCTGTTTTGTCGCATCACAAACGTCACAGCCGAGGGAACTCTGAGGGATCTCGAACATCTGCCTTCCATCGACTGATCGCACGATCTGCCAGTTCTGGGCCAGATCTGTCGCAATCACAAATTCGCTTCCCCGACTGAACCAAAGTGCCTTGACCGTGAACCATAAAGGGGTGGTTATGACCTCTGACCCGGAAGCGGAAAGTCGTCGAATTCTGATGGTCTGCCCCTCCTGATCGGGCAGGGCTTCCGCGATCAATATTCCCGATGGGCTCAATGCCATGATATCGGAACGGCATTCGATATCGCTGTCATTCGACCAATCCGGGCGAGCAAGACAGGATAGCCATTCATTACGCAGTTCAGCGCGTGCGTCTGCACTCACGTGCTCAGTGTCCATGACCAATTGCTGCATGTGAGACCCGAGTCCAGCCAGTCCCGTTTGTCGATATCTGGCGACTTTCCGCATTGCCGCGAAGGCGCGTGATTCTTCTTCAGCCGTCGTAGTGCGTCTCAACAATTCCAGTGTCTGATTTTGGCGATCCTCGAGTTCGTCATGAATCAGGCGACCAGTTACTAATGCAATCAGCAACAGCGCCACACTCATGATTGAGACACTCAGTGCTTTATTTCGCTGACACCAGCGAACGATCGGCTCCAGCCGACTTGCTCGCGTCGCACGAATTGGCACTTTAGTCAGGAATCGGAAAAGATCATCTGCCATCTCGCCCGCAGTCGAATACCTCTGGCGAGGATCTTTCCGCATCGCCTTCTCGACGATGATTTGCAGAGGAACCGGGATGGCTTCATCAATCTGCTTCAATGGAACCGGGTCATCAAAAAGTACTTGCTGCAATAGTGCAGCGCGTTCCAATGAAAGAAATGCTGCTGTGCCGCTCAAGAGCTCATACAGGGTCGCACCGAGAGAATAAACATCCGTACGATGATCAATCGGAATCCGACTGGCCATTGCCTGCTCGGGACTCATATACCGTAACGTACCCAGCAAATCTCCTGTTGCGGTCAGGCCATGTTCGCCCTGAATCTGTGCAAGCCCAAAGTCGGTAATCCAGACTTCATCATGACAGTCAACCAGAAGATTCGAAGGTTTGATATCACGATGTATCACGCGCTGAGAATGCGCATAACTCAGAGCCTGCGCGATTTTCTGAATCAGACCGGCAATATACTGAAATCGTTCCTGTTCATTGCCAAACAGCTTTCCTCTCAGCCACTGATCGTCCTTCGGCATGCACTGGTCCCGGCTTCCGGAGTCACGCGACACTTCATCGACGACAGTTCTGCCTGCTGATGTTCGATGATCATGGATGCTGCCAGCGACACGATCCAGACTGACCCCATCAATCAACTGCATCACCAGACAATGATGCCCATGGATATGTTCCAACGAGTTCAGACGTACAATATTGGGATGGTTCAGTCGTTCAATCACGGATGCTTCATGACGAAATCTCTCGATCCGACGAGTGTCGAATCCGGCCGTCAATGAAAGGAACTTGATCGCCGCCTTTTCCCCCGACTGCTTGTGAATGGCCGCAAAGACGACGCCCATCCCGCCGCGTCCGATTTCTCTTTGAATCTTCCACGGTCCGAGTTCTTCCAGGACTGGAGATCGCTCCAATCGAATTCGTGACTGTTCTGAATCCGCGACAACAGCTCTGGAATTATTACCGCTGACGATTGCGTCCGAAACTGAGTTTGGATTCGCAATCGAGCACGCTGGTGCGACGCGATCTACAAATGGCGGACACGCGAACTCCCATCCGTCCAAATCTTCAGATTCGTCGTGAGAATCGCCGCCAGGATTTGATTCCACTTGCCCCATGCACTCCAGCATAACCTCGAACGAACAGGCATTCCGTGGATGAAAGGTATCGTTTCAGGAAAGTTTTTTGATTTTGAGTCACAGCAAAAAAGTGATGCGTTTATGCCTATAACCAGGCCTGAATTCAGGAAACCGAAAGATGCGCGCAGACTCAATTGAAAGCTGAAGTTTCAACCCATGTCTTGTTAAGGCAGATTCGTTTCGTTGAACGTCTGGGCAATCAGCCTACAACAGTTCATTGCAATAAATGAGCAACTTGAGGTCTGCTAATTCACGCGCGAGTTCATCACGTGTGGGAACAGAGAGAGTGTCCGCGACGTTCCTGAGCAGTAATTCTCCAAACTGCCGTCGGGCCCGTTGCAGGAGTTTTCGATAAGCGGTCTCTGTTGTTGCTACACCGGAGCGGTCTGAAAACAGTCGGACTAACTCACTGCCGACAACACCGTCTGACTCCGCTTTCAATCGAAGAGCCGTATAGTACATTTGCCCGGTGGACTGCTGATGGAGTTCAAGGTCCGACCATGTATGAGCCAATAGTTCATCGCGCCAGTTGCTCTCAAAGTTTTCTGTCGGTTCGTTTTCGACAACCTGCTCAACAAGCCGTTCCGAATACTCATTCTCATTTCTGCGATGTTGCTGTCGTCGATGATGGTCTCGCAATTGGTTCGCCAACGCCACTCGCAGAAAATCTCGAAAACGCCCACCCTCCGGATGAGCTGCCTGAAACCCGCCACGGATGAACTTCAACGCAAAATCCTGAGTCAGATCTTCGGCAATATCCTGATTTCTGACCGCCGTGCGAAAATATCTCAACACGGCTCCCTGATAACGAGCGAAGAACCGAGTCATCTCCTCCTGATTGATGCGGTCTCCTTGCCTTGCGTTCATCACAACCGACCACGCTGTCGAAATCTGCGCCAACGGCAGAATCGATGGTGACGGGCCAGAATTTGATTCGTCAGAAACCACAGGGACGTCTTCTAGTAGATTTTGTGAGAAGAACCTAACTTCAATTCCTTTGCCGTGACAAGAGGTTGTTCCACGAGAGTGTCCGTGCCGGAAATAATAAGTCTGTTGGCTAATGGATAGCAAATCTGAATTGCGGATGAACTGAGTCGTACTGCATCGGCTACACGATTTTCAGGTTCGAGTTGCACGAGTAAAAGATGGCGTAATCTGCAGACCGCCGAGACTGGCGATGCTTTGCATGATCGTGTCGGTGGCTTCCATAAGGTCCGTATGACTGGGCTTGTCATTCTGCCATTGCGACAAATCCACCGGCGGCCCATACGTCAACTTTGTTTGAGTTCGCTGAAAGAAGACCCAGACCATCGAATTTGAACGTGGTGCGTCAGTGATGAACACCGGGATCACTGGCGCTTTGGAACGCAGAGCGAGCCATGCAACGCCGGTTCCTCCAGCTCGAAGACGCTCATTGGGGGATTCCACGTTGATGCCGCCTTCGGGAAACAGTCCCAGTAAGTGACCGGCCTGGAGTCGCCGCAAAGCTTCTTTGATCGGTGCCATGTCCTGCCCGTTGCGCTCGACGGGGATGCTTTCCATCGCTTTGCAAATCCATGTGAGCAAACCGCCGCGAACGTAATATTCTTTGGCCATCATGTAGCCGATAACGCGTAGTCGCGGTTTCTTGAACTGAGCGAAATGCCGCATCCACAGGAGCACAGGGTCGGCCGGGCTTGTGTGATTCGCCACGATGATCGCCGGACCGTGTTCAGGAAAAGTGCAGGCGTTTGTCGCCGTGCATCGCGGCAGCACGGTATTGTAAATCATCGCGACCTGATAACAGACCCAGGCACGCCAGCCCGCACTGCACTGGGCCGCACGATAGGCCAGAATTGCGACGGCAACTGTCAGCAGGACTGTAATGGCGATCAGCAAATTCTGGATGGTCATGTTCTCTGTCGATATGTTCTTTCAGTCAGCGAAACTCCGCAGAGCTTCACACGAGCGACACCTGAAACTCAATTCTCTCAAGAATCATTCCACGTTGTTAGCTTCGGATCAAGAGAGCTTGATAAGCTCCGTCGGCAGGCAGACCAGGAAGATGCAGGCATTCGCGTTCCAGCCGAAACTCTCGCATCGCCGAAAGCACTGCATCCACGACACCGCGATTCTCTTCCGGTTCCAGGCTGCAGGTTGAATAAACGACTCGGCCACCGGAGCGAACTCGTTCACACGCCTGCAGCAGCAGTCTCGTCTGGAGCACCACGAGTTCTCGCAGGGAGTTTTCATCGGATCGCCAGCGGGCTTCCGGACGACGATTCAGAACTCCAGTATTCGAACACGGAACATCGACGAGAATGGCATCGAACGGGCCATCGGGCAGACTGTTTCCATCCTTGCCGATCAGTTGTGGATTGATCGAATGCAGTTGCAGCCGCGCGGCGTTGTCGAGAACTCGCTGGAGCCGCCCCGTTGCGACATCGCAAGCCGTGATCTGAGCCTGATCGCCACTGAGCTCTGCCAAATGGGTTGTCTTGCCACCCGGAGCCGCGCACATGTCAAGGATGTGTTCGCCGGCTTGTGGATTCAGCAACTGTGATGCAGTCATGGCCGCTTCATCCTGAACACTCCACAGGCCGTCAACGTATCCTGGCAATGATTCAAGCCGAACCGACTGATCCAGATGTATGCTGCCATCGGTTTGTCCCAGGCTGGCCTTGCAGCCGGCTTCTGTAAGCAGAGTCAATACGTCCGCCGCATTACTCCGCAGTGAGTTAACTCGCAGCGAAGTGGACGGAGGGCTGATTGACTGAAAACAGATGGAGAGTAGTTCCGTGCTCTCAGGGGATTTTCCGAATCTCGTGACCCAACGCTTTGCGAGGAAAGCCGGCAATGAAAAAGCGTCTGCATAACACTGAGCCGGATCAACGGCAGGATCGGCAAAGACCGATTCATTGAGCGAACGCCATTGGCCATTCACGGTGGGAAGAGAAGTCGATGATGGCCCATGACAAGGCACGTCTGACAACAAGCGTCCGATGTTGCGAAGCACGCCGTTCACAAACCCTGTCCAGCGAGCTCGATTGAGATCGCGGCACAGATCAACCGTTGAATCGACGGCCGCATGTTCCGGAGTCCGTGCAAACAGCAGTTGGTAAGCCCCCAGGCGAAGAATGCGCCACAGGTCAGGTTCCACGTTGTGTCGTGGCCGAGTCATCCGAGATTCCAGCAGCACGTCCAAAGTTCTGCTGCGGCGAACAACTCCGGAGGCAACATCCACTGCCAGCGCGCGATCTTGTGAGGACAAATGATGGCGATGATCGAGCTCCGCGAACAGGTCCTGCACGAAACGATCGGAGCGGTCATATTCCTGCAGGACAGCGTACGCCAGATGACGTCCATTCATGTACGGTTCGGGAACAACGAGGCTGGCTTCGTCACTGCTGCGGGAGTTCTGAGATTTGTCCCACGGATTGCCGCCCTGTTGAGGTCGTCGATGTCGTGGGCCGGATTGATCTCGGTTGCCAAACTGAGGTCGTCGTCCTCGATCACCCGATCGATTGCCTTCCGGCCATCCGCCATTGCTCATAAGTTGGCTCCGGCCGGAAACCCTGCCGTGCAGAGCGTCTGGAGGTCCTGAAAGTAGTTAGGATATGTCTTGGCGGTGCAGCCTGGGTCCAGAATTTTGACGCCGGGAACTCGCAGCCCCAGCAGCGAAAAACTCATCGCCATGCGATGATCATCGTAGGTGTGAATCTCGGCCGGTTGAGGCGTTCCCGGAAAGATCGTGAGCCCATCGGCATGCTCTTGCGCTCGGATGCCGGCTCGATTGAGTTCCGTCACGACCGCTGCAATCCGATCGGTTTCCTTATGTCGCATATGGCCGACATTTCTGATCGTCGTGGGGCTGTCGGCGAAGACAGCGACCGTTGACAATGTCTGAGCTGTATCGCTGATGGCATTCATATCGATGTCGATGCCATGCAGAGGCTTTCCTTTCACAGTGATCCGATCAGTCCCCCAGATGACTTCGCACCCCATTTGCTCCAGAGCGGCTGCGAAGCCCACATCTCCCTGTAGAGCATTTCTGGAGAGCCCTGTGACAGTGACTTCACCACCTGTGACAGCCGCAGCTCCGAAGAAGTAGCTGGCCGCCGACGCATCCGGTTCGATGTCGTACGTGCCAGCCTCATAAGGCTTCGCGCTGATATGAAATTCGGAAAGATCGTCCGGGCAGAACACTTCGGCACCAAAGGCCTGCATCATTTGCAGCGTCATGGTGACGTAAGGCTTCGAGACGAGTTCGCCATCGACTCGAACATGAACATCTTTCTGGCAGGCCGGAGCTGTCATCAGCAGGCTGCTGAGAAACTGGCTGCTGATGTTCCCCTGAATCGAAGTCCATCCGCCGGTGAAATAGCTGAGCAGGCCGTCGACGATGATTGGAGGGCAATCGCTGTCGGGAACTTCGAAACGAATATTTGCCCCCAGCGGCTGGAGAGCTCGAACGAGATCGCCGATGGGGCGTTGTCGCATACGTTCCACACCATCGAGCCGATACTGTCCGCTGCCCAGTGCACAAAGTGAAGCCAGGAATCGGATGCTGGTCCCACTATTTTCGAGCCACAGATCCGCCTGCTTGGCCGGAATTTTCCCAGCAAGGCCGTTCACGGTGCAACGACATCCGGCAATATCCTGATCGACCGTAAAGCCAAGTCGTCGAAGGCTCTCCACCATCACTCGCGTATCCTGGCTGTCGAGCATTCCGGTGAGTGTTGTCGGTCCATCCGCCAGCGCTGCCAGGATCATGGCGCGGTTGGTAATGCTTTTCGAACCAGGCGGACGAATCGTGCCCCTGATCGGCGACTTTACGGGTTGAATTTCGATGAACGACATAAGTTTACCGTAGCGACGGGGTGCAGCTGCCGGGGAATTCAGAAAGATCGCTGTGTTACAATAACAAAGCCCGGCCGATCTGTGATCGAACGGCCGGGCTTTGAGAAATCATGATTGACCAACGACTAGACTTCCTTGGAGGAAATCCAGCTCATCATCTTACGCAGCTGCTTGCCAACGGTTTCAATCAGATGATTGCGTTCGCGGCGGCGAGTTGCCAGGAAGGAAGCCTGACCAGCCTTGTTTTCAAGCAACCAGTCGCGAGCGAATTTTCCGCTCTGGATTTCTTCGAGAATCTTCTTCATCTCGGCCTTGGTCTGCTCAGTCACGATGCGGTTACCGCGAGTGTAGTCGCCGTACTCAGCAGTATTTGAAACGCTGTAACGCATGTAGTTCAGACCGCCCTGATAGAACAGGTCAACGATCAGCTTCAGTTCATGCATACATTCGAAGTAGGCCATTTCCGGCTGATAACCGGCTTCAACCAGAGTTTCGAAACCAGCCTTCACCAGAGCACTAACACCGCCGCAGAGAACAACCTGTTCGCCGAAGAGGTCGGTTTCGGTTTCTTCAGCAAACGTTGTTTCGATCACACCGCCGCGAGTACCACCAATGCCCTTGGCATAAGCCAGAGCCAATTGGCGGGATGTCTCCGAGGCACCTTCGCTGAGTGCGATCAGGCTCGGGACACCGCCGCCTTTTTCGTACTCGCTGCGAACCAGGTGGCCTGGGCCCTTTGGTGCAACAAGAGCGGCATCGACACCCTTCGGAGGCTGAACCTGACCGAAGTGGATGTTGAATCCGTGTGAACACATCAGCACATTGCCTGGCTTCAGGTGCTGCTTAATATCGTTTCGGTAGACGTCACCCTGAAGTTCGTCCGGCAGCAGGATATTGATCAGGTCACCCTTTTCAGCAGCTTCTGCAGCAGAGACGGGTTTGAAACCGTGGCTGATGGCGAGATCATAGTTGGCTCCGCCTGGGCGCTGGCCGACAAGGACGTTGCAGCCACTGTCGCGAAGGTTCTGAGCCTGAGCATGGCCCTGGCTTCCGTAACCGATGATGGAAATTGTCTTGCCCTTGAGGAGACTTAGATCCGCATCGTCGTCGTAATAAACTTTAACCGCCATCTTTTCAAATTCCTGTCTGACACAAATAAGGTGGAAATACTCGCCGTTCGCAACAACTTCAGGCGGACCGCAGGCTGCACACGTCCAGCGAGAAAAGCTCAACCAGACCTGATTTGCACGCAGAACGCGAATTGGACCAGGGCAATCCACTCAAAACAAGCGACCAGGCCGGATCACAGCGTCAAACCCGAAAATCACTGTGCATGGGACCGAATTATTCGTCAGAAAGCTGCCTAGTCGAAGCTGAAGCACACAGTCTGCGTTGTTGTCGGGTGTACAGGCAGGACAGTTGAGTTGAGCTATTTAGGGCCTTTTTCAGAGTGATCAAAGGGCTGAAACCCATTTTATTGGCCCCTCCGACATTCCGATGTCACATCTGAGAGACCGTCAGGCACCGGGAGGACTTCCAGCACTGAGAAAAAAATTGGGCCTCGGGTGTTTTTTGGGGTCAATGCCTTGTTTACAATTCCCACCATGTATCGCACCGACAGTTTACTGACATTTTCGTTCCCAATGGGACGACTGATGGGAGTTCCGCTACGGCTGAGCTTTCTCATGCCAGTCGTCGCTGTTGCGTTGATGTGGCGAATGCAGGATGTCGTGTTCGGTGCGATCACCAGCGCCATCCTGTTGCTGAGCTTGCTGGCTCATGAAATTGCTCATCTGCTGGTCGCACGCAGAAACTACTCTGCCCCGGGCCTTGTCGTGTTGTGGCCGTTGGGAGGAATGTCTGAAGGTGGCTCCCGGCTGACGTTTCGAGAGTCTCTGGCACAATCATTGGCTGGCCCTCTGGTGAATGCCGCCGTTGCGATTGCCTGTGGTTGGCGTCTTCATGAACTTGGCCTGCTAGCCAACTTGTTGAATCCATTTGAAGTTTTTTCAGTAGGATCTCAACTGCCACTCGCTGAAAACTGTTTACGAGTGACGTTTTTGGTGAACTACTGCCTGACGCTGTTCAATCTGATTCCCGTGCGTCCTCTGGATGTAGGCCAGGTGGCTTCATCGTTTCTGAATCTGCGATTTGTAGAATCCGAAACGCATGATCTCATGCTGAGAATTGGTCTTGTAGTTTCCCTGTTCGGGATTCTTGCGGGGTTCGTCTTCGATATCAGCAGCCTTGTGGCTCTGTCCGCTTTCCTTCTGGTTCTGCATATTCATCAGGTGAGTCAGTGGACTCCACCACCGGAGCCAGACGACTCGTTTTTGGGTTATGATTTTTCAGAAGGTTACACCAGCCTGAATCGGACTGAGTTTTCAGACCGTGAGACTGAGGACGAAGACTCAGGCTTTGGGATACTCGAACGCTGGAAAACTCGGCGAGATGACGAACGAGCGGTTCGCGAATCAGAAGTTCGTGAGATGGATGAGCAGCAGTTGGACATCATCCTCGAGAAGCTGCACACGGAAGGTCGTGACTCACTGTCTGCACGTGAATTAGCCATTCTGAATCGCGTCAGTGCTCGATTGCGTCAACGAAACGCGCAGCAATAGCACTTCATGCATTCGATTGACGGAGTGTCGACCGAACATGAAACTCCTCGTGCTCTGTCAAGATAAAGAACGGGGGTAGAGGTAGTGGATCTTGCTAAAGATCCCAACACAGCAGGACCTTTAGCAAGGTCCACTACCCCTAAATTAAAGCTTGACAAAGCACTCGACACATCCTGACGCATCGGAGATTTTCCTTAACAGGTTCACTCCTGCCTCCCCTGACCTCTGCCCATATTCGATCGGCTTCCGATGTCTGATTGCTTTCTTGTCACCGGCGGTTCCGGATTTATCGGAACGTGGGTACTCCGCGAACTTCTGGAACGAGGCGCGCGAGCCGTCGTGGTTGATAGTCAAAAAACTCCAGAACGCTGGGGGCGAGTTCTTGGAAGTCGATCGTCTGAAG
>JBILXT010000592.1:0-3679 GCA_044378235.1 Planctomycetaceae bacterium
TCACCAGAGTTGCTGCAGAACTGATCGCTGATTCGGACTCAGAAGCAAGCTCTCGGAAGCCTGCAGCTGAGAGTGTCGAGTGGCTGTCCTGGCTGCTCAGCAGTACCTCCGAAGCAAACTCGCCTGCAGGGACGGGGGCAAGCAACCGCGTTCATCACAACGAGCTTGTCCCTGATGCCGTTCCTGTGTTTTCGAATGCTGTCGGTTCATCAAGAGACATGCGAGGTGCCTGGAATGCTCAGGCTCAGATCAGAAAATATCGTGAACAGCATCGTCATGCCAGTGGACTGAACGGCGCGATTTGCATTGCTTTATATGAGCATGACTCGTCGAGTATTCCACAATCGACGAGCATTCCCCGAGAACTGAAATACGTTGCGAATCCTCGAGGACCGCCGGTCTATGGCCGAGATGCCGATGTTCCGTTGTTGGAAGTGGATGCTCCGGCAGATCTGCTGGAGAGATTGAGATACAGCATTGCCCCGAGAGGACCGTCGCTGGCGACTGTGGAGACACAGTCACCCGATTTTACGTTCTCTTCGGGGCCGCGAATGAGCCCTGAAAAAGTGTCGACTGAACTGGCCATCTGATTTCACAGGCCACTTAGTGACATTCACATCGGGGCAAATCCCGGCTCCCATTTTTCACCATGGAGCCGATGCATGTCTCACCATTTTGACGACGCACGAATGCGGAGTCTTATTCGTTATCACTATCAGCGAAACAGACATCTCACCAACACACATGATGTTGAAGATCTGTTTCAGGACGCGTGGATAGATTTAAATGATTCGCAGCCGGAATGTGATACTCCGGAAGTGACTCCGTTAACACAGGAACAGGTTCTTCGACAGGCGGTCGGCCGAGCGGCTGAGCGAGCTTTCGGGAAACTGCGAAAACGAAGCCAACGAGGTTCTGCTGCAGAAGTGCAGATGGAATACGAACCGGCGGAGTGTGTTCCGGATCACGGGTTGGTTCTGGACCTGAAACAGCAGATTGAATCACTACCTTCGGATGAACGGTTAGTGATCGAAATGCTCAGATCAGGTTACGACGGATCAGAAATCGCAACACAGCTGAAGCTTTCGCCACAGGCTGTGACGCGACGTAAACAGAGAGCCCTGGAACGGCTGCGACAGATTCTGGGTGAATAACTATGAATAAAATCCCAGACAATCTCATCTCATCCAGAGCACCTGATGAATGTCGTCAGGTGCTCAACGCCTTGCTTATGCGCTGGCCAGTGGAGCCGAAGGAAGAACTTTCTTCGGCTCTTCTGGACCATCTCTGCCATTGCCGCAGCTGCCTTCGCAAGTGGATTGCCCTCGAAGCTGCTGCGGATCTGGCTTCATTCCCCGGTGATTATTCCGCAAAAGTTGACGCAGACAACAATCTGACTGAAGCACGTCGCGCGGAAACCGCCTGAGATATTCGGCGGATATCATGCTGAGAGAAGTGTCCACGACGCGACACGGCCCCGCTGACCATGCGATTCCTTCTCGATAGCGGTACATCATCCTTCCGCTGGATCAGACACAGTCGCTATGCCGTCAGTTCTGAGTGACCTCAGCACTGCCGTTTTCAACGATTCCTTTGCCGAGATGACCGCTGTCGGCCGTTACCGACCTGCGAGCAGACTGGGTCTCCTTCGCGATACGGAAACCACTTGAACTTCCCCCAGGTCGTAATCCCGATCCGTCTGAATCGCTGACAGTGCGTTCCTGTTGCTGTGGGTAGCAATACGGGCATTCGACCATATAGATGATCCGACCGCAATGAGAACACTCATGCGGCCCCGGACCTCGTCGAGATTCCCTTGTCGCCTGCAAAAAGGCGATTCGCATCAGACCGAGAAACACCAGCCCACTCAGAACCCAGGACCACGGAGCACTGATAAAGTAAATGACAGCGCTGGCTATCGCCAGAGAACTTGCCCCGCAGAGCAAATAGGGCCAGAGCAGCCGGACCTTTCGATTCCGGGCATCATCGCCCAATTCTTTCATCCAAAGGCGATTGAGACACTCGATCCTCAACGCCCGTACGACAATACATTCGGTACTGTTGACCGCCTTGAGGAGTCGCTCAATGTCGTCAAGAACTCGGTAAACGTCTGATTCTTCAAGATAGTCCTGATGAGCCCAACGATTACGAAAATCACGCAGCTCACTGATCAAACTGCGTTCCACAAATGAAAGCTCATTGCGAAACAGGTCGTTCCATCGATCCCACATAAAGACCATTAAAGCCTGGGCATCCCATGACAGGATCTCAACCGCAAGATCCGAGTCGCGATAGACACACTGCACCCGGGACACCACGTACGGACGCAGGCCAACAGCAAGTGAGAATAGTCCTTCAGAGACGGGATCTTTCATGGGACCTCCCTCGGGGAATGGGAGCAAATCAAGCTCGGAATCATCCGTAGATCCCGGGGCTGAATCCCGATTTTTTCCGCAACAATGCCGCAATCTGAGCAAGTTACAACCAAGTCTTCTGGTGATTCCGGTTGTAACGGCGACAGCAAACGTCAGGACATGGGAATATCAGCGGCTTCGCCAAAGCTGGAAATCATCCACTTCGAGCTTTCGGGCGGTGGCCGCTATTTCTTCCCGAAAGCGTTTCGCATCTACGGGATATCCCTGAGTCGGCTTCAGGCCCGGCACGTGTGAAGCCCAGAACTCATTGAACTGATGCATCAGCACTTCTCGAAGATATTTGGAGACCATCGAAGCCAAGGCTACTGGCAGCAATTCTTCAGCTCGAGTCCGAAAACAGAACTCAAGCCGCCCCATGCGATATCGAGATCGTTCGCGTCCTTCTTCCATTCGGAAAACAAACTGATCATCAAAGTGAGAAGCGATCAGTTCATCGTATCGATTCCGACCACCGTGTTTATCGCAAACCACAAGCACAGAAAGTTCATCTGCGCCGAATCGATCCACTAATTCACGCACAAGTCCCATCGTGGCATTGGAAAGTACGACGCCTTTGGAGTCGGACTCAGCAACGAGCTGATTGAACTCTTTCGGAAACATAATGCGACTGCGAATCCCCAGCAGACGGATTTGCTTCTGAGTCATCGCTTCATTGAGTGTCTGCTGCCATTCCAGAATGTGATCTTCACTGGCATCACATGGCAACGTCCGCCCAGGCGTCTGATTCCAGGCTTCCTCCTGATACATCATCATAAAATTGTCTGCCGAGATGGCCTGACACAACTGATCGATCGTCGAAACCGGACAATCTAACGTCCGCAGGAATGCCAGAGCCGCGACTTCAAGATCTTCAAGCCCATCACCAGACGAATAAACAGCTTTGGAATCCGCAACAAACAATCTTTGATCACCACGAGTCGGCGCGTTAGTAACGATGTCGCGGAACTCGTCCCATAGTGAAGCTGGTTCAACGTCTGCAGGTATCTCCCAGGCAGTTGCCGTCACGGTCAGCGGTCCGAGATTGGGACCATAGCCAGCTTCATCAGTTCCAATCAGCAGACGACGAGACATGCCAACAGGGTTTCCCAAAGAGAATCGTCAGTGCGACTCAGGACAATGACTCAAGAAATGCACTGACCTGCATCGACGCTTCCGCTCGCACTTGCCAGTGCAGCAAATGCCCGGCCGTCGGAAAGTCGACACAAATTCCGTCCCGAACCAGCTTCAGGAAATGCGTTGCATCG
>JBILXT010000593.1:0-3670 GCA_044378235.1 Planctomycetaceae bacterium
GTGCCAGCGGCATAGTGATGTGCTGTTCGACAGTTTGCAATCAAGATTGCGAGTCCGCTTCAAAATGAACGTCGTCCCATACCAGCCCAAACCTTGCAAGGTATTTCTTTAGACGATCCGAATCGTTGTGGGACGTTCGAGCCTGCCGAGACACCGCGAACAGACGGCGACCGGCTTCGGCCATCGTGCGACATTCGCGACACACTTTCAGCACAGCGGCCAATTGCACCCGATCGAAAAGGTCCAGTTGTTCTATTCTTTCATCCGACAACACCTTTTCGAGGACCTGACTTTCGCCCAGATCCGCAGTCGCCGCATGGGGATCCCATGACTTTCTGAGACGCTCACATTCCTGCTTCACATCGGCTTCACTGATCCGCCCTGCCGTCGCCAGTGTAGCCATCCGCACAACGGCAGCGTTCAGATCTCGAAAATTAGCCGTCCATTTCGCCTCGCTGGACTGAGCCCACTTCAGAAACGTGGCGCGAGCTTCACGACTGAGGCTGACACGATGTCCGGTGTCGTCGCTGATCTTCTGCAACTCGAAATCCAGATTAGGCTCCAGATCCTCGCGCCGTGCTGCGAGCCCCGGCAGTTCAAAAGTCCAGAGATTGATTCGAGCCAGCAGGTCTTCTCGAAATCGTCCCTTTTGGACGGCTTCGTGGAGATTTCGATTCGTCCCCGCGATCAGTTGAAAGTCACTCTCCACTTCATCATCTGCACCGACGGGAAGAAAACGCTTCTCTTCGATCGCCCGGAGTAACATCGCCTGCTCATCGAGCCCCAGTTCTCCGATTTCATCCAGAAACAGCAATCCTCGATCAGCCGACATCAACAACCCCGGCCGATTCCCCGTCGCCCCCGTGAATGCGCCCTTGATGTGTCCGAACAATGTCGACATAGCCTGATCACCGCGCAAAGTCGCGCAGTTGATTTCGACAAAGCTGCCGGATATCTGCTCACGTCGTCGCTTTAATTCAAAAATGCGGCGAGCAAGGCGAGTTTTCCCGGCTCCGGTCGGGCCCGTGATCAGCATCGGGCACCGACTGGCGATGGCAACTTTTTCGTTCTGCTCGATCAGTCGATTGAAGACTGCATTGCGTGTTTCGATACCAGACTTCAGAAAGGTCAGGCCTTCTTGCTGCTCTTCAGCAAAGCGTGTGGCCAGCGCGTCGTAGCGAGACAGATCGAGATCAATGATTCGAAACGCACTTCCGGGCATGCCTTCGCGAGGAGGTGGCGATGTCTGAAGCAGTCTGCCGGGAAGATGTCTTGACTCAGCCAGCAGGAACAGACAAATCTGCTGAACGTGACTGCCCGTCGTAATATGAATCAAATAGTCGTTCTGGTCAGTGTCGAACGGAAAAGCACGAGCGAACTCGTGCAAACCCGAAAAGACCTCCTCAAAGTCCCATGGGTCTTTAAACGCAATGGCGTGCTGCGTAACGATCGTTTCGGGACTGACGCTGTGAATATCGCTGGTCACCAGGTCTGCCATGTCACGGTTACGAGGTTCATAAAGAAGCCCGAAGTGACTGATCAGCAGATCTTCATACTGGCAGGCTGCCACCGAAGGCCGCCAACGCGACCAGCGATCCTGAGAACGCCCCGCATCCAGCTTGCTTCCCAGCAAACCAATCAGATGGACAGGTTTCGTCATGCCAGACAGGACTTTCTGCGAGCGATTGGCTGATTCAGTTTGTGGTGCCGACTTCAGTCGGCATTCTTGCCGGGTAGGAGGGATATGGTCATCATCCGGAACTCGCTACTTCGCGAGATCGACGCAGATGATCTCTTTATCATTGCGAATGTAAGCATGTTTGTTGGCAAAAGCCGGCATGCTCCACACCACTTCGCGACCGAGAGCGTTGTTCGTCTGGTCAATCACTTTGACTCGATCAATTTCGGTGTAACCTTCCGGAGAAAGCTTCGCCAGCAGCAGTTCGCCGGATTCATTGAACATCACGAAACGATCTTCATGCCGGATCATGAACGCTGTGCTTGAATCCGCTGGTCGCTTCCCAATGGCTGCGAAAGATTCCCACAGCCGTTTTCCATCGGGGATCTGCAGGGCACGCATCAATCCCTTTTGGTCAAAGCCATAAACAACATCGCCAATCACAAACGGCTGCACGTTAACCGGGCAGATCACGTTCTGCTTGTCGCGCCAGATCTCTTTCGCAGCGGGTTTCGTGGGATCCATCTGCAGCAGGAGACTGCGTTGATTGAAGCCGGCCACATAGAGATAGTCGTTCACCATGACCGGCGACATAATTGCCGAGCCGTTCGAGGCTTCGTAAGGCACCGACCAATACTCTTTACCGGTCTCCGGATCGACGGAAGAAACAGCATTGGGGCGAAAGAGGATGAGCTGTCGAACACCACCAAACTCAAAAATTGTCGGCGGAGCATATCCTGTTTCAGGAGATGTTGAACTCTTCCAGATTTCCTCGCCAGTCAGCTTATCAAACGCAACGATATGGCTGCCTTCACCACCGGCAAGGCACAACAGCTTGTTACCGTCGAGCAACGGATGAGCCGCGTAGCCCCACAGAGCTGCCTTCGTACCGTATTTGACTTTCAGGTCGTGTGACCACAGTACTTTGCCATCCGCAATATTGAGGCAGATCAGATCGCCTTCGGCACCGAGCGTGTAGACTCGACCGTCCTCAACATTGGGAGTACAGCGAGGCCCCGCGGGGTAAGAAATCGTGTACTTCACAGGATACTTGTGAGTCCACAGAATCCTGCCGCTTGCTTCGTCAAGGCAGTGAACTCGTTCTTCGCCGGTGAATTCTTTGCGTTCAAAGTTGTCGACCTTCACATCCTGCTGTGACACATAATCGGTAATGAACAATTTGCCACCGGCCACGGCAGGACCAGAGTATCCACCAGCGATTTCGGAGCGCCACAGCACCTTTGGACCGCCAGCCGGGAACTTGTCGACAATTCCCGTTTCGCGCCAGACGTTGTCGCGTTTCGGGCCCATCCACTGCGGCCAGTCATCGCCGAACGCAGCGAGACTGCTGCAGCAGACACTCATCACAATCAAACTTCGGACGCCCAACATCCCTATACTCCGATATCTATTGAGACCAAAAACAGGAAGTCGCAGCATTTTGAGCGAACGTTGACGGAATCAGGAAGGTCGCAGGAGGCAGATTTGCTTATCCTCCACAGAATTCCCGTGGCCTGCATCCCAGGTCCGTGGGAATCCTCATACTCCAGCGATCGTTTTTCCATGAGTGATAATTCGACGTCCGATTCTCAACGATTGTCGTTGCGGCAACTCCTCCTGGCTGATCTCGCGCTGCTGGCGGTCGCTGTCATCTGGGGCGTTAATATTCCGGTGATGAAAGTGGCTCTGGAGTCCGGGATTACTCCGTATTCTCTGAATGCCATCCGTCTTGTCGTGTCTGCGATTGTGTTGCTGGGATGCGCAGGCTGGGAATATCGAAGCGGCGTCCGACCCTCGGCCGGTATTTCGCGCGGGAGAATTGTCATCTACGCGATGATCGTTTCCGTGGCGTATCAGTACCTGTTCCTGATGGCAGTTTCTCGAACCACGTCGGCCAATGTGGCGTTGATTATGGCGACGGTTCCCATGTGGACAGCATTGGGAGCGAGACTGTTCCTGAAAGAAGTCCTGCCGGTGATGGCCTGGGTAGGG
>JBILXT010000009.1:0-45419 GCA_044378235.1 Planctomycetaceae bacterium
GAGTCCGCTCGCGGTGAGATCATAGATGGGATAACAATCCTTCGGACGCAGCACAGACAGTTCGCCCCAGTGAACATCGCCACTGATGAAGACGACACCATTGGCTCTGGTCGACTTGACCAGATCGACCATCTTCAGCAGCTCGCGAGGAAAGTTGGTCCATGATTCCCAGCCGTTGTACTCGTGCGAAAACTGAATGCTGCTGCCGATGATGCGAAGATCCGCAGGCTCCTTCAGACGCTCTTCCAGCCACTTCCACTGGACGTCGCCAAGAATCGTCTTGGTGGGATCGGTGTCCGGCAGATAGTCGTTCTTCCACGACGTGAGCGGCGAGACAAGCGGCGGATCTCGAAACGTGCGTGTGTCCAGCAAGATGATTTGCAGCGTCTTGCCGACATTCTTGTCCTCAAACCGGTAACTCGCGTAGATGCCGTCTCGTTCGCGACGCGGGCTTGGATTGGGTTCATTCCAGAATTTCAGGAAGATCTCTTTCGACTCTTTTCGAAACGGATAATCTTTCCCCGCGTCATTAGCTCCGTAGTCGTGATCATCCCACGTGGCGATTGCGGGGACATTGGCTCGCAGAGCAGCGAAATCTTTCTTCGCACCCAACTTCGCATACTTCGTTTCGAGCACCGCCATGTCATTGGTGTCGCCGTAGATGTTGTCGCCAAGATAGATGAACAACTCAGGCTCCCATTCCAGCACTGTCCGCAGGATCGGCAGAGGCTCGTCCTGACTCTGGCAGGATCCGAATGCAATTCGGGAGATCAGCGGATGGACGGTGGGTTCCGGAGCAGGGGGTAACTTTGCGTCGGGCGTTTGAGCATTCGCAGTCGAGAACGCGATCATCAAAATCGTTTGAAGCAGCAGGACTTTCCGCATCGTGGTGGTCCATGATTGTCAACGTGAGAATTCGAGTCCTGCAGTCTATGAAACTGTTCCGGCTCCCGGAAATCACCAGCCACACGGCATCAGACGCCGACCTGAGACAGGTCGGCCCATGTAGGTCGATCTGTCTCAGATCGACGGGATTGCACGCGACCTGCCGAAGAAGCACAGAAACGAGGGGTAATGTCGCGGTACGCGTTCCCCAAAAAACACGCGACGTTAACAGATGAATGCGAGAACGACCGACCTGAGGACAGGTCGGACTACAGTGGCTCGAATGGGAATGAAACCGCGGGAAAAGAACTTGTTTTGAAATCCGCTCGGCAACCCCTTACGATACGCGGTCGATCCGGCGAAAAAACGCCTGTCAAGCGGCTTGTTCAAGTTAAACAGGCCAAAGGCCGATAATCTCCCGTCTTTTCATCAAGCCTGCGGCCGTTCGCTGCGGGGGTCCCAAAGGATTTGTTCAATGCTGAATGTACCCAAGTCTGGTGCTATGGATTTCGTTTCACTCGGTGCTCTGATTCATCGGCTCGATCCAGGCATTATTCCGTTCCGCAAAGCAACGAACTTCGACGTTCACGTCAGCGGCGGTGAATTCAACTGTGCAGCGAATCTGGCGGACTGCTTCCAGCTGAAGACCGGCATCGCAACCGCGATGGTTGATTACCCGATCGGTGACCTGATCAACGAACGCGTTCGCGCGATGGGCGTGAAGCCATTCTACAAGATGTTCAAGCATGACGGTGTCCGTGGACCAAACATGGCGACCGTTTACAGCGATCAGGGTCACGGCGTTCGCGGACCGATCGTATTCTACAACCGCAGCAATGAAGCGGCCGGCATGTTGAAGGCGGGTGACCTGAACTGGAGCGAAATCTTCGCGGGCGGAGTTCGCTGGTTCCACAGCGGTGGAATCTTTGCAGCTCTGTCACCGACCACCCCAGAAGTCATCATCGAAGGCATGAAGGCTGCTAAGGCTGCTGGCGCTGTCACTTCGTTCGACCTGAACTATCGCGCCAAGCTGTGGCAGATCAGTGGTGGACTGGATAAGGCTCAGGAAACGCTGAACCGAATCGTTGAGCATGTCGACGTACTCGTCGGCAACGAAGAAGACCTCCAGAAGGGACTCGGCCTGAAGGGTCAGGACGTGGAAGCTCACGGTAAGCTCGACCCAGCCGCCTTCTTCGGCATGATGGAAGAGGTTGCGAAGAAGCTTCCCAACGTGAAGGCTGTTGCGACGACTCTGCGAGAAGTTCACTCGACCAACCGTCACTCCTGGAGCGCAGTGCTCTGGCTGGAAGGCAAGACCTATCAGGCCAAGACCATTGAGCTGGACGTAATCGACCGCATCGGCGGCGGCGACGGCTTTGCGTCCGGTCTGTTCTATGGTTTGCTCAACGGCAAAGATCCACAGACAGCCCTGAACCTCGGCTGGGCTCACGGAGCATTGCTGACCACATTCCCAGGCGACACAACGATGGCGACCATCAGCCAGGTGGAAGCGGTTGCGTCCGGCGGATCGGCACGAGTTCAGCGATAGTGCAAATTGAACCGCCAAGGCGCCAAAAGCGCCAAGGCAACAGACCGTTGTTCCAAAATGCTTGGCGTCATTCGCGCCTTTGCGGTTCCTGAATTCTCCTCATTGAAACGAACTGAGACTATGTCAAAGCACGATATTGGCCTGATTGGCCTGGCGGTTATGGGACAGAACCTGGTCATGAACATGGCCAATAAAGGGTTCTCCGTTGGCGTTTACAACCGAACGACTGAGACCACTCATGAATTCATCAGTGGCCTTGCTAGTCGTCCTCCGGGCGTTGTCGAAGCGGGAACCTCGGATCGCATCAAGGGCTACGATTCGCTTGAAGCCTTCGTCAACAGCCTCGCGTCGCCTCGACGAGTCATGATCATGGTCAAGGCGGGCTCTCCCGTTGACGCCGTGATTGATCAGCTCAAGCCGTTGCTTGCAAAGGGCGACATCATTATCGATGGTGGCAACGCAGATTACGTCGACACGAACCGACGCCACAAGCAACTTGCGGAAGAAGGATTCCGATTCATCGGCACTGGCGTTTCTGGTGGCGAAGAAGGGGCGTTGAAAGGCCCAAGCATCATGCCGGGCGGACATCCGGAAGCCTGGCCGTTCGTAAAGGACGTCTTCCAGAAGATCAGCGCGAAGGTTGGCCCGAACAACGATATCCCTTGCTGCGAATGGGTCGGCGAAGCCGGGGCAGGGCACTATGTGAAGATGGTGCACAACGGCATCGAATACGGCGACATGCAGTTGATCTGCGAAGCCTATTACATCCTGAAGTACGGCGTAGGACTGACCAACGCCGAACTGTATCAGGTCTTCAAGGAATGGAACGAAAGCGAACTTGAGAGCTACCTGATTGAGATCACTCGTGACATCTTCACCGTGAAAGACAAAGAAACGGGCGCGGACCTTGTCGACCTGATTCTGGACACAGCCGGACAGAAGGGCACCGGCAAGTGGATGAGCCAACATGCTCTGGATCTCGGCGTACCAACAACCCTGATCACCGAAGCTGTGTTCGCTCGCTGCCTGTCCGCTCAGAAGGACGCTCGTGTGCGAGCCGAAGCTGTTCTGACTGGACCAGACACAAAATTCACTGGCGACAAGAAGCAGTTCATCGACGACGTAAAGTGGGCTCTCTACGCTTCGAAGCTGTGCAGCTATGCTCAGGGTTATGTTCAGCTTGATGCGGCCGCTAAAGAGTTCGGTTGGAAGCTACAGAACGGGCCGATCGCCTACCTGTGGCGAGGTGGTTGCATCATCCGTTCGGTGTTTCTCGAGGACATCAAGAAAGCCTTCGACAAGAACCCGAACCTCGAAAACCTTCTGCTGGATGACTTCTTCAAGACAGCCATCAACAAGGCTCAACCATCATGGCGTAGAGTCATCGCGATGGCAGTTCAGTTGGGTCTCCCTGTCCCCGGCTTCACGTCCGCTCTGACCTATTACGACGGCTACCGTCGAGGCCGGTTGCCAGCGAACCTGTTGCAGGCACAGCGTGACTACTTCGGTGCTCACACCTACGAACGCACCGACAAGCCTCGCGGTGAGAAGTTCCACACCGACTGGATTCGCGAGCGAAAGTTATCCTAACGTGAATTTGAGATTTCAAATTTGAAAGTTGAGATTGATCGCCAGAAAACAGAGCCCGACCTTTCGACAAGAAAGGTCGGGCTTTTCTATTTTCCCAGACAAAACTTGCGGGGTTCATACTCTCTCGGCTGGACCCTGATCGTTAGAACTCTGGAGGACGATTCATGCGAACTACACTACTGTCGGTACTGACTGTTCTGTCGATGTCGGGCTGTTCTGAAACGCCAAAATCAACGACCGCCAGGCAGGAATTAACGGTTGAGCAGAAAGCTCAAGTCCGACAAATGCTGTTAGAGAAAGGGCTTCTAACATACAAAAAATCACCTTTGATCGGTCGAAAGGCAAGCGACGAACAGACTCTTCTTTCACTCGCTGATGGGACGGTCTCGCGAACAGATGGTTCTGCCACTTACTACTTCCAGGTTTGGAGAGAGGACCGCGCGCTCGACTACGATGGTCCCGCTGACGAAGGCGATGGAGGGGTCAGCATTGAAGTGGCAAACGGCGTGATTGTTGAGTCGAGCTACGTCGTGGCGGAGTTCTGACTGAAAACAACAATTGCTATCGGACTTCCGACAATCCGCAAAACTTTCGTAAACGGTGAGTTCTAGAAGACTCAATACACCGCGTGCTTCGCCTTTTCCAGCATCTGCCGATGCTTATCTCGGAGTGTGTCAGCCTGATCAAGATGTCTTTTCTTTTCGACATCCAGGACGCTTTCATTTGCGAGGTTTGTCGCCTCGTTGATCTGCGAGTTGTAGTAGTCGCTCAAACCCTTGATGTGAGCATCCCGTCCGCCGATCCAGAACGACGCATGGCTGACTTGCTTTGATCCACGCGGCGACAGAATTCGGTACCAGCCGCAAAAGTTGGCCCAGCCGGAGAAAATGAGTCCGGCCCCCATAAAAGTCGCGATACCGATGCCCCAAAAGCGCGTGGCCTCAAAGGCCCCCAGCGCACAGGCACCGACAATGATCAGCCCGTTCAGGACACTGGCTTTACGTTCAAGCGAGTCAGGCATTGCTTCTTCTCCCGGATGGATGCCGCAACAACACCGAAATTAAACCCGGGCTGCCCGCATTTTTCCAGTGGATTGGCGCAGAACGGCTGATTCCTCGCGTGAATTGTCCATCGCCATCCGGGGGCGTATCCTTCGCTAAGTTTCCTTTCATTGCCATCGATTGACCGTGAACCATGTCCGCTCCTGTGACCTCTGATATTCCTGAGTTCCTGCAATCGCTGAATCCGCAACAGCGATCCGCGGTAATGCACGGTGATGATCCACTCCTGATTATCGCCGGAGCAGGCACGGGAAAAACAACGACACTCGCACATCGAGTCGCGTGGCAGATTGTTTCCGGCACGGATCCCGGCCGGATTCTGCTCCTGACATTTACTCGTCGCTCTGCGGCTGAAATGCTGCGGCGAGTAGAACACATTCTGGTTCAACTTGATCCATCAACCGTCAAAGATCCAACGATCTGCTCCCGATCGTCGATTCGACGCATTGCCGGTGGCACGTTTCACTCTGTCGCCACGAATGTGCTGAGACGATATGGAAATCTGATTGGACTCCATCCTGACTTCACCATCCTGGATCGCAGTGATTCGGAAGACCTGATCAATGTGGCTCGATCAAAACTGAATTTGTCGAAAACAGACAACCGTTTTCCACTGAAAGCAACGTGCCTCGATATCTACAGTCGCTGCGTCAATACTCAACAGTCGCTGGAGATTGTTCTCAAGAAGTACTTCCCATGGTGCCTGGAGCATCAGGAACGATTGGGCGAACTGTTCAACGGATACACCGAGACCAAAGAACAGCAACGCGTTCTGGACTTCGACGATCTGCTTCTGTTCTGGAATGCACTCGCCGAAAACCCGGACGGCGGCCAGATGCTGCGTCAGCAGTTCCAGAAGGTATTGGTTGATGAATATCAGGACACCAATATTCTGCAGGCTCAGATTCTGAAGAACACTTGCCCTGATGGAAAAGGACTAACGGCCGTCGGCGACGATGCTCAGTCGATCTATTCGTTCCGAGCAGCTACGGTCCGAAACATCCTTGACTTCCCCGACGAATATCCGGGGACGGTGTTGATTCCGCTGGAGCAAAACTACCGCAGCACACAAAAGATTCTCGACGTGACAAATCGAGTTATCGCCGAAGCGACCGAACGCCACGACAAGCAACTTTGGTCGTCACGCGGCGATGGCAGCGTACCGATCCTTGTGACTTGCAGCGATGAAGACGCTCAGACAACGTGGGTGATCGATCAGATTCTGGATCGACGTGAAAAGGGAATCGCTCTGAAACAGCAGGCGGTTCTGTTTCGAGCGTCCCATCACAGTATGGCTCTGGAAGCAGAACTGGGGCGTCGCAATGTGCCTTTCGTGAAATACGGCGGTCTGCGATTTCTGGAAACTGCCCACATCAGGGATCTGATGTCTTTCCTTCGGCTTGCGGAGAACCCCCTCGACTCCGTTGCCGGATTTCGCGTTCTCGTATTGCTGCCAGGTATCGGCCAGGTGAAAGCTGCGTCGCTGCTGGAGTCACTTCGCGAAGGTGGCGGACATTTCGACACGTGGGCCGAATGGAGCCCGCCCGCCGCCTTGAAGGATCATTGGCCAAGGCTGCTACATCTGTTGAAGGAAATGGAACATCGCAGCGAGAGCGATGCCGGCGTGGCGACCGATATTCACGCGACTCGATTGTTCTATGCTCCACTGCTGGAAACAAAGTACGACAATGTTCAAGCTCGCCTGAATGACCTGATCCAACTCGAAGCCATCGCGGCGAGATATCAAAGCCGCACAGAGTTTCTGGCCGAGATGACTCTGGATCCACCAAGTTCGACGCAGGAACTTCCGGCCGATCCTTTTTTGGATGAGGACTATCTGATCCTCAGCACGATTCACTCGGCCAAAGGTCTTGAATGGGATTCTGTTTATGTGATCCATGCGGCGGACGGAAACATTCCCTCGGACATGGCTACTGGAAGCCCGGAAGAGATTGAAGAAGAGCGCCGGTTGTTCTACGTAGCGATGACCCGAGCAAAGAATCAACTGAGTGTTGTTCGTCCCGAGCGATACTATTTCCATAATCGCCGCAAAAGTGATCAGCACTCGCTGAGCAAGATCACCCGTTTTTTGACTCCGCAGATTCAGGCCTTGTTTGAGCGTCAATCTCAGGGCATGGTCTTCGGCTCTGGCCAGAGTGGACCTCAGCAGGGTGGCCTGATTCAGGCTGACACGACGGAAATCCGCAAGAAGATCTCGAAACTCTGGGGCTGACCCCAATGGCATGGACGAATTGAGCAGAAACGCCAAGGGGCTATTGATTTAGTCACATCCTGCAGGCTTTTGTTTACCGCCCAGTCGGAGGCGCCGGCTTTTGTGCTGGCCGGCGCCTCCGGCTGGGCGGTAAACGACTAAATCAACAGTCTGCTGGCCACCCGTGAATTGGGTCACTTATGCACAAAAACAAAGGCGGCTAGCCTCAACGCCAACCGATCCACTGTGACAAATCTTGAAGGTTCTGTGTGCATGTCCACACTTAGCAGATTAGAATCTCGGTAAGCACGTTTCGTGCCTGCTTGAGTTCCTGCCACGTGGCCGCCCGGCACCGGTTTCATTTCGCATAGATTACCAGCCTCGAAAACATGAGTATCCTCACACCAACCAGATTGCTCACGTTCAGTTTTCTGGCGACCACGATTGCTGTGAGCTGTGGGTTAATGTCTTCAGCAACAGCCGATGATGCCGTATCCCAGAGTAACGTAGCCTTTGCGTCGCCACCATCGTATCAGCAGGACGTTCTTCCAATCCTGACTCGGTTCGGGTGTAACCAGGGCGCATGTCACGGCAAACTGGCAGGGCAAAATGGATTTCGCCTCTCACTTCGTGGTTACGCACCGGATTGGGATTATGACTCCATCACACGCGAGTTCTTTGGCCGCCGAATCGATCGTGCAGCTCCTGCCAACAGCCTGCTTGTAACGAAACCAGCAGGCATCAGCCCGCACGGTGGTGGTAAGCTTTTTGAAGCTGACAGCCCAGCCAGCAAAGTGCTGACCGATTGGATCAGCGCGGGGACTCCGGGGATTATTGTCGATGAACCTGTTGTTCAGTCAATTGACGTGACCCCGGCCTCGCAAACTCTGCGACCAGGTGAATCTCTAAAGCTCGCCGCCACTGCAAAGTATTCAAACGGTCAAGTACGAGACGTCACCTGGCTGGCTCAATTCTTCTCAAACGACCCAAGTGTTCTTGAGGTGTCGTCAGACGGATTGGTCACATGCCTTCGCCCCGGGGAATCAGTCATCCGAGTTCATTTTCAGGGAGAGGTCGCCGTCGCCACAATGACCATTCCGTTTGAACAAACTGTTGACTCTCAATTTTATGCCGAACGCAATGGTTTCATTGACGAACACGTCTTCAACAAACTGGCTGCTCTTCGAATACCTCCGTCTCCCCCAGCAGACGATGCTGTGTTTCTTCGCCGCGCCTTCCTCGACACAATCGGCACACTTCCAACTCCAACAGAGGTACAGGCTTTCCTGAACGACCAGAATCCCGGTAAGCGTGAAGCCCTGATCGATAAACTGCTGGAACGTCCCGAGTTTGCGGATTACTGGACATTGATTCTGTGTGATTTACTGCAGAATCGCAAAGAGCGCGATCATGACGTCCGCGGCACCAAAGGCGTCCGCGCGATGCAGGCTTGGGTTCGAGAACAGGTCGAGGCAAATCGTCCATGGGATGAGATTGCTCGCGATGTCATCACAGCCTCTGGAGATTCCGTCTCCCGACCTGAGATCGGCTATTACGTTGTGTCGATCGGCGAGTATCGTCAGGTAGAAGATTCTGAAGTCGTGGCTTCCGTGGCTCAGTCTTTTCTGGGAACTCGAATCGGTTGTGCCAAGTGTCACAATCACCCGCTCGAACGATACACTCAGGATGACTACTACCACTTTGCAGCGTTCTTTGGACGCATGAATTTTCAGCGTCAGGAGTCTCACAAAGGAGCAACCGAGTTAATGGTTGCCACGGAAGAAGAAGTCCGCGTTCAAAAGCAAATCACCGAGAAAGAATCGCAACTCAAAGCGATGACGGAAGATCAATCCAATAAGCAGGGCACAGAACTTGAGGCTTTGCAGAAACAGATTACGGAGTTGAACCAACAACTGGACAACGAACGGCGGCAGTTCGAAGAAGTGAGGATGAGAATTCCGCGTGTCCGTCAACCTCGCACAAACCAGCAGCTTTCCGCTCAGCCGCTGGATCGATCTGCAACAAACATCGCACCAGGGCAGGATCCGCGAGAATTGCTGGCTCAGTGGATGACGAACCCTACCAACGAAAACTTCTCCGGCAGTATGGTCAATCGACTGTGGCGCCACTTCTTTGCTGTGGGGCTTGTCGAGCCGGTCGATGACTTGCGAATCAGCAACCCTCCCAGCAATCGTGAATTGTGGGCCGCACTGAATCAGGAGTTTGTGAGTCATAAGTATGATCTGAGGCATATCATCAGACTCATCCTGAACTCACGCACCTACCAACTGAGTTCCGCAACGCTAAAAGGTAATTCTACGGAACGTGGTTTCTATTCGCACTATTACGTTCGACGTCTGCCGGCCGAAGTCTTTCTGGATGCGATCAGCCACAGTACGCTTGTCCCGGATTCCTTCCCAGGATACCCGGTCGGAATGCGGGCGATCCAGCTTCCGGATTCAACAGTCGCCTCACCGTTCCTGTCGATGTTCGGACGAAGTGAACGAGTCACAGCCTGTGCCTGCGAACGATCTGGTGAGGTTACACTGCCGCAGCTTCTGCATCTGCAGTGTGGAGATGGACTCGCTCAGAAATTTGACGATCCCGATGGACGCTTAAAGCAGATCCTGAGTAGTCTTCCTGACGACACTGCTGCAGTTCAACAGATTTACCTGGCCACACTGAGTCGTCATCCTACGACAGAAGAACAGGCATCGATCAGGGCAGCATTCGAAGGCAACGAACAACGTGACGAAGCCTTCCGCGATCTCTTTTGGGCACTCCTGAACACCAAAGAATTCGCCTTCAATCACTGACGAAGAGTGCATCCAGAATCGATCAATCGTGATCAACGAATAGCCAAAAAGAGAACGACACAACCGTTTGCGATCGGCAGAACTTAAGGATCCAGAATGTTCGACATCAATCTTAATCAATCGGTCAGCAAGCTTTGTAACGGCCAATCAAGACGTGATTGCCTGCGAGTCGGGACTCTGGGCCCACTCGGCCTCACCATGGCCCACTTGCTTCAGCAACGATCAGTCCTTGCCGACGAAGCTCCTCAGCGGCGCGCGAAATCTGTCATTCTTGTTTACCTTGGCGGTGGCCTGTCACATCACGACAGTTTTGACATGAAGCCTGACGCGCCCGAAGAGATTCGGGGGAAATACAAGCCCGTATCGACATGCGTCTCGGGCATTCAGATCTGTGAATTGATGCCTAAGATCTCCGGCATCATGGATCGAGTCGCTTTGATTCGATCGGGGTCTCATACCAATGATCATCATGAAACGGCAACGAACTGGGCTCTCTCCGGACGGTTCGGCTCCGCCTTCGGAGACTTCCCGGCCATCGGAGCTGTCGTCGCTCACGAGTTAGGCTTCTCAAGCCAAATTCCTCCGTACGTTTCGATTCCGCACAACCCTTCATTCACCTGGGAACTTGGCAAGAGCGCATTTCTGGGTGGACGTTACGAATCGTTTAAAGCTGGGGATCCCAATCAGCCGGGATATCGCGTCCGAGATCTGGTTCGTACGACAGCGTTGACAGATAAATCCATCGAGCGACGCAGAACTCTTCTGCAAGCGGTCGATTCACTGGCGCGGCAGGTTGAAGGGAACGATCAAATCGCCACGTACGATGAGTTTCAAAAACGAGCCAGTGAGATGATCCTCTCACCGCAGGCTCGCACAGCTTTCGATATCGAGCAGGAACCGGCAACGCTTCGCGACTCATATGGACGAAACATGTTTGGCCAAAGCTGTTTGCTGGCTCGACGACTTGTTGAGGCCGGGGTGACATTTACGACCATCAACTATGGCGGATGGGACCACCACGGGAAGATCTTCGCCAGCCTCGACAAGAAGCTGCCTGAGTTTGACATGGGATTCTCTTCACTCATTCGGGATCTGGACGAAAGAGGCCTGCTAAACGACACACTGGTCGCCTGTTTCGGAGAATTTGGAAGAAGTCCAAGAGTGAACAAAGACGAGGGACGCGACCACTGGGGACCTGCGGCTTCAATGCTGTTTGCGGGAGCAGGTATTCAGCCCGGACAGGTCATTGGCGCAACCGATGAGCATGGCGGCTACGCTATCAAGAGACCAGTCCGCCCTGCAGATGTGGCCTATACAATTTTTTCCTCATTGGGCATCCCGCCACGTCGTCAGATCCATACACCCGATGGACGTCCGATTGAGATTCTTGATCAGGGAGAATTGATTCAGGAACTCTACTCGTGAGCAGACTTCCAAACGTCCACAGTCTCACTGTGATCGCCATGTTGTGCTTGCAAATCGCTGGCAACTTCGGGTCTGCGTTTGCCGAGGAAAAACCTCCGACAACGCCCCCGGCGATCAAGATGACGATTCCACCAGCGATTGACCCCACAACGACAAAGTCCTTGATCATTCGCGGACTTCAGTTGGATCAGATCACGGCGATTGCTTGCACCGAAGACACGACGCCCATTCCATTCGGAATCGTCAAGAAAGAGAAATCGGCTCCACCGGAAAAGGTCGAGGCTAACGATGTTGGCGACACTCAGGCTGAAGTCTCTCTGAGCATTCCTGCCGACTTCACTGGAGATTCATTGACGATCACCGTCAGCAGCGAACATGGCACCTCTGATCACTTCCAGATCCCTGTGATTTCCGAAGGAAATCTGATTGCTGAATCAGAACCAAATGACAATCTCAGAAAAGCGCAGCCAGTTAAGATCGGCACGACGATTCAGGCATTGATTTCGCAACCTAAGGATGTTGACGTCTATGAATTTCACGGAACAGCAGGCCGAGTTCTTGTGGCAGATGTCTCCGCGGACAGAATCGGCTCACCGTGTGATTCTCAATTGACGCTGTTTGACTCGTCGGGGCAAATCCTGAAAATCGCAGATGACTCCCCGGGAAGTTGTGATGCCATCCTGAAGGTCACGTTGCCACGCGACGACACCTATCGAATCGTCGTACTTGAAGCGACTGATCGGGGCAGCTCAATCTGTACCTACCTGCTTCGCATCAGAATTGAAGCGAAGTGAAATCAACGTCGAGTTGCTGACTCGACCATCGACGTGCCCGTTTAGAGTCAGGCAACATACCTGCACTCTCCACGTCGGCGTGATGGTGAGGCGTTAACACTCAGACGAATGATGCTCTGATTGAAAGTCATTGACTTCGCCTCGAGAAACATACCGGCAATTACTGCCGGAGTTGCACGTTGAATTGTCATGTTGAATTGATTCGTCACACATCGATTTCTCCTGTTGCCCTGACAGACTGAGGGGCTCTTCACTAAAGCTTTCCCCGACTTATCGACGATCAGTCAAAAGACAAAGCTGGTTGCCAGTCATTGCTGAGCGACCGGACCTGGGGTGACCGGCATGGATTGCCGGAATACGAACATCGGCAAAAGTCCCGAGGAAAGACGACGGAATGTCAGGGGCGGGGAAAACTGATCCACTGCGACTGGGCTTCATGGAAACCATGGAAGTCGAAGGACGCGGCCATATCGGCGGACTGCTCATCACGAATCAGAATGGGCGGCCACTGGAGTTCCAGTGCACAACTCCGGTCAAGCCGAATCGCACTCAGGAAATTCTGTTCGGGGAAACTCTGCGTCCGTGGCTTCTGGGGGAATTGATCGGGTGCACTCTGCTGGATCGTGTCGCCATCAAACCCAGCCTGATTGTCACAAGTAACCAGCATCTTCTGGAGCTTCGCAATCACACAAACATACCGGTGGCCTGTACCAATGATGCTCGGGCGAAGATTGCAGAGCAGGGCGGAACGATTCGCATCGGCGGAAACATTCTGAGATTTCATGAGGCTCACGGTGTTGATGCGGAGCTTCTGTCAAAACAAAAACATCTCCTTCCGGACAGTGCTGATCTGGCTGAGCCACTGGAGCGAGTTCGAGAAGCACTCGCGGAGACGATAAAGACGGTGTTCGCACGATAATGTCTGTACGCACCTGTAGTCTGCAGACACCCTCGTCAGACAATGATGTGAGGCACTCGTCATGAGCATTTGGCCGGATGACACAACGGATCTGCAGGTGAATTCCGATCCGCCCACAACGAGTGATCTGCTCGCCATTAATCCAGAGTTGATCGCCGAAGCGAGGAGATCAACAAAGGTTGATGTCGCTCAGACCGGGTTTAATCCCGCTCTGGGTCGCCTGCCAACAATTGAGACTCAGGGATACTCGCTGAACACGGTACTCGATTTCGTTCCGTCCTGGACAGCGCGACGTATTCCGATGAAGTGTATTGGCCTGACACTTCCGGACGGCATGGAATTCATGCCACCGAAACTGGATACGACAACCACTTCCGACGGAACACAACTACGTAAGATTGCTCCGCCTAAACCAGAAAAAGCAGAGCCTGATGATCCCGATAAGCCTCGCAAGGTAACACGGATCAAGCCTCCGGCCGATGCCTTGTCACTGCAGGACCGCCTGTTTTATCTGCTTCAGCCTCCGCTGGAGTCCTGGCTGGCTGGCCAGGAACTGATCATGCCGTTCGAGCCCTTCGCCTATCAGTACGAAGGCATTGCATGGCTTTTCGCCAGTCAGGCCGCCTTACTGGCTGACGAGATGGGTCTTGGCAAAACCATGCAGACCATCACGGCGATCAGACTTCTTTTGAGAAGTGGACAGGCAAAGCGGATCGTACTGATTTGCCCAAAACCGTTGATTCCAAACTGGCAGCGAGAATTCAAAACCTGGGCTGAAGAGTTGCCGGTAGTGACCGTCGAGGGCAACGGGGCACGACGTCGCATGCTCTGGACTATGCCCGGAATTCCCGTGTTGCTGGCAAACTATGAATTGATGGCTCGTGACATCGCCGAAATTCCGGAAGAGGAGCAACCCAGGTTCGACCTTCTGGTCCTCGACGAAGCACAGCGCATCAAGAATCGTGATTCGCGCACGGCCGAAGTGGCTCGTTCAATTCGCAGACGAAGAAGCTGGGCCCTGACCGGAACGCCGATTGAAAATCGTCCGGAAGAACTGGGAGCATTGTTTGAGTTCATGGAAGTCGTGCCCAAGGCAGCCAGTCCGGATCTTCGCCAACTATCGAAGCTCGCTAAGAAATACATTCTGCGACGAACCAAAGATCTCGTGATGAAAGACATGCCGCCTCGAATCGACCGAGACGCGGAGCTTGCACTTACTGACGCTCAGGAACTGGCCTATCGGACCGCTGAGAAGGAAGGCGTTGTCCAGCTGAATGATCTGGGTGATTCCATCACAGTGCAACACGTCTTCGAACTCGTGCTAAGACTTAAGCAGATCACAAACTACGATCCACTGACTGGCGAAAGCGCGAAGCTGGAACGCCTGATGGCCGACATGGAGGAAATTGCAGCCAGCGGTGGAAAGGCCATTCTGTTCAGTCAGTGGACGAAAACTATTGATTGGCTCGAGCCACATCTCAAAGAATTCAATCCACTGATTTATCACGGTGGCGTGCCCACAAAACAACGTGAACCGATTCTGGCGAGGTTCAAGGCTGAGCCTGACAAGCATATCCTGTTGATGAGCTATGGCACTGGCGCGGTCGGTTTGAATCTGCAGTTCGCAGGTTACGTGTTTCTTTACGATCGCTGGTGGAATCCTGCAATCGAAGATCAGGCTATCAATCGAGCCCACCGCATTGGCGTCAAGAATCCTGTGATCGTGACGCGATTCATCTGCAAGAACACGATCGAAGAACGTATCGACCGAGTGCTAAGAGAGAAACGCGAACTGTTTCAGGCGATCCTGGGAGATGGCGACAACGAAAACGTCACACTCAGCCTTAACGCATCAGAAATCTTCGGCCTGTTTGACCTGAAGGCCCGTCACAAAGATGGCTCCAAATCGATCGGACCAAAGCCAGTCAAAGCAGTCTTAGACGCGGCCTGATGCAGCTTGACCAATTACCAGCGAACTCCTGGGGCCCCAGGCAAATGACGGGGTAATCGGTAGCGTCACTGGGCAAACACAGTACTCAACGGAATACTGACGCGACAGTCCGTGCCCCACTCAAGAGAAATGGTTTCGTCGACGATTGGCTGAGGTTCATAGCGGCCGCTGTCATTCAACACGAGCACCTCCGCAGATTTCTTTCGCGGATCGATCAGCAGATAAAAACGTACCCCCTGCTGTTCGTAGAGATCTCTCTTAGCCGTTCGATCCTTACTTTCGGTTGATGAGGAAAGGATTTCAGCAATCACTGCTGGTGCATAACTAATGAATTGCCCCGGATGGCCTTCACAAAGAACCGAAACATCCGGACGAACGACGGTGTAGGAACTGATCTGCCAGTCAAGTTCCGAGACAACCACACATGCACACGACCCCGATGCACGCAATCGACTTCGAATTTCGAATGCCAGATTCATAGCAACGGCCTGATGATCATAGGTTGGCGATGGCGACATATTAATTGCCATGCCATCCCACAATTCCCAGTCGCCTTCCCACGACCGGTAGTCGCTCGCCGTATAGCGTGGCTGATAACGAATCGCTTCTGAACTCATATTCGTACAACCTGTTTGAAGACACTCCTGGCAGATCGGCCTGACCTCATGGGCGTCCCAGACCGCTCCACAAACGCTCACTTGACGACGGACAGAGCATTTCTAGTTCACTCGATTGTACCCATTCAGCGCTGCGACGCGATAGGCTTCTGCCATCGTCGGGTAATTGAAGGTCGTGTTGATGAAGTAAAGCAGCGAATTCGCAGATCCTGGCTGCGCCATGATGGCTTGTCCGATGTGAATAATCTCCGTCGCATTAACGCCGAAACAATGGACTCCCAGAATCTCCAACGTGTCGCGATGAAACAGAATCTTCAACATCCCGATCGGACGTCCCATGATCTGAGCACGGGCAAGATTCTTGAACATTGAATGCCCCACTTCATACGGCACACATTCGTCCGTCAACTCACGTTCGGTCTTGCCAACGCTGCTGATTTCAGGGCTGGTATAGATCCCGGTGGGAATGTCCTGAATTCGAAACTGATCCGCGTCGCTGTTGCCAAGGTGACGAGCAGCAAATCGCCCCTGAATGTAGGCCGCACTGGCCAAAGCCGGTACCCCAATCACATCACCAACCGCATAAATATGCGGCTGTGACGTCTGAAAATGAGTGTTGACTTCCAGTTGGCCTCGATGATTCGGCTTAATCCCAACCTGCTCCAGCCCCAGACTATCTGTGTTCCCTGTACGTCCATTCGCCCACAACAACACGTCACTCTTAAGTTGCTTGCCGGACTTCAAATGCAACACAACGTGATCATCGAAGGCTTCCAGTTTATCGAAGGTCTCGTTATGACGAATTCGAACACCCGTATCACGCATATGATAAGCGAGTGCGTCGCAGATTTCGTCGTCCAGAAACTCCAGCATTCGAGCTCTGGTATTTACAAGATTCAACTTCACCTGCAGATTGCGAAACATTGACGCATATTCGCAGCCAATCACACCCGCTCCGTAAATGGTCATGGAACGAGGAGTCTCGGGCAGATTGAGAATTGTATCGCTGTCGAAAACACGAGGATGACTAAAGTCAATCTCCGGAGGACGATAGGGACGCGAACCAGTCGCAATCACAAAGTTCTTTGCGTGAGCGATGGTGACGCTGCCGTCCGGATGCTCGACTTGAATGCGATGCGGATCAAGAAATCTTGCCTGCCCCAGCAACACTTCGACATCGTTGCGATCATAGAAGCTCCTGCGCATGGCAACTTGCTGATCAATCACCGATTGAGCACTGCGACGAAGATCTCGAAAACTCACCTCCAGATTTATCCCCAGTTGCTTAAACACTGGAGCCGAATTGACATCCATCAGACGGTAAATCGCCGCTCGAAGTGACTTACTGGGAATCGTCCCCAAATGAGTACACGCGCCACCAATCTGCGTCATTCGCTCGATTGCACCAACGCGTTTGCCCTGCTTGGTCGCTTCCATAGCGGCACCTTCACCGCCGGGGCCGGTCCCAATCACGAGCACATCAAAATGTTTTTCTGGAGGAGCTTGCATAAGAAATCACATTCAAAAAAACGATCAAAGAGACCATTCAATTCAGAGTCAGCGGTGGATCAAGAAACCTTCACGAGAAACCGAAATCGCTACAAAACCTCAGCACATTGTCACCGGTCTTCATTTTAACCGCGTCAGAGTTACTGAAGACCGCTGTGTCGGAGCAGGGCCGTCGGATCCGGATCACGGCCTCTGAAATCACGAAAGATATCCATTGGATGACGGCTTCCGCCCTGTGCCAGAATTGTGTCGCGAAAACGCCGCCCGGTTTCAACGACAGATTTTTCATCATCCAGCCCGGCATCTTCGAAAGCCCCAAAGGCATCCGCACTGAGCACCTCAGCCCACTTATAACTGTAGTAGCCAGCCGAATAGCCGCCCGCAAAAATATGCTGGAATGAACAAAGAAAACGATTCTCCGGCAGCGGAGGCAGGATGCTGGTGATCGAAAGAATCCGCCGCTCAACATCAAACGGTGAATCACTGCTCTCCGGGTCATATCCGTAATGCAGCGCCATATCTGTCATGCCGAGCTGAAGCTGTCGCAACATGACGCTGGCGGCTCGATACGTTTTTGCTGCACGTAGTTTCTCGTACAGCTCATCCGGCAGGACTTCGCCGGTCTGATAATGAATGGCCATCTTCATAAGCGTTGGACGATGAAGACACCAGTTCTCCATGAACTGACTTGGTAACTCAACAGCATCCCATTCGACGCCATTGATACCCGCAGCATCGCGGAAGTCGACGGTCGTCAACATATGCTGCAGGCCATGACCGAACTCGTGGAAGAGTGTTTCAACTTCTCGAAACGTCATCAGTGAGGGAACACCGTCGGCGGGCGGAGTACTGTTGCAGACAAGATGGGCCACAGGCAAACGGAGACCATGCTTGCCTGAAGACCGCGTGATGCAGTCATTCATCCATGCGCCACCACGCTTGTCTTTTGGTCGTGAATATGGATCAAGGTAGAACGAGGCAATCTGTTCTCCCGAGTCATTAAAGATCTGATAAAACCGGACATCAGAATTCCAGATCGGCGCAGCCCCTTCCGCAGCACGGACCGTAATTCCAAACAGAGAATGACAAAGCTCAAACAAACCCGCGAGAACTCGATCGAGCGAAAAGTACGGCCTCAATTGTTCGTCAGTAAACGAATAGCGTTGCTCACGCAGTCGTTCCGCCCAGAATGGGATGTCCCAGTGAGCCAGGGAGCCTGCATGACCATTGCTTTGTGCAAACTCCTGCAACTCTTCCAGTTCCTTCTTCGCGACATGATGCGATGACGCCAGCAGTTGATCAAACATCTGCTGCACAGCGGCCACATCTCCCGCCATCTTGCGAGACAGGCTCAGGTCCGCATAACACTCAAACCCCAATAGCTTTGCCTGCTCCTTCTTTAACTTCAGGATCTGAGAGATAAGTGGCGAATTGTCGGTTTCTCCGGAACCCGCACGCATCACATAAGCGCGATAAACGATTTCCCGCAAATCTCGATTGCGGCAATGCTCCATAAAGGGCCCAAAGCATGGATGATCCAATGTGATTCGCCATGGCCCCGCCTCCGGCGTTGCTGGCGTTTTGCCGGCATTCTCATCAGCACGAGACCAGGAGGCTGCTGCAATTCGGCGAAGACTGGGTGGAAAACCCTCAGCATCAGCGGCGGCAGTAACATCCAGCGAAAATGCTTTAGTCGCATCCAGCAGATTGTTGGAATAGTCTGTTCCGAGCTGAGACAGCTCCTGCTCAATCTCGTTAAATCGCTCCCGGTCTTTTCCCGTCAGACTGATTCCGGACTGTTCAGCACTCTGAATCATCCGAGCCACAATCCGCTGCTGTGCGCTACTGAAACCGCTGAACCCCGCAGAGTCACGCAGAGCCAACAACTTCCGATAGAGCGATTCACTCTGCCGAAGCTGCAAACCGAATTCGACCACCTTCGGCATCGATTCATCATGTGCAACACGCAACTCGTCGGAATTCGCCACACTCAACAGATGTCCGACTGGAGACCACCCGTACTCAAACAACAGATCGATCTCCTCCAGCGGATCCATCAAGGCCGCCCACGATGTTTCTTCGGAAGACTCCACATTGCAGAGAATTTCTCGACATCGAAGCAAAAACTCATCGACCGCAGGCGCAATGTGCTCCGGTAAAATTCGGTCGTACGCAGGAAACCCCTCTGTGACAAGGAGCGGATTCAAATCAGCATTCATGGAGCATACTTCTCGCAAACAACGGGCCAATAAACTCATGCGTATGGCGGAAAACCGACAACCAGAAAATCCGGGGTCAGAATCTCGTCTCGCCATGCAGGAGTTGTATTCGGTGCATGATCAGTCGCGAAGCGCGAACCGTGCAATTGTTGCTTTGGAGATCAAGTCACAAAGATTTTCGCAAGTTTCACAGGCGAGTTTGCTTAGTTCATCAGCAAACCGACAAACAATCCGCGTGGAATAACTTTCTTTCAGATTTAAAGTGATCTCGCCAAAAAATTCTGCAGCAAAAAAAAGCTGCCATGAACCTGAAACAGATTTCCAAATCGCGATTGATGGATTGAGATGTCGTCGGTATAACGCCCACACCTTTTCAGGGATCGTCGTAAGTATCTGGTTATTGAAGGTTCATATCGGGCGTTCTGTCTGGTTCTTCATTGCGACATCCGAAAGTCTTTCGCACTGCACTTTTCATACTGTTGTATTCACGACCATCGAAGTGTCAGTGTTGTCTTTTTTAGAGGTACTCTCCCATCATGCAGCTCCACCAGATTGAACTTGTCCCCGGCGAGTCGATTCGAGTTGGACAATTGATCGTGACGCTGATTGCGGTCAACGGAAACGTAGCTGAACTGCATGTGGAAGACCCTGACAACGGCAACTCGTGGATTGACCCAGTTGTCTTCTCTGGCTGCGAAACTGAAGAGCCTGCTTTGGTTTAGAGCACAGTCTTTTGACTTGTTGGCTCCCGAAGTTCTTACCGTGCTTGCAAAACTGCACGCGCGGATAGGCAAGTGCTCTTCAGTTGGCGATTGACTAAGCTGTGAGCAACTCTGTCTTAGGTGCAGGTCACTCCTGAAGTGCTGCGACCTCGGTGTAAGCCGACGAAAACGCTTAACTGCTCTTGCTACCTCACGGCCAAAGCGTGGTCGTGTTTGCCGGTCTAAAGCAGGGCAGCACAGCCACTCACTTCTCTTCATCGCAGGGCTCTGTAAAGTGCGGCCTTCTCCCACTGAAGGACTGCCATGTTCCGCTTCGCCCTGACCATTTTTGTAAGCGCCTTTCTGCTATTTCAGGTCCAGCCCCTGATTGGCCGATTCATTTTGCCGTGGTTTGGCGGTGGTCCGTCCATCTGGACCAGTTGCATGCTGTTCTTCCAGATCATTCTGCTGGGAGGCTACCTCTACGCTCACCTGCTCAGCGTCTGTCTGAAGGCCCGCGCACAGGTCATCACGCACACCGTCCTTCTGGCCGCCTCACTGCTGTTTCTGCCAATCTCACCGAGTGATAGCTGGAAACCCACATCAGATCAGTCACCGCTTCTGCACATTCTCCTGTTGTTGCTCGCTACAGTTGGCGGACCGTACTTTATGCTGTCGTCGACGGGCCCGTTGATGCAGAAATGGTTTAGCCAAACTTCACCCGGCCGCTCTCCGTACAGACTCTACGCGTTATCAAACACCGGATCACTTCTGGCATTGCTGAGCTATCCGTTTGTCTTTGAACCATGGCTGACCTTGCGACACCAGGTATTTTCATGGTCAGCCGTCTACGGCGGTTACGTGCTTCTGGCCGGATGGTGTGCTGCAGGTCTGTGGAAAGTGTCGAATTCCGAAGCGTCGCTGGTAACGTCCACAGAAACCAACTCTGCAGAGTTGACAACAGCAGCCGACAATCGTGTACCTCGTCCAGGCATTGCTTCGATGCTGTTGTGGCTGGGACTTGCAGCAAGCAGCTCTGCAATGCTGTTGGCGACAACGAATCAGCTTTGCATCGACGTAGCCACTGTTCCGTTTCTCTGGGTGCTGCCTCTTGGCCTCTACCTCATTTCGTTCATCATTTGCTTTGACAGCCCGCAATGGTATGACCGACGAGCCTGGGGACTGCTGCTGATCGTCTGTTGTCCTGTGGCGTGCTGGGTGATTGATGAAGGTGCGGACGTCAACATCACCAAACAAATCGTGATCTATTCGACGATCCTGTTTGCCTGCTGCATGACATGCCACGGAGAACTTGTCAGCAGCAAACCACACCCAAAACATCTGACGCTGTTCTTTGTTTTGACCTCAGCGGGTGGAGCACTGGGCGGAGTTTTTGTTGCGATCGTGGCTCCTTACCTTTTCAAGGGCTACTGGGAGTATCACATTGGTCTCGTCGCCTGCGCATTGATGACTCTACTGGCGTGGTGCGGACAACGCGCCTGGCTTCGAGGCCCCTCGCCGCAGTTCTGGATCTGGACTCTTACAGTCACTGGCCAGGTTGCCGCCTGTATCCACTATGTATACTCGCCGATTTCCTCATCGATCAGCGACAAGAACGAAGTTATTCTCGTGGGGGTGTTCACGCTCATCCAATTGATCGGTTTGATCGCAATCGGCGGCCGCGAACGAAATCTGCTGGGATTCCTCACTGCGGTGACGGCGTTCTCCGTCCTTCAGTCTGCGTGGATCTTCTGGTTTGGCAGCTGGAGATTTCCTGGACTTGTCGGCACAGAATTCAAGACAGCTCTGGCCCTGATCCCTCTTGTCTCAATCATCGTCGCATCAGCTCTTTACGGACTCACTCACATTCCCAGCGAAAGAGCACGCCGATTCTGGATACTTGGAGCACTCTACGCGGCTGTCGCCGGAGTTATCTTCACGATGCTGAAACTCGAATGGCTGGAAAGCTGGCAAATCTATTCGCTGGGCTATACGGCTGCCGCAGCAGTACTAATGGAATGGTCTTCAATCGGAATTCGCGGCCCTGATCGAGCTTCTGTCGGATTCTGGTTCTGGGTGCCCGCGATCACACTGCTTTTGTTGCTTTCCAACTACCTGGCCCAGATCGTCGAGTCCGACAACAAGACGACAGAAGACTCAAGAATCGTACATGTCTCTCGCAATTTCTATGGAGTACTCAGGGTCAAGTATGAAGGTTCAGATCCGGACGATGAGGACTTCATCCCGCCAAAGAATGCGCTTACACATGGCCAGATTCGACATGGTTTTCAATTCATTGATGACTACTGGAAACTTCAGCCAACAACCTATTATGGTCGCGAAAGCGGAGTTGGCCTGGCAGTCAAGGTGTCTCGCAGGATGGCAGCAGAATCCGATCAACACGCTCTTCGAGTCGGTGTCGTGGGATTGGGCACCGGAACTATGGCCGCGTATGGAGAGCCGAATGAGTACTTCCGGTTTTATGACATCAATCCGGATGTTCTGAAGCTCTCAGATACGATCTTTACCTATCTCAAAGATTCAAAGGCTAAAACAGAGGTCGTTATTGGTGATGCAAGAATCGTCATGGAACGAGAACTCGCCAACAAGCAAAGCCAGCAATTCGATGTTCTGGCCATTGATGCGTTCAGCAGCGATGCGATTCCAGTGCATTTGCTGACCAGTGAATGCGGTGAAATCTACCGCCAGCATCTCCGCAAAGGTGGCGTACTAGCCATTCATATCTCTAACCGATTTCTCGATCTGAATCCCGTTTCACGCGGAATGGCCGAAAAACTTGGCTGGCAGGCAATCAGAATCGATAACGGCGATGAATACCTGAGCGGAGTTTTCAGTTCCACCTGGATTCTACTGACAGAAAACCCTGAGTTCGTGAATGACTCCGAAATCACAGAAGCCATCGATCCGTGGGGCGAAGAAGAACGCATCCTTCACTGGACCGATGACTATTCTGGATTGTGGCAGGTACTGAGTTTTTGAGCAGTGAATGCCGTGTCGTTATTTGGACTGCTGCAGCCCGCTGCAGCTTTCGACTCCACAGCCTGCTGTGGACAACCGTTCTGAACTCAACGAACTTTCAAACCGATGCTCGGCAGCAGGCTGCCTGCACCAAAGCGGCAGCAGGCTGCCGCAGTCCAAGAGGGCGTATCTTATTGTTGTCCGGCTGGCATAGCCTGCGACGGCGTTTGTGAATCCTTTCCAACATCTGCAGACGCCGCTTGCTATGGACTGGATTCCATAGCCAACTCATAGCAGGCTGCCTCTTCAGCGTTACGCAGGTACAGACGATTGCCGATCAACACAGGATGATTCCAGGTCTTCCCAGTCAGAGCCTGAATCTTCCCCAACTCAATGTGTTTGTCTGGATCCGTTTTAACAAGCACGAGTTCCCCAGTCTCCGAAATGACCAACAACTGCCCGGCATCGGGTAGAAGCAGAACCTGACCATTCCCGTATCGCCCCTTCTTCCACTTTCGCTTACCCGTCGCACAATCGACACAACTAAAGATATTGCCATCAAAGCCGTAGACACAACCTTCATACTCAACGAAGTCATTGAAGTCAGGCTTCATATCTTTCGCCGTCCATGCCTCGCTGATCTTCCACGATTCGCCCTCGTGCGCCACCTTGATCTTTCGAGTTCCGACGCCCAGGCTGGTTCCGATCAGAACTGAGTCACCCATGACCAGAGGCTGAATGGCTCGATAGTTCTCAACCGGCCACTCGTGGTTCCAGATCGTGCTGCCATCGGTGACTGACAAAAACTGTAAGCCCAGATTGGTCGACATCAATATCCCGGACACATGATCAAACACGGCCGGATGAACGGAGCAATAGCTGTGATTGCCTGATGAAACCTTCCAGCGAACATCGCCAGTCTTTGCATCATAGGCCACCACAGCACCATCACCAGTCGCTGCGCCCGCATGAAGAATAACCAGACCATCCTGCACGAGTGGCGAAGCAGAAAAGCCCCATTGAGGCGGCTTGCAGCCGGCATCGACCTGCAGATCTTTCGTCCAGCGAACCTTTCCTGTAATCGGATCAAGACACAACACATGTCCATTCGCTCCCAGCGAGTAGATTCCGTCATCACCGATTGTCGGCGTCGCACGAGGGCCTGCTCCGGCAATCGCTTCCCAAAAGCGACTGGCGTATTCATGTGCCCATAGAACCTTGCCTGTCTCAGCATTCAGACAAACGACCGCCTCATTGTCGCCTCGTTGTTCCTGAGTAAACAACTTCCGGCCCGCAACAGTGAAGGAGGACCATCCCGGCCCGATCGGTGTCTTCCAGATTTCTTTAGGTGGTGAGGCCACCCAATCTTCCTTCAATCGTAACCCCGGCTGTTTTCCATCGCGCATTGGTCCGCGAAAGTCAGACCACTGTGAAGTCGCCCGAGAAATCTGTTCATTGACATCCGCCGCGTCTGACGGTGCTCGACTCCCGGAAGCTGATTCAGAGCGATCCGCAAGCCCTCGCAGATATTCTTCCTCTGGAGTCGGGGCCCATCGCCACGAGAACTCAGCATCAAACTTTCCGGTCACACCGTGCAACTGAACCAGATCCCAGATTCCAAACCCAACGGCCGACAGAAACAGGGCTGCACGCAGTCGTGATTTCGGACGGTTGGCCATCACGACCAGCACCAGAGCGAACGCGCTGACTCCACTGGGAATCTGATAGAGAACGGTGCTCATTCCCTTCATGGAAAAATGAAGCAGTACTGTGGTTAAGACACCAAGTCCAATCACGCCAATCAGACCAATCACCTTCTCCCTGGTCCCGGCGCGACTGGCAAATGTCCACCAGATCATGATCAACCCACAAATGCCGGCAGGCCCCATAAATGCCGCCATCAACAAAGCCATCGGCGGGGCTTCCACAATCACCATGCTCAGCTTCAGAGCCCCAATCAGGATCAGGCACACAGCCGCGGGCCACCACCGCAACGTTGTTGATGCAGGTGACATACCTGCGGTCGCATTGGGAGACTTACTCTCCGTAACAGGATTTTCGTACCCGAAAGGGTTTTCTGGATTACTCATGATTATTCCTGACAGTTCACTCTGTGAACGACACGTTTTGAAAATTCAGCGATGGTGGTTTGTTCAAGATTTCGTCGGAATCGTGCTTCGGATTCGGCGACCACTTCTTTCAGCACTGCTTCGATATGAGGTCCAATCGGGCAGACGCCCACATCAGGCTCCGGCGGGAATGAGATCAATGAGGCACCGGGCTCTGCGACCGCATCAAAAGCGTCTCCCAGATGGATCCTCCTGGCTGGACGCGCCAGACGACTACCGCCGCCAGCACCACGACGCGTTTCAATCAAGCCACTGGACCGGAGCTTTGACAAAACCCTTCGGACAACAACCGAATGAGTATTGATGCTGTGCCCCAACTCTTCAGACGACACCCAGGTCTCGCCTTCAGCATCGCGCCACGCGAGATATCCCAGAACATGAGCAGCGGTTGTGAATTGAGTATCCATCGCACCTCTTATTGTATCAGATCCAGTTACAATAATTAGCACGCATGAATCGGTCAATGTTTCATTGGCAAAATTTGAGATGACCGAACGTCATGATGAATGGACGTACAAGTCTTCAGATGCGGGCAACGTTCTGACCGGATCCAGAACGGCGTGTTGAGTTAATGGGGTTTCACAACCCGAAACATGCGTGAGGGATCAAAGCTGCCGCGTTTCCGAAAACGCAATCGCTCGCTGACGCAGCGGGTTAGGATTAACTCAATACGCCCAGAAAACTCGGCATCACTTCTCGGTGTCTTCCGTGGCGACTGCAATCACTCGGAATCCTTTGACTATCGTCGCAAAATTTGGCCCTGGCAAACGACGACTTTCATTCAGAGTTCGCTGAGATGAGCGGAGCATAAAACCTGGGAAAATGCAGGCTCCTCCTCGAACCACCGATGGTTGAGTTGGATCTAATGAGCCGATCGGATCGATTGCGATTTCAGCAGTGTATTGGCGGCCGGAATCGAGGCAGATTTCGTTCAGGTTCCCGTGCATATCAAAAAGGCCGAAAGGATTGGGAGGAAACGTGGCCACTGGATATGGTGAGCCCACTTGCCCGGCCGCTCGACCGGCCCTTCGACCAGCCGCCAGGAGTTCATCCGTTCTATCGCCAAAAGAAAAGCGAGTCGTAGTCCCTGCTCGACATGCATACTCCCACTCCGCCTCAGTGGGAAGTCGATATGTCCTGGATTCAGCTTGACTTAACCACTCACAAAACCGACGAGCATCTTCCCAGCTTATACAGCGAACCGGCAAGTTATCATTCTTCTCGACGCGATCTTCGTCCATTCGATGCCAAACCATCTTCGGGCTTCGAGTCTGTGCCGGCCCCAGCACCATAAATGCTCCCTGGCCATCCGACTCTGCTTCCGTCACGTAACCAGTGGCCTCTACGAACTTTCGAAACTGACCGACTGTGACCTCTGTCGTACCCATGTAGAAAGGTCTGGTCAATCTCACAAGGTGCTGAGGCTTCTCTTCTGGTGTGACGTACATCTCGACTTCTGTAGTACCCATCAGGAATTCTCCTGGTGGAATGAGTTGCAGCGTCATTCCCGCCTGATTGGCAATTTCCAGAGGCAATGAATACTTTTCAGCCGCCTGTTGCTGAAGCTTCAAGGCGACAGCGTAAGTATCGACAGCGTCGTGCAGATCCCAAGTCAAATCGCACGCAATGCCGTGATGATTGTAACCCGAACTGTCGCGGAGTTCGTTTCCGGATCCTTCATCACAGTGATAGAGGGCAAGCGTGTCAGCGTCAGACTCAAAGCGAGTAACGGGAAGAAATTCATTTCGATATCTGACAACTGAGGACATCCGAATCTCGTCAAGATACCCTTGAAAAAAATATCTTTTTTCCGCAGAGTCCAGAGCAGACAAACTCGGATGTGCTCCCAACCACGTTCCTTCAAACCAATATCGAGAGTCAGACGGGGTCACGCGCGGCAACTGATGGGTGATTTTGCCGTCAACGTAGAAGCGAACTTCTTTCTCTTCGACAACAATCGCCACATGGACCCACTTCTGTAGTGTCCTCACCGGCTTCTCGTGAGCGGGAGGAATATCTCTCTCAATCGGGTAGAAACCTCGATGACCTTTCCCAATTTGCAGGACAGATTCGCCGGAAATGACAACAACAGCTTCGTCCAGACCTCGATAATTTGGCAGGATCCAGGCTTCCAGCGTATATGGCACAGTCCCATTTCTTGAGAGACCTGGAATGGAAACATAACTCTTTTCTCCATCGAACCGAATCGCCCGGTTCTCGGTCGGTGCAGTTGAGTCGACTGCAATGTCCCTGAATTCCATCCTCTGTGTTTCGACACGAGCCACAGGTTCAGCGACTGCGCCGTTAAGGGGCCGAGCTATCACAGTCGCATTCACTGATCCACCAAGTCGGCGCAATTGAAAACGCGATGTCGTCAACTCCAGTCCGTCCGGCGCCGTTACGATTAATTCGTAGTCGCCGTTTGGCAGTAGATTGGGCCCGGGCATGAGCGTGTAGGAAGCCTTCGTGGCTTTGTTCTCCACAACCAACCCTCCCGAGGCATTGATCTGAGCTGCGATGGCCGGATCCTGAGTCGTCAAAACAAACTCACCCTTGCTCGTGCGGATGATGAATACTGCCGCAATGAATACGATCGGCAAGAACACCGCCGCGACCAGTCGCAACCATTTCCTGCCTCCACGATCATCCATGGAAGCAGTCACCGGCGCAACAAGGGGCGTCATCAAGGGGCTCGACTCGCTTGCAGGATTCTGACACGCGATCTCATACTCGCGACTTAAAGCTTCAATAACTTCACCAGCTGACTGGAAGCGATCTTCAGGCTTCTTGGCCATCAACTTTTCGATGATTGCCAGCAGCCAGTCCGGGATCTTTCGATTCCGTTCAAGAAGAGAGGGCGGTGCAAAGTCCGACACCTGCCTCAAAATTCCCAGCGCGGAATCGGCATGAAACGGAGCTCGGCCAGCACACATCGCGTACATCACGCTGCCAAGACTGAACAGGTCTGAGCGATAATCAATATCCTTTCCGTCAGCCTGTTCCGGGGACATATACTGTGGCGTCCCGGCAATAAGTCCGGAATTCGTCAACGACTCCTCTGATGCGACACGGGCCAGGCCAAAATCGGTAATCTTTGCTCTGCAATGACCTCGTTGCGATGTCTTGCCCAATATTGCAGGAAGTTCCTCAGTCGCTTCAAGAAGAATATTTCCCGGCTTGATGTCGCGATGAATCAGGCCTCGTTTATGAGCCGCATCAAGTCCCCGCGCGATTTGAATTGCGAGCCGAGCGACCTCAAGAGCCGACATGGCGCCGGTTCGCTGTATTCGCTCAGCAAGTGATTCTCCCTGAATCAACTCCATCTCCAGGAGAGGCACTCCATCCACCTCACGAACCGAGTGAATCGTCACGACGTTATCGTGGCGTACAGCAGCTGCAGCCCGAGCTTCCCGTAAAAATCGATTTCGCGATGCCTCATGGCGAGCCAACTCAGGAACGAGGAACTTGATCGCAACATCTCGATCGAGTTTTCTATCCCGTGCCCGAACGACAATACCCATCCCGCCTTTACCGACGACACCTCGAATTTGATAATCACTCAACAGTTCAGGCGCGATGGGCAATTCTCGCGGCGAGACAATCATCGGTTCTGTCGAAGATTCGATTAACGTGCTGACCGCAGATGCCGGGAGTCCTGCGATCTCACTTCTGTCCATAAACTGCTGAGTCACTTCAAGATTCGAATCCGCCGTCTGAGGCAATTCAGCAATTCTTGACTCAACTTCAAGAGCCCATTCGGGAAATCGTTGAGCATACTCGTTCGATGTCGGCAACTCACCGGTACGCCGACGACATTCAACCTCGCTCTGTATTAACTCGAGAGCAATCACCCGCCGCAGCGATTCCGGCCTGCTGCCAATCAATTCCTCCAGTGAAGGTCGCTCGCCTCGCCCCCATGAAGCGACAAACGCATCACACACCGCGTCGACATGCTCAAGGTCATCCAGCGAGAGCACTGAAAGTTCGTCATTCATCACCGGAGAAACCTCATTAAGCATCGTGTGACCTGCCTGTCAGCCGAAGTCGCACCGACCTGGACATCGTCGATAAATGATCGCCGATTTCTTTTCGCAACTCCCTTATGTACTTCTGCGTAGAATTTGCGACAGGAATTTACAAAATTCTGCGAAGTCGCCCGCCACGCATAGGAACCGGCTAATCAATGCTGCGTTTCTACTTCTCTTCTGACAACAGGTTTTCCCAGCGGCCACGGATGATAAGGAGTTTCCTCTCAACCGTTCGGCGACTCAGATTGAGTGTCTTTGCGATGTCATCCGGATCGTAGTTTTTCAGTCTTAGCTGGGCGACTTGCTTCAGAGTTTCATCACCCAGTGCGTCCAACATCGCCCCACAAAGATCCGCAAATTCTGCCGCGAACTCCGGAGTAGGTTCTCGATCCGGCAACGTTGCTATGCCTCCGGATTTCTGACCCGAGGAAACAAAGCACGACTCTCCGACGGTGCGTCGGATGTCCCGTTTGTCGCGTATTTCGTGACGCAATCGGGTGTTTACTTTGCGTTCCGTGATTGTCACGAGCAACCGTCATAGATTATCGCGATCACCGAGATCCGCCTGGCGACGCTCCGAGATCACTCGGCACAGGCTATGAAACGCACTGAGTGCTGCATCTTCTTCGTCATAGCTGCGGCGGAGTTTTGACGACAGCTTCTGACCAGCCAGTTGCATCAGCTTTTGACAGAAATGTTCCCATAATGGCTGTGCTGCCGCAGACTGTCCGCTCTCAAGCTGCCTGATCCAAAGGGAAACAGGCTCATCGTTTTTTTCTAAACCAGCACGCATGAACCAAACTCAGCTGCTCTGGGAAGTAAGCGATGCCGCAGGGCACGTCTTGTTCAACTTAGGAACCGTCCCAAAATAACTTCTGGAAGTTAATTTGAGACTATTCCTTAACGTCAGGCTGGAGAAGCATATCGACAGAAAGCTCTTGCGCTGAGCAAAAAAGCCAATTTTTCTGGGCTTTTTTGGCATCAAACGCCGCAGAACGCAGGCTGAAAAACAGAGGCAGACTGGTGATTATCGGATAGAGCGAAGAATTTTTCTAAATCTCTGTCGCAAACCAAACAAAGAAATTCATTAGGTTCACAGAAGCATTTTTCACCGACCAAACGCTGAACAAAGCTCAATGAACCGAATTCACCATTTTGCCCTCGACGAACTTGTCGTTGGATCTCTGAATCCAACGGAGGTTCGATCGATTGACCACCCTGAGATCCGCTCGGCATTGCATTTCATTGCCAGCAATCTGGAAAACAAACTGACGATCAAGGACGTTGCTGATGAACTGCATATCGTAAGCGCCCGGCGAACAGCATGTTGTGGGCATGGTTACCTTCTGGATTTTTCCGGGAGGGTCATAGGTGGGAAAGCATTATTCGGCGGAGCAGTGGGCGGCTTGGGTTGGTGAGCAGTGGGAGTCTGAGCTGAGTGTGGGGGAGTTCTGCGACTGGATTGGTGTCTCGCTGAACTCGTTTTATCGATGGCGTCAGAAGTTGGCCGCGAAAGGCAGGTCACCGGCAGGAAAAGGACTGACGGCACAAAGACTGACGGCCATGAAGGGATCGACGTCTGTCGGTCCTGAGTTGGTTCCATTGACCGTCATCACGTCGCCTGTCGTTGAGATTGATCTGCCATGCGGGGCGGTCGTTCGGGTCCCCAATGATGATCGCTCGCTGCGTCGTGTGCTTGGCATTCTTCTGGAGGCAGGCCAGACCGCTGAAGATTCTGTAACCGCCCCACCCGGTCTCGAGCATCATCAAGGAGGTCGACGATGATTCGAGCGGCGATCCCGATGCAGATTTTTGTTTGCATCCAGCCAACCGATATGCGACGCAGTTTTGATGGGCTCAGTGGAATGGTGCGGCAAGTGTTGTCACAAGACCCGCTGAGCGGTGCGTTGTTTCTATTTCGCAATCGAGCGCGTGATCGACTCAAAATCCTGTACTGGGATCGAGATGGACTGGCCATCTGGTACAAAAAGCTCGAAGCACACCACCCCCATTTCTTCCTCTTTACAGAAAGTTGGGACGACACCCATAATTTCGCTTGTCGGCCTACTTCGGCTGGCTGAATGGATTCAAACTCGTCCAGCATCGATCCAAGGAGGTGATCCGTGTCAGGAGAAGTTGCAGTCATTGCTCCCCCCCGCGCAAAAATCCTCAGGGGCCAGTACGTCTCGACAGTTGGTGGAATCAGCTGACGGATGCCCAGCGGCAACAGACGCTGGTAACTCTCAGCGGCATCGTCGCACGACAATTCAGTGCACCTCACGTCGAAGAGGAGGTGTGCAATGAGCCGTTGTGATCAGCATGTTGTGGCCGATCCACTCCAGCGCCGTGCAGTAACTGCCAACAGTTCGACTCAAATTGGGTTGCGAGCAACATCAAAAATTAAGGACGTTCATCTTAATCGACTGGCAATTGTCTACGTGCGGCAATCATCGCCGCAGCAAGTCATGGAGAATCGCGAATCACGAGAGCGGCAGTATGCTCTGGCTGAACACGCCAAGCGATTGGGTTGGCCCTTCGAACGCATCATCGTCATCGATGAGGATCAGGGCCTCAGTGGCAAGTCGGCTGACAATCGTGCTGGATTTCAGCGGTTGATGGCCGAAGTCAGCCTCAATCATGTGGGGATCGTACTTGGTCTGGAACTCAGTCGACTGTCTCGCTCAAATAAGGATTGGCATCAACTCGTCGATGTCTGCGGAATCTTCAATACCCTGCTGTGTGATCAGGATGGAGTTTACGATTCCGGTGACGGCAATGATCGGCTATTGCTCGGAATGAAAGGTGCCATGAGTGAATTCGAACTGATCACACTTCGCAATCGCTTGTTGCGAGGTTCCCGTAACAAGGCTGAGCGTGGCGAGTTGTTTACCAACGTGCCCGTTGGATACTACAAACTTTCCGCCAGCGAGGTTATGCAGGATCCCGACGAGCAGGCACGATCCATGGTTCAGCTGGTGTTCGAAAAGTTTGCTGAATTACGTTCTGTCTACGCTGTGTTCCGCTATTTCACAGTCAATGGACTGCGACTCGGATTTCGCCCACGCCGTCGAGATCAGATGGGTGAACTGAAATGGCGCCCGGCGTCGTCTACCAGGATTCTGGCAATTCTTCGTCACCCCTTCTATGCGGGAGCCTATGCGCACGGTCTTCATCGCCCAGGTAAGAAGAATCCCGTCACTGGAGTGACTGAGGGCGGAAAATGGTTTGTGTCGCCTGATGAGATGCAGGTGCTGATTCACGATCACGTCCCCGCTTACATCTCTTGGGAGCAGTACCTGGAGAATCAGGAGCAATTGAAGCAAAACCGCGCGATGAAGGGCTCTCGTGGTGCACCAAGACGAGGTGAAGCCCTGCTCGCAGGACTGGTCGTGTGCGGAAAATGTGGCCACCATATGACCACGCGATATCCGGGTGACAAAAAGCCGTGCTACCAATGCAATGAGTATTACATGGACGCGGTGGCAGAACTCCGGGAACCGTGTGGACGCATTGCAGCATCGGCTATCGACGAACTTGTGACACGCGAGGTGCTGCGAGCCCTGGAACCAGCGGCTCTCGACTTGAGCCTGCGAGCCATTGAAAACGTCGAACGCGATCGCAAGCGCCTTCACGATCAGTGGCACCATCGCCTTGAGCGTGTGCAGCAGGAAGTTGCGCGCGCTGAACGGCAGTATCAGCTTACGGAACCAGAAAACCGGCTCGTTGCTCGCACACTTGAGGCTCGTTGGGAAAAAAACTTGAAACAGCAACGGGAAGCTGAGGAGGAATACAATCGTTTTCTGTCGCAGCAACCGGCAACTCTCACTCCAGATGAGCGACGTCGCATCGGCTCGCTCGCGGAAGATGTTGGGCGGGTCTGGAACGCCGCCTGCACATCTGCGATTGACCGCAAACAGATCGTGCGGTGCGTTGTGGAACGTGTGATTCTGGTCGCCGATCGCACGACAGAACTGAATGAAGTGACGATCATTTGGAAGGGAGGGATGGAGACGAAACACGAAGTGTCGCGTCCTGTAGGCAGCTTCGAGCAACTGAAGGATTATCGAAAGATGACGGAACGAATCCGTGAGCTTCATGCGGAAGGCTTCCATCACTTTCAGATTGCCGACACACTGAATCGCGAAGGATTCGTTCCTCCCCGGCGTCGCGGTAAGTTCACCAAAGGAAGCGTCGGGGATCTGATTCGCCGGCTGGGACTTGCCGGAGAATTGTTTCGAGAAAACATCCTGAGGCAAAATGAGTGGCGGATCTCCGACCTCGCAAAGGAGCTGGAAGTCATTGCGGTAAAGATCCATTACTGGGTCAAGCACGGCTGGATCCACCATCGCCGTACGCCATCAGGAAAGCATTTTATCGTCTGGGCCGATCAGGACGAACTGCAACGACTACGCAAGCTTGCTGATAAAAAAGCTTCGTGGTTTGGAGCGAAACACCCGGAACTTGTCATGCCGAAAATACGCCACGCAAGATAAAAGTCTGCGTCTCGCTATATTTGCCGCGCAACGAAGTATCGTGACCAGTTCCTGTAAAGAGGTCGAATAGGACGTATTGTGATGCCAACTGCAAGCGTCTGGAGAAAGGCAGCTTTCAGTTTCCGACCGATCTGAAGCCTGCCTCGGACGTCACAAATTGTCAGATCACATCCGAAGAATTATCGTTGCTGCTTGACGGGATTGATCTCAGCAGCGTGCAGCGTCGACCGCGATTTGCATTGCCGCGAAAGTCGTTGTGACGCATCATTTTTTGTAAGAAAGTTCCGAAGAATAGCGGCCTCTTCGACGTACAACAGGCATGACTCCGAATGAACTGCCAACATCGATTGAAGAGCTTCAGAAGCTGGTGCTTTCGCTGCGTCGTGAGGTCGTGGTCACTAAGCAGCAGGCGATCGAACTAACCTCAACCGTCGAAGCTCAGAAGAAGCGACTTGAGCAAAGTGAACGCACGATCAAAGAACTGTTGCAGGCACTAAAGGGCAAGAAGCGAGAACGGCTCGATCCCAATCAGCTTCTTCTCTTTGATCTGGGCGAACTTGAAAAGCTTCTCGAAGAAGCCGCGAAGGCAGACGATGCTCAAGCCAATGATGAGGCGTCATCGAAGTCGCCACGCAAGAAAAAGAAACACGGTCGGCGAATCATTCCCGACAATCTGCCGACGGAAGAGATTGTGCATGAGCTTCCCGAAGAGCAACGCTTGTGTCCGATTGATGGCAAGCCATTGCCAGCGATCCGGTACGAAATCAGCGAGCAATTGGATTATGAGCCTGCGAAGCTCAAACGCATTCAGCACAAGCGAGCCGTGTATGCGTGTCCGGCGAAGCATGACGAAGCGACGCTGATCACGGCTCCGAAACCTGCGGAAGCGGTCGAGAAATGTCTGGCGGCTCCCGGGCTGCTGGCCGGAGTCGTCGTCGGAAAGTTTGGTGACCATCTGCCTGGCTATCGCATGGAAGATATCCTGTCGCGCAGTGGTGTGAATCTCAATCGCAGCACGCTCTATGACTGGATGGCCGCGGTCGCCGATGTAACGAAGCCATTGTACGAATTGATGAAGCAACTCGTACTGCAATCGAAGATCATTCAGACAGACGACACGTCGGTGAAACTGATCGATCCGCTGGCGGAAGGAGGCTCACGAACGGCTCGCTTCTGGGCGTATCTTGGCGATAACGATCATCCGTTTGAGGTGTATGACTTCACAGTGTCGCGCGAACGACATGGTCCGCAGGAATTTCTTCGCGATTACTCCGGCTACTTGCAAGCCGATGCGTATGGAAGCTACGACGGTGTTTATCTTCAATCGAACGGCGCGATCAAAGAGGTCGCTTGCTGGGCTCATGCTCGTCGATACTGGCACAACGCGTGCGAAGAAGACCCCGCGCGGGCTCATTACGTGCTGGCGATAGTGGCCAAACTTTACAAGGTGGAAGATGCCGCTAAGGAGAAGTCGGCTGCTGCGCGTCAGTCGCTGCGCGAGGAGCACTCCCGCCCATTGCTGAATGATCTGAAGATATGGCTTGATACGAAAGTCTTTCTTCCGAAGAGCCTGTCCGGGAAAGCGGCCACGTATACGCTCAACCAGTGGGCCGCGCTGAATCGCTATCTCGAAGACGGCAACCTGTCGATCGACAACAACGCGTCCGAACGGGCGATGCGTCCCGTGGCAATTGGCAGAAAAAACTGGATGTTTGTCGGCAGCAAACCCGCCGGCCACCGAGCTGCGATCCTGATGTCTCTGATCGCCAGCTGCAAAACCAATCTCGTGGAACCATGGGCTTGGCTGAAGGACGTGCTGATCCAGCTTCCGCTCGGGGCCAATCTGGAGTCGCTGTTGCCGAACACCTGGCTCACGTCACACCCCGAGCACCGCTGGACCATCGCTGAACGAAGAAAACTCGAACGAGAACGCTGTGCAGACGAATAGAATGCAGTTCGCCGGGCGCTTACGCATATCTCGCGACGCACATTGGAGTTGCGATTCAGACGAGATCTTAACTGCACCGTCGAAAGCATCGTGACTCGGTTTCGAGTCGAAGCCGCACGGCGGTTGTTGGTCGAGACTGATCTTACCGCTGGCGATATCAGCGTTGATGTTGGCTTTTCATCGATCTCAGGAATGTCGAATGCCTTGCGAAAGTCACTGGGAATGACGTCTTCCGAGATTCGAGCAGCAGGTGTTCATTCATACAAAAAACTCGAGGAAGATATTCCACCACTTCCAGAATTGCGCGGTGAGTGAAACGAAAACGGGAACTCACGTTTAAGGTGCTTCGATCATTCTCTGGAATCTTCACTGTTATGAATATGAAGGCAAATATGTTTCGAATTTTCATACTGTCTGTTGCTGCGTGCTGCATGCTAATGTCGATAGCAAGCGGCGATATCATCATCAGCATCGAAAGCAAGACCATCACAGCGGGGTCTGCGAATGAATATGTGGATGTCTTTATCGAGGGAGATCCAGGAGATACGCTGGGCCAATTTGGCTACACGTTCGATATTACGGGGGCGACTGCGAGTTCCGGAGATCTTCAGTTCCAGGCTGTTCAATCACTTTCTGAACAGGGAATAGCCACGCCTTTTCCCTACGTATTCTTTGATTTCCCGGATCCGGTGGCAATCAACTCACAGCCGTTGAACAATACCACTCTGACTGGCGGGGATGTCGTTGGGCTGCCCGCAAATTGCGAGATGAATGGAAGAGCCTACTGGACGATTGATTTTATGCAGCACCTGGTGAGCCCACAACTAGCGAGCTGAGAGCCGTCAGGCCCCGGACGATTGCGATGACCGTCCGGGTGCTGACGCAACCCGGCTGGCCAAAACAAATTTCAATTCCGTCCGGGTGCTCACGCATCACGGCTCGCCCGAACACATTTCACCAAAACACTTGAAATGCCAATAACGGTGCCAGTTTTTGGTCAAATGTTCGCTTGGCAATGAGCAGCTGGATCAACAGAGGAATTGCTACGCAAACCAGTCGCAGAAGGCCCCTGCGACGGCTGTTCATTCGGCGAAAGAACGATAACTCACTAACCCAACACAGCACCGGAGCCAGAAAAATAACGACAGCATCAAGGGCTGGTAGTTGGCCGAAGAAGTAACCGATCCATAAAAAGCTGAACAGGGCTGTTACGCCAGGACCGATCGTTCCCTGCATAAATCGGCCGTCGTCGCTGCGTTCGTTCGGTCGCACAAACTGAGCAATCGCAACGACACCCGTCAGAGATGCAGCAAAGGGAAATGCTGCGACACCGCCCTTGATGTATCCCGCCAGCATAATGGAGATTCCGGCCGTCATGATGGACATGGAAAGGCTGGATGCAACACTTCCTGGTCCGTCACGTTTTGCAAGGTTGGAAAGCAGCAACCACATCGCCGTCAGCAAAACAGCACTGGCTGTCAGCAGAATGAACATCTGCCAGCCAGACCACGTCCCTGCGATATTCGGAGATACGCCCAGATAGACGGAATTGTGCAGCAGGATTCGGCCAATCGAGGCGAAGAATCCAATTCGCAGGAGCAACACAAAAAACGAAAGAAGCCCGGCATCTTTGAGACGCCGGGCTTCAGACTGAGTTGGAATACTGGCAAGCTCCGAAATCAGTTCGACAATGACAGCCGCAGGCAGAACAATTGTCAGGAATCTGTTGATCGCGTTAGCTGGAGGCCACACCAATTCGAATTGCAAAACGCGAAAACCAGCAATTAGTCCAGCGGTGATTCCAAACACTTCGACGACATTCGCCAGCCGATGCGCTCGCAAACGTAAAACTCTCCGAGCTCCCGCAACGGCAATGACGCTGAATGTGAACGCAGCCAGCAATGCCATCGTATACTGAAACGGATCCGGCATCCGTTACTTTCTCATCCCTTCACAGTCGATGATGATAATGGCTTCATCACCGATCGCCCCGATGGCACTCTTGTCGAAGTTGAAGTCACTTCGCTTCAGCTTCAGCTCCGTCGAAAAGCCGACTCGCTTGATGCCTCGGGATTCGATTTCTTTGCCACCCATCAGCTTGACGACAATTTTCTTTGTCGTGCCATGCATTGTGAAGTCGCCGGTGACTTCATAACCGTCTTCAATGGCTTTCACGGCCGTGCTCTTGAACTCAATGGTCGGGAACTGTTTCGTATCGAAGTAATCCGGCTGACGGAGATGCTCGTCACGGGCGGGATTTGCCGTATCGACACTGTCCGCTTTAATCGTCAGTTGAAATGATGATTTTGATGCATCGTCACGATCAATGATAAACTTGCCGGATACGTCGTTGAACCGGCCATGGATCCAACTGATGTCCAGATGTCGTGCTTTGAAACTCACAGACGAATGGACCAGATCGTAGTCGTATTCGTCAGCACTCCAGGCAACTCCTGCACCGATGCAGAAGGTCAACAGGAGGCTCAATGGCTTCAGTATTAAAGTCATCATTCGAAGCATAGCGTAAGGGCCTTTTGTGAGATTATGGTTCAGGAATGGAACGGACCGTTGTCTGTCACAGGCGTCAACCTCCAACAGTCCCCTTGGACCATCGTAGAGGTCACCAACCTGTCCGTAAAGCATTCCGAACAACTCGGCGAAAGCTCAGGCGATGGCTGTTTTTCCTCCCCGAGGACGAAAAATCCGCCACCGATCAATGAATAGCGATCGTGGATCATTCCAATTGCGGCTATTTCGATGATGGCACAGGAATTGCCTAACGTTTATCCGCTGAGTTGCGAGCCTTCCTTAGCATGCATTGCATTCCAGATCCACGATTGAGCCAGAACCGATGTTACAGCAACGATATTCCAGTCAAAAAGGGTTCACTTTGATTGAGCTGCTGGTGGTCATTGCCATCATCGCCATCCTGATCGCGCTTCTGCTGCCAGCCGTACAGCAAGCTCGTGAAGCCGCCAGAAGAACTCAGTGCAAGAATAATCTCAAGCAGATCGCGCTGGGTATGCATAACTATGAATCCACCAACAATACGTTACCGCCAAGCATGGCGATTGTGCCGACAATCACCAGCAATGCTTCCTGGTCGATCCATGGACGTCTTCTGCCGTTTATGGAACAGGTGAATCTTTATTCCCAGATCGACCTCAGCAGGGCATGGGGAAACTTTCCGATCATCAGCAACTTTCGCGTGCCCGTCTACGCCTGCCCATCAGATCCCAAGTCGGACCGTGCTCGTGACACCGGGACGAATGGAATCTTTCTGATGCCCACTTGTTACGGTTTTAACTTTGGAACATGGTTGGTCTACAACCCAACAACAAGGCAGGGCGGCGATGGAATTGCATTTCCAAACTCCAAAATCACGATCTCATCCATCACAGACGGGACCAGCAATACATTGCTGGCCTCGGAAGTTCATGCATGGACGGCGTATACTCGAAACGGCGGACCACCTTCGACGGCCGTGCCTGGAGATAAGGCTACGGTTGCACTTTACGCTGCGTCAGGTCTTAAAGATCGCATTCTTCCGGCCACACAAGATGGCACAGGCCACACCGAATGGGCCAATGGCCACTCACATCACAGCGGTTTCACGACGACATTGACCCCGAATTCTGACGTCATTTTTGTTGATGCGGGAGTGACCTATCGCAACACGGACTATGCCTCACGTCAGGAAGGCAGCCACACAACTTCGGTCAGCTACTCGGCCCTCAATTCTCGAAGCTATCACACAGGAATTGTTCAGTCAGCTCTCTGTGATGGATCAGTACGAGCATTCAGTTCAAACATTGACCTGGGTATCTGGCGTGCACTGGGCACTCGGGACGGCGGCGAAGTGCTCGGTGAGTTCTGAGCAGTGCCTTATTTAATCTGCCCATGGTGTCCATCGCGACTTGTTCTTGCCCCGAGAATCAAATGCCACGAACCCTCGCTTTTCTGATCGTCATCATTTCAGCAAACGTCCTGACGCCGATAGCGGTGGCTCAGGACATCAATGCCATGCGGCAAAAAGCTATTCAATTTCTTGAGGTCACTCAAAGTGCTGATGGCTCCTGGTCAAATTCCACGGCCGTGGGCATCAGTGGTCTGGTGACAACATCTTTGCTGCAAAGCGGCAAAACTGCAGATGATCCGATGGTTGCCAAAGGTCTTGAATTCCTTATCCGCAGCCAGCAGTCCAGTGGGGGAATCCACGCTCCGGAAAGCCGACATCAGAATTACGATACCTGCATCGCGATCCTGGCTCTGAGTGAAGCGAATTCGAACGGGACGTATGATGAGCCGTTGAAGAAAGCAGAAGCATTTCTGCGTGGCCTTCAGTGGGACGAAGGCGAAGGCATTGAATCATCAGAAGGTGCGTACGGTGGAGCTGGATATGACAGCAAACAACGTCCGGACATGTCGAATACTCAATTCCTGATCGAGGCTCTCAAGAAATCCGGCGTCGCAGCCGATGACCCCGCGATGCAGAAAGCTCTCAAATTCGTATCCCGCGCTCAGAACCTTGAATCTCCCTACAATACTTTGGATTTCGCAGGCAAAGTGAACGACGGTGGTTTCATCTACACCCCTGCTAAGGGCGGTGAATCCAAGGCTGGGACGACCGAAAATGGCGGTCACAAATCTTACGGCAGCATTACCTATGCCGGTCTCAAGAGTATGATTTATGCAGGCCTGACGAAGGACGATGATCGAGTCAAAGCAGCCACCGAATGGATCCGCAAGAACTACACGTTGTCAGAAAATCCTGGCATGGGGCAGCAAGGGCTGTACTACTACTTCCAGACCTTTTCCAAAACCATGTCATCCCTCGAAAGTGAGTCGTTTGCAACGACCGATGGCACTGAACACTTCTGGAAACAGGAACTTGTAGCGAAACTGGCCGAACTCCAGCAATCCAACGGCAGTTGGATCAACCCAGCTGACCGCTGGTACGAGGGAGATCCCAATCTGGTGACAGCCTATTGCCTGTTGGCTCTTTCTCAATGCGATTAGACGACGACGTAATTCAGACGAATCACGCCTTGCGTGTAGTCTCGCGAATGCTGTAGCTGTCGGTACTTCGGGTTGTATAGGCCACAATCAACTCTGCCAGCAAACCCAATGACAGAGCTTGTCCTCCCAGCAGTGTGGCGGCCACAGAATACGCCAACAACGGGCGATTGCCGATCGGGGATGCGGTAAATATTCCGACTCGCATCGCCAGCCAGAGTAAACTCAGATAAATCAGACCGAGAATCCCCACCGTAAAGAAGCCGAGTCCGATTGTTCCGAGGGCATGTTGAGGACGTCGCCCAAAACTGGTCAGAAACGTAACGGTCAGCAGATCCAGCAACCCGCGCAGAAATCTCCGCATGCCGTACTTGGAGTGCCCATGCTGGCGCGAGCGGTGATTAACACCGACCTCCGTAACTCTAAATCCCCGCGAATGTGCAAGCACCGGAATAAACCGGTGGAGTTCACCATAGATCTGAACTTCCTGAGCGACCTCAGCTCGAAACAGCTTCAGCCCGCAATTGTGATCGTGGAGTCGCAGACCGGTCATTAATCCAACAAGACCATTGAAGACTTTGCTGGGATAGACCTTATGCCACGGATCGAGCCGACGTTGCTTCCATCCGTTGACCACATCATACCCTGCCTGTATCTGCTGCAGCAGAGCAGGGAACTCAGCTGGGTCATCCTGGAGATCTGCATCAAGCATTAAGATCAGATTTCCGGTTGCGACTTTCATTCCCGCCGTTAAGGCTGCAGCCTTGCCGAAATTTCGTCGCAGGCGGATACCAGAGACGACAGCCTCACGATTCGCCAACTCTTCAATCTTCGTCCACGAATCATCCGTCGAACCATCATCGACAAAAATGATCTCGTAGCTCGAAACGGATGAACGAACACCAGCCTGCAACTCATCCACCAATTGAACAAGACTGTCTCGCTCGTTGTAAACGGGGACAACAACCGAGAGCGTCAGGCTGTCAGAACGGAGTGTTTCGGTGGATATTGACATGAGGTGTCTTCTTTAACAGCCGACGCTACTTTTCGACAACCGGTTTGCGAGCTCTGGCAGGGCCCGGCACAGGAGCCACGGGCTCGGGAGTACTGGTCGCAACAATCGCACGCTCTCGAAGCGCTTCGGCCGAGATCAGATGGACCAGTTCCTGTCCAAGTCTGTCCATTTCGATCACAAATGAATCGATCCGTCCAGCAAGGTACAAATAAGCAGTCATTGCAGGGATCGCAATAAACAGACCGACAGCCGTGGTCAACAACGCCTGCGCGATACCAGTCGCAAGAGTTTGGGTTTGGCCCATAGCACCTGCCGTAGCAATATCGTTAAACGACTGAATCATTCCAACGACAGTCCCCTGCAACCCCAGCAATGGACTCAGGGTTGATACACCATTCAGGATTCGCAGGCCCTTCTTCATCTGAGTGACTTGTCTCTCGCCTCCATCCGACACAGCCTTTTCAATCTCAGCACTTGGACGCCCCCATTTGTGCAATCCATGAACAAAAACTTCAGCGATCGGACTTTTGTTTTGCTCACAAATCTTGATCGATTCTGCCTTATCAAGTCGTCCGGTTCGCATGTGCATCATGAATCGTTCGGTAAATCCGCGAGGTATGATACGATGGCGTCGCAGGACAACTAATCGTTCAACAAACGACCAAACTCCGACAATCGATGCAACAACGAATGCCACAGTAAAGGGCCAACCCATTGCACGAGCAATCCCCAATGCATCGGTCGGGATGCCGCCAGCGGTAGGCGTCCCCCCATTATTCTCGACTGCCAGCGATTGCGTCTGAGCGTCCACATCCGGAACAGTCTCAGGCGAAATTGACTCTTGAGCGATCGTCTGGCAGGCAACCAGCGCCGCAACCAGAAACACCATAGCAAATCCGATTTTTGCTTTGACGCGTATATTTTGAGTCAAATTCATGGCTTCTGCACTTCCAGCTTTCCAAGTTCCTCACGGGCCTTATCAACCAGATTCGACGTGGGGAACTCTGCAATCAACTCTTTGAAATCTCGAATTGCAAAATCATTCTTCATCAGACGAGCCTCACACACGGCTGCCTGAAACAATGCCTGAGCACGCAAGTCAGCATAGCCGTAATTGACATAAACCTTGAAATACTCCTTCACAGCTTCATCGAGTTTCATCTCCAAAAGCAGCGTCTCTGCAATCAAAAACTGACAGCGGGCAGCAGTTTCCGTTCCTGCTCCTTCAGTACTGGCTGTTACCTTTCCGAAGTACTCGCGAGCCTTCAAAAAATCAGGAGGAGCCTGCTGCTTCCAGCGTCGCCCCTGAATGTCCATGATCTGAAACTCAAACTTTGACTGAGGACTCTGCTGCTTCAACTCTGCTTCAAGAACATCAATTCGCTCGTAGTCCATTGTTGCCAACGCGGATTCGGCCATCACAACCCACACCCGATCCGTCCATTCCTGGGCCGGAATCTTTCCCGAGACGATCTCCTGACTCAGAATTGTCAGCAGCTTGATCGCTTCTTCATGACGTCCCAACTCAACCATCGCGTTACCGGAGAACAGTCGAACCTGCGCTGCCAACGGACTGCTTCCATAGCTTGCAAGAAACTGATCTGCAGCAGCAACAAGAGGCGGCCATTGCCGCCTTGTGGCCTGGATCTCAATCACATGAAACAAAGCACGTTCTTTTTCCGTAGCTCCATAACGAGCATCTGTGACGATTGCTTCCATTTCTTTCAGTGACTCATCGAGCTTACCCGCAGACATCAAACTCTCTGCAATTGACAATCGAGCCTGCCCAGCATACGGGCTGTCGGGGAACTTCTCGAGCAACTGCCGATGAACAGCGTCCGATCGATCGAATCGCTCAGCCGAAACATTCATCCAGGCCCACTCATCAAGCAGTCGATCCAGATCTTTCGCATTTGGAAACGCCAACACCAGTTTCTCCCACGCCTTGTCCGCATCATCGAAGCGTTTAAGCTTCTCCAGCGACCGAGCCACCTGCCGCCCGGCATCGAATGCGTACTGCATCGGTGGCTTCGTCTCGCTGCCGGCCTCAACGGGCGGCTGATCCTTCGTGAGTTTTTCAAAGACACCAGAGTAAGCAACGGCAGTTCTTTCGACGTCTCCCTGTTCCTCAATGCATCGAGCCAGCATAAACAATGACTGAGCGGCATCCTCAGAAGCCGGATAGTCAGCAACAACCTTTCTAAAGGCGACTTCAGCCTCAGAATACTTAGCGGCCTTGAACTGACACCAGGCAAGACCCGTCACCCCCGCCTCTTTAACCTCGGGATCTTTTTCACACGTGGAGGCCAGTTGAAAAAATGCCTCGGCCTCATCCGGAACATTTTGTTCCAGTGCAGCCTCTCCGGATTTCAGAACGGCCGTCCAGGTCTGTGCCAGATCGGGAAGATCCGTGACCAACACTTTCAGATCCTCGATCGCTTCCGGAAATCTTCGGAGATGACTTGACGCCACCGCACGAGCCGCCATGACATCGGCTTTCTGAGTTTTATCAAGAGCGACCGGAATAAACTCATCAGCGAACTTCAAGGCTTCTTCATAACGCTTCTGTTCAAGGCAGCTCACCGTGGCTAAGGCCAACGCACCACGAACTTCACTTAGAGCTTCTATCTGGAACAGCTCACCCATCTGCAATGTCTGATTGATCACCTTGTCAAACTGCTTCCCTTCGTAGAAAGCTCGCACAAGGTAATATCGGCCCACAGCGGTAACGCGACTCTTGGGATCGTCAGAAGCTGCGATGGCTTTTTGTAACGTCTCCACAGACTGATCAACTTCACCGCGCACCAAATACATTCGCCCCAACAGAATCTGCTCTCTGGGCCGAGCAGCCGCATCCGGGAAATCCGTCTTCAGCCGGTTCCAGATGCGTTCAGCCGGTTCTCGCTGAGCCAACTCAAGATTCAGCTCGGCCGCATTGAACAAACATTCCGCAACACGAGTGGATGTTGGCCAGCGGTCACAAATATCGAGAAAGATCTGAGCGGCAGCTGGCTTGTTTCCGGAGACGCGTTCCATTTGCGCCTGCTGAAACAGCACGTCGGCGGCAAGAGGCGTATCTCCGGCAGCCAAAAGTGCTTCTGCAAAAACCAGCCGAGACTCTTCAAGTCGGCCTAATTCCTTGAGAGTCATCGCGGTCATCAAAACGCCCTGAGCCGATGATGCTGTTCCCTTGGGAATCTTCTGCAGCCACGTCAAAGCCTGTTCAAATTGTCGTTGACGATAAAGTGACATCCCAACGCCCAATGTCGCCGACGGCACAAGTGAGTTCGTCGGATATCCAGAGATCACCTTTTCAAATGAAACGGCAGCCTCTTTGTATTCTCCATTCGCATACTGAATTGCTGCGATCCGATTCAATGCTCTTGGGGCAGGCGTTGATTTGGGATCAGCAACGACCAGCTTGTACTGAGCTAATGCATCCTGAGGCCTGGCCAAGCCTTCCAGAGCCTTACCAAGACTGAATCGACAGTCTGCCAGAATTCCCGGATCTGTCTTGCTTGAGGCCAGTGGATTTAGAATCGCAACGGCCTTCTCATGTTCCT
>JBILXT010000193.1:0-12990 GCA_044378235.1 Planctomycetaceae bacterium
CTTTTTTGCATTTATCGGCGTTCATCAGCGGTTGAAACTCAGGTCTTTTCGCCGTTCTCGGTTTCGCTGACGCTCAGGTCCGGCCATGGAGATCCCTCGCTGCTTCATTTGCTTCGTCCCGGGGCACGCACTTCATTTCGCGCAGAGCCGATTCCTGACGCAATTCATGCAGGTTGTTGGCAAAGCAGCGACGACTGCAGTCCGGGATGATTGTCAATCCGGGATAGCGAATCTTCCGCGGGGCCGCTTGATCAAGTTGCATACGGCTCGCCGGGAGTCTGGCTCTCCCGGAACATCAGCCGGTTGCTGGCTGCCAGGAATCCATGTTTTATTGAGCCCTCGGTCTTACTCGAGGGAACTGCTCGGGGCTCAATGTTTTTGCAATCAATCGGCTTAGCAAAGCAATCAGAACGCAGCCAGTTTCTGCATCTGTTCAGGAGTCAGCTTTTCCGGCCATTCGCCGGAAAGGATCGCGTTGCGTACCTGTACGCTGCTGTGAGCACGGTCGTGATACAGGCCGAAATGGTGGTTGTTGAGATCTCCGATCGCTCGCTCATAGATCTGTTCGCCATTCAGCTCCAGGCTGGCTTTGCCGTCAACCAGCTTCAACGTTAATTGATTCCACTCGCTTTCCTTCAATGGCAATGCCCGAGGACCTCGACGATTCAGTGGTTCGATAATCGCATTGTCAGCGGCAAGTCCGGTCCATTCATTGCCGACATCTGTCAGCCAATGAATCCTTACGCCGCCCGCTTCAATCAGGAATGCCAGGCGTCCGAGCGTTGGATGAACTTCGGACTTTCCTTCCTCGTAAAAGAATTCGTAACGGAGTGTCTCGCCATCCAGCAAAGGCCGAACATAAGCCAGATGGCTCTGCATCACGGTCTCTTCGCTCGCAGCATCCGCCATTGGACTCTTAATTACACCTTCGGAAACGCTCCAGGCGGGCGTTGTGTCGGGGGGCAGCTGTTGAGATCGAGTTAACACTTTGGCTGGCTGCGAAGGGAAAGGCGCGACAGCTCGCGGCAGCAATTCTCCATAGGAAGCCATCCAGCCGCGTAAGTCAGGGCTGTCTGAAATTCGCACCTCTCGTGGTATTACGGGTTCACCGGTCAGCTCGAGATTTCGAAAATAGAAGCGTCCATCCCCAGTAGCTCGCAAGCCGATCCAGGGAGCAGCCGCACACGATGCAGGACTTCCACTATAACCCGGATGGAGATTGGACAGAAATCTGATCGATGATTCTTCCGCGCGAATGTTGACGCGGTTGAACATTCGCAATTCTCGAGGAGCGATAAAAGGCCATTCGCGCAGTTCGAACGCATTCCGCTGAGTCTCTCGGACTGCGAAGACTTCCTGATCCGCGTCGAATCCGAGTCCACCGTACAGCATTCCTGCGGCCCCGTGATCCAGAGCGGTGGCTTCACCCTTGAGTTCAAATTTTCCCGTCAACGGGTAGCGAAACAACAGGGCGTCGTCGCCATGTCCTGCCAATCGCTGGATGTGTTCTTCATGGCTTAGCCAGATGACTCGATCAGCTCCAGTCGCAAAGCCAGAATGTCGCTGATCGTCTGCTGCGACCCAAAGTGCAGGTGGCTGGTACAAGAGTTCGGAGGGATTCGTTTCGGGGCTGCGATTTTTCAGAATCACAGTGGCTCGCAAACGCTTGAGGAAAGGAACATGCGGTGAGGAACCGCTGGCGAAGTTAAACTGATTCAGGCGTTCGACAATTTGTTGTCGCTGCTCCGTCAGCCCTTCACGAGTCATTGCGGCAGCTACAAGGGCTGCATCCTGCATAAGTAATGTGCCCGTCAGCTCACCTTCCGGCGCGATGCGGGTTGTCAGTAAAGTCTTAAGCTCTTCGAGTGTTGTGCGACTCTCCTTAAGCCTCGCGAGTGAGAGCACAAAATCGGAGTTTCGCACATTTTTCCTTGAGAGCGGTTCGAGTTCAGTGATCAGCTGACGCAGGTTTCCGGAATCATCAGCAGCCATCACCAGAGTCCATGCGGAACAGAACAGCCCCGGCATTTCTCCGACTGTCGCGACCGGGAACGAGTCTTTACCCGGACGCTGCCCAATCGCGCGGGCAAACTCCATGGGAGGAGCGATCTCCGGAACCAGCGAAAGTAGTACTCGCACCTCGCCATTCTCGCTCTGCTTGAGTGTCCAGTCATGCAGCAGTTCGTATTGCTCATCTGTGCCCAGTTGCAACAACTTGCGATAGAGGGCACCCGACGCCGGGGAGAGTCTGGATCGGAATGGGTCCTGAGGATCATCAGGAAGCGAACTGACAGCCTCAAAAGCTTTCATCGCCTCAGAAACGTCATCTCCCTGAAGAGCAGTCAAAACCGCAGAATTCAGTTTCTCAACGGTCAGGAGAGCGTCGGTTGCGGGGGGCTCTGTCAGAGTTTGGGCCATCGCTGAACTCAGGCTTGTGAAGATCAGGAGCGACAACAAGGTGCTGCGAATCATTTGACAGTGCTCGGGGTGGATCGGCTTAATGCAATGACGATTGGGATTCGACGGTCCGCTGATTCTGTTGCTGTCGAACAAGATTAGCAATTCACGCACAGAATTTCCTGTGGCCCTCTCAGGGAACACCGCGCAACTCGCCTTTGAATTGAGGATGCCTCTTGACCAGCTCGTGATGCCGTGCCTCTGAATTGACCGCCCGGGCTGGTCTTTACGGCCGTCAGAACTTAGAACACGTCACCAGTTTGATTTCTCTTTCAGAGGTGTTCAGGGGCTAGACTTCATGGATTATTCGTACGAACAAATTTCCCGGATGATTGATCATTCCCTGCTTAAACCATCCCTGACTTTTGTGGACTTCGAAGCCGGATGCCGCATGGCGGCTGTCTATCAGGCTGGCAGTGTCTGTATCCAGCCGCACTATCTGAAGCGATGTGCTGAGATTTTGAAGGGCTCCGGCGTGAAGGCCAGTACCGTCATCGGGTTTCCTCACGGCGGCCATTGCACTTCGACCAAGGTTGCCGAAGCAAAGCAGGCCTTGGCCGACGGCGGTGAGGAACTGGATCTCGTCTGCAACATCAGCCGAGTGCTCAGTGGTGACTGGGACTATGTCAAAGCCGACCTGAAAGCCGTGATCGAGGTGACTCATGCAGCCGGGCAGAAGGTAAAAGTGATCTTTGAGAACTGCTATCTGAATGATGATCAGAAGATTCGGCTCTGTGAAATCTGCACGGAACTCAAGGCTGATTGGGTCAAGACTTCGACGGGTTATGGCACCGGCGGGGCGACGATGGACGACCTGCGGTTGATGCGAGAACATTCCGGGCCAGTGGTTCAGGTGAAGGCCGCCGGCGGTGTGCGAGACATGGACGCGTTGCTGCAATGTCGCGAAATCGGGGTGACTCGAATCGGTGCCAGTGTGACTCAGGCACTGCTTGATGAATGCCGCCTGCGGCTGAAGCTGGCCCCGATTCACTTCGATGTCGACGCCGTTGCTGACGGCTATTGATCTGGTGCTAAACGTTAAAGCGGAACGGGGTGCAAGCCGTCCGGTGAGTGTCTTTGTGTGCTCAATAAGACCTGCCCCCTGTTCTCTTTATGAGTAACTGTGGGTCTTTCCGCGCGTACCTGGGTCTTTCCGCGCGTACCGAAGATCAACAAAAAAGGCCTTCGAAGAATCCCTGGGGATTTTCGAAGGCCATGTCTTTTGATGACCGCAGACTAACGGGAGCGACTTTCCTTTTTAGTAAACGCCCACAGTCGTGGTCTTTGCGAACACGTGGTACGGTCTGACACTGCTGACGCCGTCCCATGTGTACTTGTCACATGGTTTTTCACGTTCGCCTTCATCGCGTTCCAGGAAGCCAGGCACGAACAGCTCTTTCGTCATGGTATAGAGCTTCACACGGCCAGTTGCACCGTAGTCGACAACCTTGTTGTGGTCGTCAAAATCAACCACTTCAATGACAGCTCGTGGCTGAGGCGCGAAGTAGGTGATTTTGTAGTTATCCGCTGGATCATGCGGTTTTCCGCAAGCCAGACCCATCAGCGTGTTGCCGTAGGTTGGTGTGATGTAGACATTTGGGCCAAGCAGTTCTTCGCGAGCAAATCGGTACCACTGCTGTGTGAACTCTGTGCCGCCACAGAAGATGCCCTTGATCCCGGCTTCTTCAACACTGCTGCCTTTATCCATCAGTCGCAATGCCAGAGCTTCCAACAGTTTCGGGGTCGTGAACATGCACTGAATGTCGTTGTTGGCCGACAGGATTGTCATGGCCTGATCGATACAGTGAGCACTGTACGCTTTCGCGCCTTCGACATCGCCCTTCTTCAGCAGTTTCACGACCCAGCGAGGATCGAGGTCAACGCAGAAGCAAATACCGCCGCGGAACTGAGCAAGATGCTCGATCGCAAGACGAAGGCGGCGAGGTCCGGAGGGCCCCAGCATCAACCAGTTTGACCCCTTAGGAAACGACTCATCCGGCAGCGTAGCGCTGAAGAGTTCGTAATCGATCCAGTGGTCTTCGACAACGACGCGGCTCTTGGGGATTCCTGTGGTGCCGCCGGTTTCGAAGACGTAAATGGGCTTGGTCTGCAGCGGCTTTGGAACCCAGCGACGCATCGGGCCACCGCGAAGCCATTCATCTTCGAACAGCGGGAACTTCTTCAGGTCGTCAAAGCAATTGACGTCCTTTAGTGGGTCGAAGTCAAAAGTCTTCTTCTTCTCAAGCCAGAATTCGCACCCGGTATCATCACCGAAATGCCACTGAACCATTTCTCGAGTATGTTGATCGAGCAGTTCTTTCTGCTGCTGACACTTTGCATCAAGTGTTGTCACTTCAGGCCCTCATCAATGTGCGATTCGGAAAACGCGAAACACCATTTCGCGGGACAAGCAGCGTTCACTGCTCCGTACGCATCGTAGAAAGCCGGGATTTGTTTTCAATTCGGACGGGCGGTGTGTCCCGTCATACGGAAAATTTCAGGCCTTCCCGTCGACTCAGCGAACCACAGAATTCCGAGACCGTTAGACAAAATATTCTGCTGTTGGTTTTTTTACGAGTCATTCCGTGCCCTCAAACAATGTCCCCGCAATCCATGCGATTGAGTGACGTGATCCCGTTGACACCGACGTCTAATCTTCATGGCTGCCATTTTTTGGATACCAGACCAATGAGCAATTCAGGCATCACGGAGATCTCTGTGCAGTCGGACTGGTTGGCCGCGTTGAGCTTGTTGCGTACAGCAAACCCATCTTACGAGGGAGGTTTTTCGCGGGATTCGTTCCCTCTGTTGCAATTCCTGATCATCCTGACAGACTGACGGTATTGCAGGAGCATACAGCCTGGGGGATCGGAGATCACACAGCTGGGGTGTCCCGCGGCTGGTCGTGATTGTTCAATTCAATTTCTTAATGAATGGACGCCCGTGATAGTGAAACAGGTCAAATCGTATCTGATGGTACTGGCAATTATTGTCGGACTCTTCAGTGTTCCGTCCCTGGCACAACAAAAGTCCAGTGGAAAAAAAGCGGCCCAAAAAAGTCAGCTCAAGGCCAACGTCCCGAGCGGAAAAGCGGCGGCGGCGATGTCGGTGGCTCCGGCAAAGAAATCTGCACTGTTGCAGTACGTTCCTGATGATTCGATGATCATCGTCGCGGCTCAGCCTGCGCGAGTAATCAACGCAAAGGGGCTTCAGGGATTGGTTGAAGCGGCTGAAGGTCAGGACGTTCTGAAAAGCCTTCTGGAGGAATTTGACAAGAACACGGGCTTCAGGATCGAGCACATCGAAGAGTTTGGCTTCGTCATGGATGCGGCCGGTCTGGAAGATATGTCAAACCGCGCCCGCGAGCAGGCGGAGAGAACTCAGTGGTTGAATGGGCTCAAGCAGCTCGCTCTGTCGATGCACAATTTTCACGACACAAACAACACATTTCCTGCCAGCGATGGCTATGGAGACAATAAGGGAAACCTGAGCTGGCGAGTTCACTTGCTGCCCTGGCTTGAGCAGGCAGACTTGTACAACCAGTTTAATCTCGACGAGCCATGGGACAGTGAGCACAACAAGCAACTGATCGAGAAGATGCCGGATGCCTTCACGACCGCTGGTGTCGAAGAGGCCGGAAAGACATCGTATCATATGTTTTTGGGTGAAGGGACGCCGTTCGGCGGTGAGGAAGCTCCGGGAATGAGAGACTTCACCGACGGAACCAGTAATACGTTGATGGTTGTCCTTGCTGGGGCTGATAAGGCGGACATCTGGACGAAACCCGGCGGGCTTGAGATTGATGCCGAAGATCCTGTTGCAGCTCTTGGCGAAATTGGCGACCGGTTTGCAGTGGCGTTCACCGATGGATCTGCAAGGTTTCTGCCCGCTGATATTGAACCCAGCGAGCTTTTACACCTGATTCAGCACCAGGACGGCAATGTTGTCGGCGATTATTTTCAGGCCCAGCCGACTTCAGAGCCGCTGCCGGGCGTCATCGTTTGTTCGAATACCGACTTTGATCAGAAAGTCGTGGTGGAGAAGTCGCTTCCCAGGAACGAAGGTAAAACAACAGAAATCGCAGGACATGATGCAGTTCAGCTTCCTGACGGGATGTTTATGACATTTGTTGACTCGAAGACGATATTACTCGGCCCAGAGAAGACTCTTGAAGCGATGCTTTCTCCTCGAAAAAAGAGTGGAGAAATAAAGGCCGAGTTCGAAAAGCGGTATCCGGCGAACGATATCGCAGCTGTCATAGACCTGGAGCCGATGGAAGAGTTGGTTCAGCAAATGTCACAGCAGTTGCCTATGGCTCCACTCATTCAGAGCATTGTGGGGGTGGCGGCCACTATTGACATGACGGGAACAGGTGAATCTCATTTAAACCTGACGCTGGAAATGACGGATGCCGCAAATGCGCAACAGTTGAACGCAATCGCCATGGGTGGGTTTCAAATGGCAAAGGTTCAGGCTCTTGGGCAGCTCTCTGGCGATAATTCACCAGTGAGTGAGGAAGTTGTTGTCGTGCTCACCGAGATACTGGATTCTGTGACCATCGAAGCGGTTGAAGAGAACGTGGAACTGGATATCCCCAAAGTGAAGGATCCTGACCAGCTCCTGAAAGACGTGACACCAGCGTTTAAGGAACTTGTGAAAGGAATCGCCGAGAGCCAGAAAGCAGCCGCTCGCCGCATGAAGACCATGCCACTTCGGGAAATCGGCCTGGCGTTCCATAACTATCACGATATCTACAACGGTTTTCCCTCCTACTGTGCTCCGCAAAGTAGTCCTGAAGACAATAAGGGCCTGAGCTGGCGCGTGTATTTGCTTCCTCTGCTGGGCGAATCAGCACTGTACGAAGAGTTCCATCTCGACGAACCGTGGGACAGTGATCACAACAAAACTCTGATCGAACGGATGCCAGAGATTTATGAATGCGAGGGCGTTGAGAAACCTGGCCACTCGAGTTTTCACGTGTTTACCGGTGAAGGCACTCCATTCGGCAATGAAGAACCGATCAGGATAGCCAACATCACAGACGGCACCTCCAACACGATTATGGTGGTTCAGGCTGGGCCTGACAAAGCCGATATCTGGACTAAGCCATCAGGCATTGAGTTCAATTCGGAGGATCCCAAGGCCGCGCTCGGCAAGCTGGCCGAAACGTTTCTGATTCTACTCTGCGACGGGTCTGTCAGGGACGTCAGCAGCGAGATCGATGATACGACGTTGAATCGTCTGATTCAGCATGCTGATAATGAGGTGGTCGACGACTTCTGATCGCCGTCGGGTCATTCGAACACAGCGATAATCCCTTAAAGAGTCACGTTTCGGCGTGACTCTTTTACTTTGGCTCGAAGGGACGATGTCAGAATCACCGTTCTCGCGATATCACGACGACGTTAAAATGGGGCCTCGGGTTAAGGTCCGGTTGGCTGATCTGGTGCGAAGGATGGAGTCATGTCGCAGGTCTGGATGACGGTTGGATTGCTGATAGTCAGCAATATCTTCATGACGTTTGCATGGTACGGTCACCTGCAGGGACTGAAAGAAAAGCCATGGCTCGTTGCGGCTCTGGTCAGCTGGGGAATCGCATTGTTTGAATACCTGATTCAGGTGCCGGCCAACCGAATTGGCAATCAGGTCATGAACGTCGGGCAATTGAAGATTCTGCAGGAGATCATCACGTTGACGGTTTTTGTTCCGTTCGCCTGGATCTACCTGAAAGAAAAGCCGTCTCTGGACTATTTGTGGGCCGGGCTCTGTCTGCTGGGAGCCGCCTTTTTCGTGTTCCGCAAGAAGCTCATGGGGATGTGACCAGAATGGCCAGCGTTCAAAGCTTGCTGTCGTCGCGGAATTCTTTCTCGAAGCTTTCTCCGAAGATCGTGACGACGTTCCCTTTTTGACGAATCTCCCTGCGAATCTTCGTGCGAGCTTCCATCTTCATTTCATTCAGAAGAGTGGTCTCGATTTCCTTCTGCACTTCCTGGAACGGAATCGTGCCTGGGTCTCGATGATCAATGACCTTGTAAACTTCGAAACGGTCGCTTCGCACCTGAACGCTGGAGATCTGCCCGTCTTCCATCTCAAACAGCATGTTCTCCAGGGCTTTATCGTTCAGGGAGTTGCGTGCAATCCAGCCGATCTCGCCTCGTTTTTCTGACGTCATCGTATCTGACAAGGCCTGAGCGACATCACCGAAGTCTTTTCCACTCTGAAGTTGAGTGACCACATTTGTCATGGCCTGTTCGGCACCTTCACGGCCACCATGATCACGGAAGCGAATGACGATCTCAGCAAATCGCACTTCTTCAACCGGTGTGTAGTCGTCGATGTGTTCCTGGTAATACTTGACCAGAACCTCACGATCGATCGTTTCCGGAACTTTAATGGACGTGCCGATGTAACCTTCCACCATCTGCATGCGGAGGAAATTCTCGCGGAGTGAATCGACGGAGATGCCTTCCTTCGCGAGTCGCTCATTGAGTTGCTGATCCGTGACAAATCCTTCCTTCTCTTTGATGCCGGCAATGACCTTCTGAAACTGAGGTTCCAGAGTCTCTTTGATGGCGTCACGTTTGTCTTCGGGGATCTTCTTTTCCAGAGCCTGAACGATTAACTCATCTTCCACATGCTTGGGAAGACGTTTCCGTAGTGTGGCTTCGATCACTTCCTGGCGTTTCGATTCCGGCAGACGCGGATCAGACTCAATAATCTGACGAGCTCCGCCAAGGACATCATCCACGAACAATGGTTTCCCATTCACTTCTGCAACGACAGTTGTTCCCGTTAATGGTCCGGATGTTGTTCTTGAGTAGCCAATCTGCTGGACGTTAGTGCCAGCGGCCTGAGTCATTGCGAGCTTCTGCTCTTCCGCATCCGCAGTATGATTCACCAGTGAACGTCTTGGCGGAGCATCTGCAAAAACCGGATTGGGAACCTTGAGCGATCGTCCTTTGCATCCGCTGGTCGCCAGAAGCATCAGGATCATCCCCAGAGACCATAGCAAGGACGTGGTCCTCTGACATCGGGCTGGCCGATTTCTCAGTGAGCGGTCATGGTGGAAATTGGAACCCACGGGGATTTGCCGAAGAGGAAGATCAGAGGATAGTAGACGCAGAAAGCGGGCTGTGCGGGATCAATTGGATCATCGGCCGAAGACGGGACCGGAACTATACGACTGTTTGCGGGATTCGAGCAAGGTCGAAATTGTCGCCCCAGATCCGGGTTCTGACGCGATCTGCAACGGCAATATCTGCCGTTCTTTCTCAATGAACTCCAACTCAGGAAAAAATCGGTCGAGTGCTCAGTCTGGCGCTTCCAACGATGCTCCGATGCCCTAGAGTCTGCGGGCGGCAGACAATCACTGAACTTGTTTTGCCATCAGATACCTTCGATGCAGCCCCAGCGAGAACTATCGCGCCCACCCGTTGCTGGATCCCGTTTACGGCTTAATCCGACTGCTGTGATTCGAATCTCTGTGCTTGTCTTTACAACAGGCACTCTGTGATTCGTGTCTCCATGAAATGAGTGAAACATGGCTTTTCCAAAACCGTTCTTCCGTTGGCGTCCGCATCCATGGCATGGGCTGGAAGTTGGCCCCAATCCACCTCATCTCGTCCACGCCTTTATTGAAATCTCGCCTTTCGACCTTGTGAAGTATGAAGTCGATAAGGTGACCGGTTACCTGCGGGTCGACCGGCCCCAGCGCACGTCATCTCAGCCTCCGGCTCTGTACGGTTTTATTCCAAGAACATTCTGCGGTACTCGAGTGGCCGAGATGATGCCACGTGCACGTCGAGGCGATGGTGACCCGCTCGACATTTGTGTGCTCAGCGAACGCCCTATCACCAAGTCCGAAGTGATCGTGAATGTGAGAGTGATCGGTGGCTTGCCGATGCTGGACGGTGGTGAAGCTGACGACAAGATCATCGGTGTTCTGGCTCAGGATACGATCTGGTCACATGTCGAAGACCTCGATGAGCTTCCTCAGGCTCTTGTTCAGCGTCTGCGCCATTACTTCACGACTTACAAAGTGATGCCCGGCGATACGACTCAGCAGGTTTCAATTGACCACATTTACGATCGTGCTCATGCCGAGAAAGTCATTCTGGCGGCCATGGCAGACTACGAAGATGAGTTCGGCGGAGTTTAGTTTCTGAACAGTCTGGATGTGCAAGTCGCTCGTTTGCTGAGGTAAGCATCTGCATCAATCGTGTCGATGTATTACATCATGTGGCGAGTTTCTCGCGCGACCAGAGAGCCTTCGGGGACAGACTCCAGTAACTGCCGGGCGGCGTGGATTTCATGGGGTTCCGTGAATTTTTTTTGGCCGGCAGCAATCCAAGTAATCGTAGTCAGCGTTCGCGCGATGATCTGAAGGTCAATCGCGAATGAAAAATTGCGAACATATACAACTTCCAGAGCCAGTTTGATGGGCAGGAGTTGACTGACATAGGACTTCTCCGGGTCTGAATCATCCAGTAACGAATGTCCGTGAGTGTAATTGTAGAGACTTCCGTAACTGGCGAGCCCCGGGCGGACCGTTAACGTTTCGTGGCCAAGTGGTCCGTAGTATTTCGCAACGATGGCCGGGTCTTCGGGACGAGGCCCCACGATTGACATCTGGCCCAACAACACGTTGAACAACTGAGGCAGCTCGTCAATCTTAGTGGCTCGCAGGATTCGCCCGACTGGGAAGATCCGTGCATCATGAGTTCCGGTAATCACGCTGTGTGATTTCTGAACCACATGCATCGTGCGAAACTTGTACATCACAAAATCAACGCCGCCACGTCCGGTTCGTCGCGCCTGATAGAGCACAGGGCCGGGGCTTGTGATGCGGATGGCAATCGCCGCCAGCAGAAATACCGGCGCAAGGATTACGATCGCCAGTGCCGCGAAGAACACATCAAAGAGGCGTTTGACCATTGCGCAGTGTCCGTCGAACGGTCATAAAAATCTCTGCGGCTTCCATGCAGCACATGCTGCCAAACGCAGCCGCTCGATGCCGCAGAGCTTCGCACGATCGAGGATGCGGAAACGGCCGCAACTCGGGCTCGTAACAGGCCATCGCCGCGATCTTGCGTTCAAGGCCTTTGCTGATATCCAGCCACGTATCGGGAACAAACGTCCGAGGATAAGCCCACTCCGTACTGCTGGCCGTGTCAAACGTAAGCACCGTCTGCAGGTAGGGCTCCTGTGGTCTCAACGCGACCAGGGCCGCTCGAAAAAGCACGTTGTGATCGTGATTGATGTCGCCACCATATTGACAGTAGACGACTCGCGGACGAATTTCCCGAACGATGGCTTCCAGAGGAGTAATAATATCCGTCAGGCCAAACGTATCCATCCTCTGATCGGGGAACCCCAGAAATCGATAGTCCGCCACATCCAGCACTTTCATCGCTGCGCTGGTGTAGGAAAACTGAGGCTGGCCGTTGGAGCTGTCCTCGGCGGTGCGTCCCTTCGTCGCGATGACAACCGTAACGGGATCCCCGGCATCTCGATGCAACGCAATGGCTCCACCGCAGCCCAGGACTTCGTCGTCCGGGTGAGCCGCGATGACCAGGACAGGAGAGTTACTCATGAGCCCAGACCTTTCCTGTCCAGTCGCAATCGGTCAATTCAGTGCCTTTCAAAACGGTGCCGTCGTCGGCTTCGATTTCGAGAACAATCACGCATCCAGATCTGCACGCCACAAGCTGCCCACAGGCTTCGGCCACTGGACTCACCACAGATCCAATCACTGTGCCCGGCACCCGATGTTCGTGTGAAACGGCCGGAAGCAAAGCCGCCGACTGAATCACCCAGCGTCGCCCTTCCAGAAAACTGAACGCGCCTGGGTACGGCCGAGTCAACGCACGGATGAAGTTATAGACGTTGAGGGCCGATTGTTGCCAGTCCAGCAAGCCATCGGCCGGACGTCGGCGAGGCAACAATGGCTCATCGGAGTGCGGTTGTGGTCGCCCGGGACGTTCTCCAGCGAGCAACTTCGGGAGCACTCGCTGGATCATGACATGATTCGACTCCGCCACTTTCTGATACAACGTTTCGCACGTATCGTAAGGTGAGATCGGGAAGTCGATCTGATCTATGATGTGCCCTTCGTCGACATTGTCCGCCAGCCAGATCAGAGTATTCCCTGTTGTCTGTTCGCCTCGAATAATCGCCCAGTTGATCGGCGCGCTGCCGCGATTGTGAGGCAACAACGACGCATGAGCACCGATGGCTCCGATCCGCGCTGTAGCCAGAGCCGCGGAGCTGAGAATCTGACTCCAGCCAATGACAAGTAGCACATCGAGATTCAGCTCCGACAGAAGCTGAATCGTCTGATCATCGTTGATGTTGCGAACGCGATGCAGCGGCACGTTCCAGCAATTGAGGACGTCTGAATACTCCGCCGTCGCACAACGTTTCGCCGCAGCGGGTTCATCCAGAGTAATCACCGCGACCAACGGAACTCCCGCATCGCGCAAACCCTGAAGCGCGGGGATGCCTTCCTGATGAAAACCAATCCAGGCGATGCGG
>JBILXT010000595.1:0-3651 GCA_044378235.1 Planctomycetaceae bacterium
GCAACAACCTCGGCAATTCGGCCCGCCTGAACCTCGAGCAGAACGCACTTGTTGGTCAGTACGCCAACATGACCGACGACGAAATTCAACAGAGCCGAATACAGCAACAACTGCAAGTGGGAACCTTCGGCAGCAGTCATTCCTACCATGTGAATTTCGTCTACGCCGACGGCAGTGCAAAACCCATGAATCGTCAGGTTGCCCCCATTGTGTTGGAACAATTGATGAATCGCCGCGATGTGCTCGATGGAAAACCGGGCGAGTTCTAACAGCCTGTTGACTTAGTCGATTCATCAACCGATTGGCGAGACTGCTTTGTAACGCTCCAAGTTGGGGGTAGTGGACCTTGCTAAAGGTCCCTTGCGTTGGGATCTTTAGCAAGATCCACTACCGCTATCGCCGTTTTTATCTTGACTGAGCTCAAGCACATGCGAACTGAGGCCAGCACATCGGCATCGAATGTCGGCTGAAGCCAACACCACGGCCCAAACCGCCACTTTATCAATTCAATACTCTCGCTATCGTTTAAGAATCGGGTGGCTGCGTGGTTACATTGTCCCGGCCGCCAAATAAAACGAGCCGGGACATGCCCGGCTCGAGACTGAATCAGATTGTCATTCCCCCAGCCTGCGTCATCACGCGGCGGCTGAGTCACCTCGATGGATACTCTTGCGGTCGCCTCGAACGATCTCTTCGGTGATCACAAACTTCTGACCACGTTCCAGCTCGGGCAATTCAAACATCAGTTCGAACATCACCTGTTCCAGAATGCTGCGAAGACCACGAGCACCGGTCTCTCTTGATCGAGCCAGCTTGGCGATTTCTCGCAGAGCCCCTTCGGTGAATTCGAGACTGCATTCTTCCATCTCAAACATCTTCTTGTACTGACGAACCAGAGCATTGCGAGGCTCTGTCAGAACCTGAACCAGAGCTTCTTCGTGCAGAGGAGCCAGCGTACCAATGACTGGAAGTCGTCCGAGCAGTTCGGGGATCAGACCGAATTCCATCACGTCTTCGACTGTGGCGTTGCCAAGTAGTTCTTCGCGAGCTCGTTCTTCGTGAGCTTCGTTGTTGTTACCGAAGCCGATGACCTTTTTGCCCATGCGGCGAGCCACGATGTCTTCGAGTCCAACGAATGTTCCACCGCAGATAAACAGAATGTTGGTTGTGTCAATCTGGATGTATTGCTGTTCCGGATGCTTTCGTCCGCCCTGAGGAGGGACGTTGGCGACGGTGCCTTCAAGCATCTTCAGCAGAGCCTGCTGTACGCCTTCGCCTGACACGTCGCGAGTAATGCTGACGTTCTGGCTTGTCTTGCCAATCTTGTCGATTTCGTCAATGAAGATAATTCCGCGTTGAGCCGCTTCGATATCGAAGTCAGCCGCATGCAACAATTTGAGCAGCAGGTTCTCAACGTCTTCACCGACGTAACCGGCTTCGGTCAGAGTCGTTGCGTCGCCGATGGCAAAAGGCACCTGCAGAGACTTGGCCAGCGTCTTGGCCAGCAAAGTCTTGCCCGATCCCGTTGGCCCGATCAGAAGGATGTTGGATTTTTCAATCTCAACGTCTTCTGTGCCAACTTCAAGGTTGTGCATCAGTCGCTTGTAGTGGCTATGCACCGCGACGGACAACAACTTCTTGGACTTGTCCTGCCCGATGACGTACTGATCCAGCTCTTTCACAATTTCTCGCGGGGTTGGGACGCGATTGAAGAGCTTCTTGGATGATCCGCGGCGGCGGCGTTCCTGGTCGAGAATCGACTGGCACAGCTCAATACATTCACCGCAGATATAGACGTCTTCGGGCCCCTCTACCAGAGGTCCGACTTCCCGGTAGTTCTTTCGGCAAAATGAACAGTTGGCATTTCTCTTGCCCTGCTGTGCGGTCTTGCCAGAACCAAATTCCTTACCTGATGCCATTGTTATCCCTTTGGATTTTCTGTCACGCGTTCCACACGGCCCATCATGACTGTGGAGTCAACAGTCGGAAGGCTGAGTATGAACCGCGTATACGATTCGCAGGTGATGGTCGCTCCGGGTTGTCGGCGTCCCTGCCAACCGTGTCTCTTGTCGTTTATAGATCTCACTCTCTCGGAGTTGAATCTTGTCACAGTCTGCCATCCTCGACAGGGCCTGCAACTTCAACTCTCCGGGATGTGGGGATCCCTGTTTTCAGTCATCTGATCCGTATCACTTGTCCCCTCACCTTTTTCGGATTCCGAAGGCATCCGGCGTTGGGCCAGATCCGTGGTATTCTGTGAAGGTTCGGGAACATTTGTCGGACTGGTCAAGGTTTCCGATTGGTCGGGTTCTGACGTCTCGGAAAACCTGTCATCTGTCTTCTGGTTCTGCTCCTCCGTTGAGTCAGTCTCTGAGTAGAAAGAATCAACTTCTGAGCTGATCATTGAGGCTGCAGTTTTTGCTGAAGTCCCCTGTGACTTTTTGCCACTCCAGGTGACCTGGAGTCGGCCTGTAATTTGACCCTTGATGGATCGGAATTCGTCCTCGGTTAGGTCACCCTCTCGTCGTAAATCGTTGAGAGCCTGAAGCATCTCCCGATCCGCTTCGGCAGGATCAACATCTTCGTTTACTCGTGATACGAGGCGAACAATCGCCCAAACCACTACGACCACACACGCCGCCGCAATCAGCAACGGAACCCAGGAGATATCCGGCAGTTGCAGCAGCTTCCACCAGTCTGTCTTCCGAGACAGCCAGAAGAATTCTGAGGGGACCGCGCGACAAAGAAATTTGTCCGAGTATTCGCAGATGAAGGTCATGAAGATAAAGGTCGTTGTATACCGGCGTGATTTGACACCTGAGTTGGTCTTATCATGATGGCAGTCACACCGACAGAGAACAAGGAAGTTGATAAGCAATTGAAGTGCCAAAGCAAAGACTACATTCTCGGTTTAGCGTCTTCATGGTTTTTTGCTCGCGATTCTGTTGAGTCTTTCCCCTCAACGGGACGTTGAGCCGCAGATTCTGCGTCGACCGTCAAAGAGGGTGCTTGCAAATTGCAAACTTGACAATGAACCGTTGCGATCGCTTTGTAAATCCTTCGAAGTCGAAATTCCCCCTTCAGATCGCAGACCGAAAGCATGGCCTGCATTCTCGTGTGAGTTGAGCAGCGATGTCGAGGGACGTCGGTACTACGGTGAATTCAAGAGCACGCCCATGGGCTGTCATTCACCATTCGCGATTTTCACGGGGCGAAAAACTCGAACAAGTGTCCGGGTTCAGGTCCGAAAGGGCTTTTCTACTGACAGCCTGCCACGGCTATTCTATACTTTCTGCGGTTCCCGCCTGCAGGCAGATTCCTTTCGAGTGGACTGTGATATGGTTTCGAGCATGTTGTTCCGAAAAATTCTGGCAGAAATCTTCCCGGTCACATTGGCCAGTGTCAGCTGTCTGACCCTGATCGGATGCGGCGGGAACTCGCCGGCCCCGGAAGCTTCAACAGAGACTCAGGCTGCTGCACCGGCTGTGGCCAGTTCCAGCACCGGCACGGAAGAAAAGGCTGCTACCACAGCATCCTCCGGGAAGACTCGCCACAAACGCGACGAGGTTTGGGTCGACGAAAATGGCCAGAAGTGGTTTGGCAACGTGCCAATGGACGCCTTCTTTGACAATGCTTATGAAGTCGCCAGCA
>JBILXT010000194.1:0-12900 GCA_044378235.1 Planctomycetaceae bacterium
GTTTCGATGGACGTTACGACACGTGTTATCCGCAGGTTGTTGTTGATATCAATTTTGATCTGCTGTTTGGTGATGATCTTTCGCGGCGATATCGTGGAAATGACTCTGGGCCTGTGGATTCAAATCGAGTGCTCGAGTTCGGCAATCCGAATCTGGTCTTGATGGATCGAATCGCCGATCAGCCCGCGATGGCCTTTCTTGATCAGCATGCAGACTGGAGTCGACTCTATAGCGACGGTCGCTCCGTGTTGTGGGGGCGCAAATCCGTGTTTGATGATCCAGCCTCGCCAGCTTTCGTGCCTGAGCATCGTCGACAGTGCAGTGATGAAATGCCGAAAGGGATTGCTCAATGGCCAGGCTTTCCTGGACGAACGGGGCGAGATGCCTTTTCTCCTGACGTCGCGTCTGCTGTCTCCAGATCCAGGATCAACTCAACAAAGTTGACAGCGACAGGCTTCGAGAAGAACTAAAGAGGACAAGCGGCTGGCTCAGACAGGCATTGTTCCGATGGTTGGACCAACGTGAAAGACTGCGAATGCTGCTCAGCGATGCTGATGCTCCCAGCTAGTGCCTTGCTTCGCCGTTCACTGTGTGCACACCTCTGAGTCTTGAATCGTCTATTGTGCCTGGGGCACTTCTTCCAGCGATTCCAGATCGTAGTACGTCACAAGTTGCAGCGTTTCGGCCGGGGAATTCCACATGAGCAGATCGAGAATTGAGAGCCCCGGAATAAATTGTGAGCGCCCCTGTCGATAAGCTGTCAGGCGTGGCTTAAGGATCTGTAGCGAAATACTGGCCTCCGAAAACTGCCTGGGAGAAAACAGCTCGCGTCCTCCAGGAGCATTAATATAGGTCTCTGCTCCCAGCAGTCGGGCGACTTCCAGTGCCCATTCGCCGGCAGGAAGTTCGTCCGGCAGGTTCAGGTTCATCCGGCTGAAGATCTGACACGGAAACGGCAAGTTGATATGACGGCAGGTTTCCTCAAGCAGGTCGATCAACGTTCGAGAAAAATCGCCATGGCCATGGATGCCATGAGCTTTGTGCAAAGCTGCACGCAGCCAGTCGATGACATCCCCATAATACGGTGCGCGGCGCTGTCGATAAATCTGCAACTGATCGATCAGCTGATCAATCCATGCCTGTGTGTCATCGATTCGGATATCGCAGATTCTGGTTTCTCTTGGAGAGTGGGTAACTGGAATCCGAATGTAGCTCCAGCCTTCCATGTTGTCTGACAGCATGCGATTTCGATTCACCCACGCACGGCGGCGGTACTGCGCGGTGTCGAAGACGACCCAGTAGTCGGTTGCGTGAATCAGAGAGAAATACCCCACGTATGGAAAGAAGTAGGGTTGCATCATTCCCAGTCGCATTCAGGACTCACTTTGTGCGAAGGGCTGGTGATATCGACATGTCATCTGATCGGCTCAGGGCGAAAGGTTGCGTGAGGAGCTTGGGGTGAATCGAAGTTTCGTCCGAGTTAGCGCAAGAAAAAAGGCCGGGGGAGAACCCCGGCCTTGTGGAACAGAATTTTTTTCGGCAGCGCCCGATCAGTTGATAGGGATTGCTACGTCGGATGTTTCTTTTGTCTTGCTGGAGAAATCGCAAAGCTCTTCACGAACGATGTTCATGTTCTTAGGAGCTTCGATTCCGATTCGTACTGAGTTAGGCCCGATTCGGACGATCGTAATTGCGATATCGTCCCCAATCAGAATTCGCTCACTGGTCTTTCTGGACAGTACCAACATGTTTCTCTCCCTGTGTTCTGCTGCGTCGGTCTTCCCTGAGTCCGTCCTGAGCTGATCATGCACATGATTCGACAGCTCACATTGCCGCCCCGCCCCCTGATCCGGCAGAAACCACCTGACATCAGATTGATTGCGACGTCATAACGATAACACCCCGCAAACTCATTGCCAACAGTAAAACCCGCAAAATTGATGCTGCCCAAAAAGCAGGCACACCTCGCGTGCCTAAAAGTTAAGCAGCAGGGTTTAAATGCGTGTTGCCTGCTGGCTGCCATTGTGGCGGATCTGCGTTAGTTGCTTGAGTTTTGCGGTCGGGCGCGGTGAAATCCCGCCGGCTTCAGTTCAGGGCTGTTCGATGGCTCGATCTGTGCTGAGCGATCGGTCGGTCGGGGCGTTGCTCGAGACGTCGCTCGGGAGATTCGAACTCGTGTTGGCGTTCTGGTTCAGAAGCTCAGATTGGTCAGCGAACTACTTATTCATAAGGGGAACAGCGTGGTCCGGATTGGAATCATTGGGGTCGGCTTCATGGGCTACACCCATTTCGAGGGGGCTCGTGATCTCAAGGGAGCTTCGGTTACGGCCATCGCGACGCGAGATCAGAAGAAGCTGGCCGGTGACTGGACTTCGATTCAGGGGAACTTTGGACCTCCGGGCGGCCATGTCGATGTCTCCGGCCTCAAGTGCTACTCCGACTATCGGGAGTTGCTGGCTGATCCGGATATTGATCTGGTTGACGTGTGCCTGCCGACGGATAAGCATTTTGATGTCGTGATGGAATCTCTGAAGGCGGGCAAGCCGACTCTGGTCGAAAAGCCCATCTCTGTTGATCTTGCTCAGGCCGAGCAAATGGTCAAAGCGGCTGAGGCGGCAAAGACACCACTGTTGGTGGCTCATGTATTGCCGTTCTTTCCGGAATTCCGCTTTGCCGCGGAATGCATTCAGGATCAGCGTTACGGGAAGCTGAATGCAGCTCACTTCAAGCGAGTCATCTGTAAGCCTGACTGGTCGAGCGACATGTCAGACTTCCGCAAGCTGGGTGGCTGGGGGATTGATCTCCATATTCACGACAACCACTTTATTGCTCACGCCTGTGGTCGCCCTGATGGGGTTTTCTCACGCGGGCTGATGCAGGACGGTTTCGTCAATCATGTGCACACCTCTTATCTGTATAAAGACGGCCCTGCGGTCAGTTGCGTGAGCGGGGGAATTGCGGCGAAGGGGTTGGCGTTTTCGCATGGCTACGAACTGTACTTTGAGAATGCAACTCTGCTGTTCGATGCCGGGACGCTGGCCGGAGAGTGGGTTGTCAGTCGTCCGCTGAGCGTCATCACAAATGACGGCAAGATGACTCATCCTGAACTTGGCGGCAGTGGAAAATGGTGTGGAGCATTTACGGATGAGCTTCAGACGGCGGTTGACTTCCTTTCTCATGGAAAGTCCGCTGGTCCACTGTCCGGACAGACCGCTTTGAATGCGTTGCAACTTTGCTGGGCGGAAGCGGCCAGTATCGAATCCGGAGCTGTGGTGCCGTTGTAGGTCAGGTCTCAAGACATGGAAGCTGCAGACAAACGCCGTTTCAGAGGAGCCGTGCTGAAGTGGTACGATCAGCATGGGAGAAAGCTGCCCTGGCGTGAGTCTGCGGATCCCTATCGCATCTGGTTGAGTGAAGTCATGTTGCAGCAAACGACGGTCGCAGCCGTCGTCCCGTACTTTGAACGCTTCACGGCTCGCTTTCCGGATGTTCAGTCGCTGGCTGAGGCTGATGTCGATGAAGTGCTGCGGCTTTGGGAAGGGCTGGGTTACTACAGTCGGGCTCGCAACTTACATCGAGCATCACAGGCTGTCGTCAATGAGCACGCTGGCCAGTTCCCATCCGAAGTTGAAGCCTTGCAAACTTTGCCCGGCATCGGTCGTTATACCGCCGGCGCCATTTCTTCGTTTGCGTTTGATCAGCCGGCCGCGATAGTCGAAGCCAACACGGAGCGACTCTATGCCCGGCTGTTGGCATTGCGAGACGATGTCCGAGCTTCGGCCAGCCAGAAACTTCTCTGGCAGTTTGCGGAAGAATTGGTCCCCGATAAGCGAGCGGGCGACTTCAATCAGGCGCTGATGGATATCGGATCTAAACTGTGTCGGCCAGTGGATCCGGATTGTGAGTCATGTCCATTGCAGAAACATTGCGGTGCGTTTCGAAACGGATTACAGAAAGAAGTTCCGGTCCGAAAACCGGCCGTTGCCATCACGGCGATTACAGAGCTGGCTGTTGTCTTAATGGATCGGGAACGGTTTCTGTTGCGGCGGCGAGTGGAAAGTGAGCGCTGGGCCGGAATGTGGGACTTTGTTCGATTCGAGATTTCCGCCGAAGAGTCCTCTGCTCTTCCGTTAGTTCAGAAACGCGGCCGATCTAAATCGCTGTTCAGCCCGGAAGGTCAGGAGTTACCCGAGTTTGCCGTTCAAAAAACTCAGGCTCAAATCGGCCTGAAGCCGGGACCAATTGTGGCGTCGACGGAATTCAGTTACTCGGTGACTCGTTACAAAGTGCAGTTGATGTGTTTTGCTTGTTCAGCCCGCAGTGGACGCGGCAAATTAAGTGACGGAGTGCAGTGGTTTTCGCTTGAAGAGCTGCCTGAACTTCCATTGTCGATGACTGGACGACGCATCGCGGACTGGCTTAAAGCCCGATAATGATGTTTTCAGCTTTCGGTGTTCAGTCAATCGCAGAATGTGACTCGTCTGGGATTCGTCTGGTTACACCGGTCGGTTTGCCCAATGTAGCCGTCTCGCTCCGTCGAGACGAGGCCTTGCACCTGGCCAGTGGCTGAGCAATTTACAGCCCGATCCTCATCTCGATCTCATTCATGTTTTGCGAAAATGACTGAGCGGTTTTGGCAACACAGCGTGCACCATGCAAGGCTCATCTCGGCGGAGCGAGATGGCGACATTGGTTGGTCATGTTTAGAGAGAAATTTGGCGAAGTTTTCCGCTGAACGCTCTCCGCCAACTGACGCCTCATCTCATTCGCCATACGAACCGCACAACCGATTTCATCGCTACGTTGTTGCGGCGATGTTCGGCTGCATTTGTGGAAACTGTGCAACATTCCGGACTGATCGTTCCTGCACGACCGGCAATCGTGACCTATTGTCCATAGAGGACCAAAGTCGGACATAGGGTCCGTATTTCATCAGCCCGATCGTCCGAGCGAATGTGAACAGTGATTCCGGAGTGAATTTCAATGATTGCCCCTCTCAAACCTTCTCGCCAGACATCCAATGACTTTGAGGCCCTGAAGTCACACATCCACGGGAAACTCGTGGAAAAACTCGACCTGACACGCCTGTCAGAGCTCGAAGGAGATTCCCTGCGACGTGAAATTCGCGTCGTCGTGGAGCATCTATGCGATACTGAAAACCCGCTGCTGAACCGATCGGAACGCGAACGGCTCGTCGAAGAAGTTCTGGACGAAGCGTTTGGTTTCGGACCGCTGGAACTGCTGCTCAAGGAAGAGGGCGTCGCGGATATTATGATCAACGGCCCGAAGAACGTGTTTCTCGAAAAGAACGGACGCATCGTCAAGTCCGATGTCACGTTTCGAGACAACGATCACCTGTTGCAGATTCTGGATCGAATCGTTTCTCGAGTAGGTCGACGCGTTGATGAAACATCGCCGATGGTTGACGCCCGTTTGCCGGACGGTTCACGTTTGAACGCCATCATTCCGCCGTTGGCACTGGACGGGCCGTCACTCACCATCCGTCGTTTCGGCTCGAACCCACTGACGCTGGAAGACCTGCTGAAGTTTGGAGCCTTCACCCCGGAGATGGTGATGTTCCTTGAAGGAGCCATGAAGGCTCGCCTGAACATCATTATCAGTGGTGGTACCGGTTCCGGAAAAACGACGCTGCTGAACACACTCTCCAGCTTCATCTCCAACGAAAATCGAATCATCACCATCGAAGACGCGGCGGAAATTCAGCTGCAGCAGGAACACGTGCTGCGACTGGAAACTCGTCCGCCGAACATTGAAGGTAAAGGTCGAGTTACCGCGACGGACCTTGTGAAGAATGCCCTGCGAATGCGACCTGACCGAATCATCATCGGCGAATGTCGAGGTGGTGAGGCGCTGGACATGCTTCAGGCCATGAACACGGGACACGACGGATCTCTGACGACCGTTCACTCCAACAATCCACGCGACGCGATCTCGCGAATTGAAACACTCGTGAACATGAGTGGTTGCGAACTGCCAATGTCCGCAATCCGAAAGCAGATTGCGTCGGCCGTGCACTTGATCATTCAGGCGAATCGACTTCAGGGCGGTCCACGAAAAGTGACTTACATCACTGAGATCGTCGGTATGGAAGGTGAAACGATCGTTATGCAGGACATCTTCAAGTTTATTCAGGACGGAATCGGCGAGAATGGAAAGGCCTTCGGGCACTTCGAATCTACCGGCGTTCGTCCTAAGTGTATCGAGCAACTGGAAGCCGGCGGGGTTCGGCTGCCAAACGGCCTGTTTGCTGCTCGCGTGATGCGATCACCTTAAGAAGATCCGACGGCCTTCGATGAATGCCATCAAAGGCCGTCTTCTGAGTTCTCCTGACGACTCTGTTTTGCTGATTTGATTCTGTTCCACTTGCGACTCTTTACGGACCACTTCCATGGATCCAAACCTGCTTATCATGATCTCGGCGTTTGTCGGCGTGATCGCGCTGGTGTTCGGGGTTGGATTTGCTTTGCAGGGCAAGTCTGATTCCACACTGGAGGCGAGGCTGGCAGCATTTACCGGAGCTGCTCAGCCTTCAAAATCAGAAATCACCGAAGCTCTGATGCGCGATGGTCTTTCGACGGCCCAGGGCATTGTCGGTGGCATCATTCAGAAGTTCGGAAAGCTGCCCCTCTTCTTTCGACAGGCGGATTCTCCGATCAAAATTGAGCAGTTCCTGATGTTGTGTGCCGGTACAGCAGCTCTGGGCGCGATGCTGACGACAATTGTTCGCGCACCGCTGCCATTGATTCCGGTCGGAGCCATGATGGGGTTTGGTGCGCCATGGATCTGGCTCTGGTGGCGACGCAGGTCACGCTTCGCGAAGTTCGAAAAACAGCTGTCTGATGCGTTGGACCTCATGTCGCGAGCACTCAAGTCCGGACACAGTCTGGCTTCCGGGTTGAACGTTGTCGCCACCGAAATGCCGGCACCAATTTCAACCGAATTTCGAACGGTCTACGACGAACAGAACCTGGGGATTCCGATCGAACAGGCTCTGCGAAACATGCTGGTGCGAATCCCCAATATGGACCTCCAGTTCTTCGTCACTGCCGTGGCCATTCAGCGTCAGGCCGGGGGTGACCTTGCCGAGATTCTGAACAAGATCAGTTATCTCGTTCGCGAGCGATTCAAGATTCTGGGCATGGTGAAAGCTCTGACTGGTGAAGGACGAATCAGCGGGATCGTGTTGATGGCCCTGCCGATCGGTCTGTTCTTTACCGTGTACTATCTGAATCCTGATTACGTCATGTTGTTGTTCAACCGTGAGATTGGCCGGAAGATGATCAGTGTGGCCATCTTCCTGCAGGTTCTGGGTGCAATTGCGATCAAGAAGATTGTGGATATTAAGGTGTGATCAGCGAGGCTTCGTAGTTCTGCGTTCAGCCTCCTTCAGTAAAGTAACTCGTTTCCAGATTTATCTGACCGTTCGAGACAACGTCATGGATACTACCACAATACTCCCGATAGCAGCTTTTATCGCGATCACAGCCGGTCTGTGGGGCGTTGTCAGCATGTTCTCTCGAAAATCTTCCCGGGCTTCGGAGCGTCTGGAAGAGTGGCGTGATCCGTTTGCACGTCAGAAGCGAGAAGGCGGACAATCAAGTTCTGCGATGGGCAGCATGATTGAAAAAGCTGCTCCGGCGATGTCCAAAGCATTGGAATCCAAGAGCGAACTCGAACAGAGCAACCTGAAGACTCGCCTTGCGAATGCCGGCTTTTCCAAGCCTAATGCGACTCGCAACTTTCTGGCCATTAAATTGACGTGCCTGATCGGCGGCTTATTGTTTGGGGCCATCTACGGATTTGCCTCTGCCGGATTCAGCAAGGACTCGCTGATGTCACTGGTGATTGGCGGTGGAGCAGGATTCTACATCCCGGAAGTTGCGTTGACGCTGATGAAGTCCAGCCGACAGCAGAAGATCTTTCTGCAACTTCCCGATGCACTCGACCTGCTTGTGGTCTGTGTTGAAGCTGGCCTTGGTCTTGATGCCGGTATGCGTCGAATTTCTGAAGAACTGTCCCCAAGTGCTCCGGAAGTTTGTTCTGAACTGTCGACGGCCAATATGCAACTGCAAATGGGTAAGCCACGTCGCGAAGTTCTGCATGACCTTGGCGTACGTACCGGTGTGGATGACATGCGAGCTCTGGTCGCGATCCTGATTCAGGCAGACCGATTCGGTTCATCCATCGCTCAGGCGTTGCGAGTACAGTCTGACAGCATGCGAATTAAACGACGTCAGATGGCCGAAGAGAAAGCTCAACAGTCTGCCGTAAAGATGATTTTCCCGCTCGTACTGTTCATCTTCCCCGGAATCTTTGTGGTGCTTGTAGGCCCTGCGGCGATTCAGCTGATGGAAAATATGTTGAATACATGATCGGTGAGAAAGGTCTGTTCAAGTCCTGTCGTTCTTTAGGTTGCTCGTCGGTGAGGAAAACTTCTTCGGCCCGTGTTGCAATACCTTAAAGCACAGTCTGAACGATTCTTATGTTTCGGCCCGTAGGTTCACAAAGAGCCTTCGGGCCGTTTTTATTGTCAGCCAGAATTACTGAAAGATCGTTCCAGAACCAGGTTCTCCGAGTTGTTCGAACTCAGCCTATAGAACCGTGTGCCGTTCTGATTTGCTCCCCTGCGTGATTATGGCTGTTCGGTTAGTCTTGCGAGTTCCACACAAGACAAGATTGACTGGATTCTCGCTCATGTCATCATTATCAATGACGTAACGGCACGTTGTTCTCAAGCTCTCTGTAGCTGGCTCGTGTATTCAGCCTCCTGCGGAAACTCATCTCAACGATGAGGGAGCGTTAATGTCACTTCGAATGAAAGCGGCCTGTTCCATTTCTGGTGCCATCAACCCTGTAAAATGATCTGAAAACTGGGGGAGCAGGGATGATTGTGATTCTTGAAGTTGCGTATCGACGAATCCCGCAGAGGCCGACTGATGGCAGGTTGAGCGATAAAGCAACTCTCGTCATCATGATAGGGCAGCGAATGATCCATGACGTCCGATGCGTCGCGAGTCGGTTCCTATGACAGAGATCATTTCACAATCTGAACCATCTGAAGGTGCCTCTGCCAATGGGGGGCGGAGTGGACTATTTGATTCGACTCCGTGGAGTGAAGTTCTCGCTGCCGGTGATGAACATCATGCAAACAATCGGCAGTCTCTGGAACGTCTTTGCGTATTGTACTGGCCACCATTGCATAAATATGTCCGGCGAAAAGTGCGGGATGAACATCTGGCTCAGGATTTGACTCAATCATTCTTTGAGAGGCTGTTGACAGGAAGGTCGTTGCGACTGGCGGATCCCGCACGGGGGCGTTTTCGGACTTTTCTTGTCCAGGCATTTGAATGGCACCTTTCGAACGAGTTTCGTGAGGGGCGAGCCATTAAACGTGGCGGAGACATTCAGATCATTCCTTTGGATTTTTCTTCCGGGAGCTTCAATATCGCGGATGATTCCAGTCTCAGTGCAGAACAGATTTTTGATCAGGAGTGGGCAATCGCGGTTTTAAATCAGACCATGGTCCTGCTTGAAGAAGAGCAGACGAGTGCGAATAAGAAGTCGTTGTTCAATCTTTTGAAAAGATTTTTGACGGGTGGAGCACACTCCAACGGATACTCCGAAGTCTGCCAGGCGTTGGGAATGAACGAAGCGGCTGCTCGCATGGCCGTCAGTCGCCTGAGGGCTCGATACAGAGAACTTCTGCGTGAGGAAATCCAGAAAACGGTTGCTTCCAGTCAGGATGTTGACGACGAAATTCGACACCTCTTTCGTGCAGTTTCGGCTCGTTAGTCAATCTGAAACATAACAACTGGAATTCTGTTCCCAGTCAAATGGCTGGGCAAATTTTGAAAAACTCTGTTGCGCTTTGACGGTCTTTGTGTTCTAGGCGGTGCCACGAATCTCCTCAAAGCACAATCCCGATGACCGATGTCGCCAAATCTAGTCGGACGATCTGCCCGGACTGTGGACTCCGGTTGCCTCAAAATGCGCCGTCCGGGCTCTGTCCTGCCTGCCTGCTGAAGGCCGCCATGTTCATAGCGGATGAGTCAGGTTCTGATGCGACGGCGGCCGGTCTGGCGAGTCACCTCGCAGCAGACTCGAATGCAGGACACGCTGTGTTCCATGGCAGTGCAACCGTAGTTTCACCCTCAGTCGATCATGCCGAAGACTATCCCGGACCTGGTTCCACACTGCGTTATTTTGGCGACTATGAACTGCACGAAGAAATTGCTCGCGGTGGGATGGGAGTTGTTTACCGGGCTCGTCAGGTTCGCCTGAATCGCCAGGTCGCATTAAAGATGATTCGGGCCGGCAAGTTCTCCAGCGGCACAGAAATTCAACGGCTTAGAGTTGAAGCGGAAGCCGCTGCACAACTGGATCATCCAGCGATTGTCCCGGTATTCGAGGTTGGGGAGCACGAAGGCCTGCATTACTTCACGATGGCCTTTGTCGACGGCGAACCCTTGTCAGCAAAGCTGATCGCCGGGCCGATACCAGCGCAAGCCGCCGCGAAGCTGATGCTGACAGTCTGTGAAGCGGTCGCGTACGCTCATGAAAAAGGCGTGATTCATCGTGATCTCAAGCCCGGCAATATTCTGATTGACCAGGCGGGGCATCCACGTGTTAGTGACTTTGGACTGGCCAAGCAGGTTGAGAGTGATAACGAGCTGACAACCACAGGTCAGATTCTGGGGACACCTTCCTACATGCCTCCGGAGCAGGCTGAAGGAAATCTCAACGAGGCCGGTCGCGCTTCCGATGTTTATTCTTTGGGCGCAGTACTTTATGCAACTCTGACCGGCCGGCCGCCATTTCAGGCTGCGACAACAATCGAAACTCTGCGGCAGGTGATTGATCAACAGCCGGTCGCGCCACGACATCTGAATCCTTCGATTCCGCGAGATCTCGAAACCATCTGTCTGAAGTGTCTGGAGAAAAAGCCAGCGCTTAGATACTCCACTGCTGCGGACATGGCGAAAGATCTGAAATGCTACCTCGACGGACACCCGATCACAGCCCGACCAGTTTCCGCGCTGGAACGTTCCTGGCGGTGGGCTTGTCGCCGCCCGGAGCTATCACTCGCGTTTTTGACACTTGGCGTGGTTATCGGAGTCGTCACGGTGGCTGCATACATTCAGCAGCAGCGACACGCGCAAGCCGAGTTGCAGGTGAGAGTTGAAGGGCTTGTTCAAACGATTGAAGCAGCCGACCTTCGCCAACTTCCTGAGCAAATTACGGATCTGATGAGTTTTCCCGATCGAATAGTGGCACTGCTTGAATTAAGGAGAAAAGCGACCTCCCTGGAGAACCAACAGAGTCGGTTGCGAATCGATCTTGCCCTCGCAGTGCTCTCCGGCAATCTGGAGGCATCCACACTGGAATCCTGGTGGGCGCTGTCACTGCAGGAGCTTGTGGCGATACGAAAGATCATGCAGCCATTGCGTGCTCAATATCTCCCGTCGCTGCATGAGATCCTGCAAAGTAAGTCCGAAGGAACAGATATTAAGCAGAAGCAGCTTCGGGCCATTGGACTGATGTTGCCTGATCGTGAGTCGATTCCCATGAGGGCGACTACAAAGGGCTCAACTTTGGCAATCTTCTCTTCCACTGAAAGGGACCCAACTGAGCAGAAACCGAACGTGGCGCCGAAACTCTGGGACGATCTGGCAGAAACACTATTGCTGGTCCTTTTCGAGAATCCCAAGGAGTTCGATTCGGCTCTGGAATTGTTTGATCCTGCGGCTCCTGAACTCTTTCAGGCATTGAAACGTCGCATCGAAACCTCGAATCTCACGGAGCAGCAACGACATACTTCGATTGCTCTGATGGAGGAATTGATGCGGGACTCTGCAACAGCGGTGGCGGAATTGGCCTGCATGGTTGATGCCGATACTCTGCCATTGGTGCAACGCCATGTTGATCGGATGGGGCCGGAATTGTTGCCGGCACTCAAGGACGAATTGAATCGGGTTGACACGAACAGCGAAGAAAATGGAGAAGCACTTTCAACAGAGTTGCAGAAAGCGTTGGCAACGAAACTCGTATCGAGACGAGCTGAGCATGTGCGTCGACGAGCGATGGCTGCAGCGTGGCTCTTCAGACTGGGGCAGTTTGAGATGGTCTGGCCACTGCTGAAGAAACAGCATGATGACTCCCTTCGCCACGCGATCGTGAATCAGATTCGACTGACCGGAGGAGAGATTGATCCAGTATTACAATATCTGAAATCAGCAATACGGTCGCCTTCAGCGGCGACGGCCAGCAACTCGCGTGTTGATGATTCTGAGTTATCGCTGCTGATCCTGCTGGTCGGGGAGTTAGCCGGGAAGATACCCCAGCCAGAACGCCCGGAGATCGTGGACTTTCTTGGTAAATTATTTGAGAATCATCCGTCCCCCGGAGTGCACTCTGCATGCGAATGGACGCTCAACCGGTTGCAGGCGCGAGAGATGATTCCGGACGTTCAGCAGCGACTTGCGTCCGCAGAGTTATCCGATGAACGGAACTGGTATGTCACAAAATCAGGAGCCACGATGGCCATCATTCGTGGGCCCGTGGTCTTTCAGATGGGAGCTGACTGGAAAGATCCGGATCGACTGGCGAACGATATTGTTGATCCTGTGACAGGAACGGTAACACGATCGGACGAAGAGCGATCTATGAAACGCGAAATCCGCCGCGACTTCGCCATCGGAATGAAGGAGGTTTCTCTGGCGGAGTTTCTGCAATGCGATCCGGATTTTCATCGGAAGATCAACCAGTTCATGTCGCCAACGGTGGACTATCCAGCGAACAAGGTCAACTGGTATCTGGCCGCAAAGTATTGCAATTGGCTGAGTGAGAAAGAGGGATTGGATGCCTCAGAGTTCTGCTTTG
>JBILXT010000596.1:0-3621 GCA_044378235.1 Planctomycetaceae bacterium
TGCCCGGCCTGAACGACCTGATCGAGGATTTGAGCAGCGGTCAGGTTTTGAGCGATGCCCATCTGTCCGGTTGCGCAGAACGCACAGGCCGCTGCACAGCCAACCTGACTGGAAACGCAAAGCGTTGTTCGCCCCGAAGCAATCCGGAGAATGACCGTTTCAATGAACGTTCCCGTTTCGGTCCGGAACAGCAGCTTTGACGCGCCGTCGATCGCAGAATCATGCCGTTCTGCAACTTCCAGACAGTGCATCCTCACCTGCTGAAGGTGCGACATGTCGTTGGCAACGAGTGAATCGGGCAGGAACCGTTTGAATAATCGATTGCGGAGACGTCTGACGCTGTCTGCGGGAAACCGCAGTTCTTTTGGCAAGGCCTCCAGGGCCGTGGCATCAAATACGCTGGTCATTTCAGGGTCGTCTATGGAGCAATTTTTTCAGCGTCGGAGAATTCAGGATTCTGGTGACGACTGTGGTCACGGGATCGCAGGCGTGAGTCATCAGCTGTTATGGCTTGGGAGCTTCAGCAGGATAATCATTGCGGATCCCGCACTCAGGCAATGCCTGTTGCAGTTGGGCAATTCCCGGCAATGTGATGAGCTCACTGTAGAGGTAAAGAGATTTCAGCGTTACCGTTTTACTCAGCGCTTTAAGACTCGCGTCGCTCACTGCGCAATCAGAAAGAATTAACTCCTCCAGCCTAGGTAACTTCGACAAAGAAGCCACGCCGGTATCGGTGAGGTCACAGCGATAAGCATTCACTTTTCGAAGCATCGGCAATGTTGAGATCTGCTCAGCCCAGGTGTCGCAGTTCACCAACGGAAACATGAACGATTCAAGCTTCTGAAATTTCAACACAGTCGGAATCGCGTCCGTCTGAATCCCACTCCCATTCAAAAGCAGTTCTTTTAATTCCGAACAACTGCTGAGAGCGGCGAGTCCAGCGGCAGAAATCGTTTGCCGACCGAGGTCCAGCGTTTCCAGGTGCGAAAGTCCAACCAGTCGTTGAAGTTCACGGTCTGAAATCTCGATGGCCCGGTAATTTCCTCCGACTGCGAGATTAATTCCGACGAGTTTAAAGGTCTCTGCTGGCAGAGTTTCGAGACTGGAGATCTGCGTGTCGACTCCGCGTTGCCTGATCGTGACGACACCCTGCTTCTTCAGGACCCATTCGGAAGTCCGGCGCATTTCAGGAGAATCCGGATAGGGCTCTTCGGGCGGCAACAAAGAGTTGATTGGTGTCATCAGCGGCGGAGAAATCTGAGCCTGAGACATCGTTGCCCCTGCTGGATTCAGAGGTTTCTCACCCACGATCTGACCGTTGTGATCAACGATCAAATTGGCATCCTTTACTTTCACGCTGACGAGAGACTCTTTGTCAGGATTAATAGTCAATGTCTTCGTTTCGAAAGACAGATCACCACGAGTAACGACCAGTCTCAAATCGCCCGCGGCGAGCGAGACCGGGGCTTTGTCGGCGGTGCCGAAGGTCAGGTCCGTCCCCTTCACTTTCAGTTTGACTTCGGGATCAGAGATTTCAACTCGGATCTGCCCCTCCGGAGTTCCTGAAAAAACGAACACCATCAGCAGCAATAACAATGCGGCGGCCCCACCGCCCGCCAGGAATCGTACGTTGCGTGACCAATGTTTTGAGGCCGGCTTTGATGTGGTTTGAGTTCTCTTTCGGTCTCTACTGAGGTCACGTGGCGACCCCAAACTCGTTAATTGGTGCGGGTCGGTATCGACAGCCATATTCCCGGACAGGATGGTCGCCTCCGCCGCTGCATTGACAACCACATTCTTTACAGACGTCTGAATCTTACGAGTCGTGGCTGTGGATGTCGGTGAGCCACTCAGATTGCTGAGGAAAGATTGCAGATTGAGATCTTCCTGAATAGCTGGCATCGTGAGATTCGCTGACGTCCCATTTTGGCAGCCCTCGATTGCCCGAATGACATCAGTCATTGTCTGGTATCGATCGCCAGGCTGCTTCGCCACCATCTTCCGAAAGACGGCTTCCACGGCCGCAGGAACTTCGCTGTTCATGGCTGATAACGACGGAATCGGAGCATCACGATGAGCCAGCAGTTTGGCCATCATCGAATCACCATCGTAGACGCAGCGATCGGTCAGCAGATACCACAAAGAAATCCCCAGGCTGTAAACATCACTGCGAGCATAGGCGTGCTTTGTGCTGAGCGCCTGCTCCGGGGCCATGTAATCAACCGTGCCCATCACGGCACCAGTGCTTGTAAGTTCTCCCTGAGCCCCGGAATCGCCCTCAATACGAGCGAGTCCCATATCAAGAATCTTGACTGTTCCCTTGGAATCCAGCAGCAGGTTTGCCGGTTTGATATCACGATGCACGACGCCCTGAGAATGAGCGAACTCCAGTCCTTTGGCGGCCTGCAGAATACATTGGATGGCCTGATCAACGAAGAGCGGACCCTGCTTCTTCACAAGCACTGACAGATCACTGCCTTCGACATATTCCATCACAAGGAAATGAGTGCCCTTGGCTTCGTCTGCATCGTCTGTGGCAACAACATTGGGATGTCGCAATTTCGCTGCAGCCTCGACTTCGCGATGAAACCGCTTGAGAGCATCCGGTGTCTTCACAACGTTGGCCGACATCACTTTCAGGGCAACGAGGCGTTTCAGACGTCTGTGCTCAGCTTTGAGCACAACACCCATTCCGCCCTGGCCCAGTTTATCGAGCACAACATAGTTGCCCAGAATCAGGGTTTTGCCTTTACCGGCATAGAGTTGCTCGGCCTGATACTTCGTCAACGATTTCTGTCGTATCAATTCCCTCGCGAGTTCTTCGCCGCTCTTCGGCCGTCGATCATCCGGCATTGCCGCAACGATTGTTGAAATCTCGTCCAGTGTCAGCAACCCGCTGGCTACGACGTGATTCTGGAATTGTTCAATCGACAACGCCATGACAGTACCCCCTCTGGTGGGCGTATTGTGACAGCACTCGCAGACACTTTTAAGACTGTTCCGGGCTTGAATCCACAGAATCGTAAAGCCGAAATTTTGAGAACGCGAAGATCATGGACAGTCGATTCCGCCAATTGACGCCGGTGTCACTTCTGAAGGGCCGAGATCACGGCTGCTCCGGCGAGATCTCGCGGGTGCGGATCGACAGCCCGTCCTGGCAACGAAGTCAGCACGACGCAGATCGTCTCCGTGCTGCGATCGGCCCACGCCAAGGTTCCTGTTGAACCAGTATGGCCGAATGTTTCTGGTGAGCATCCTCGACTACCTGCAACTGCTCCCACACTAAAGCCGAGTCCTCGCGGAGTCAGTTCTGCGGCATTGTGATTGCGAACCATCAGTCTGGCGGTTTCCGGCTTGAGTACTCGCCCCTGTTCTTGCAGGAACTCCGCAAGAAATCGGCCCACATCGGCCGCCGACGCATGCGTTCCGCCCCACGGCGCGCCAAGGCCGCGCCAGTAGGAGCTATTCCAGTCCCAGTCTTTGGCCGTCGGGTCGCCTGCACCTGCTTCTGGTGCCGCAAACTCTGTTTGGCAAGGTACGAAATCGCTCAGTTGAAATCGCCCCAGCCCTTGTGCGGAATGTTGCATCTGCAGCGGAGTAAGCACCGTCTTCTCAACGAGA
>JBILXT010000597.1:0-3617 GCA_044378235.1 Planctomycetaceae bacterium
ACGCCTCCAGCCGCTGCCAGCCAGACGGACGCCAGCAACGGGAAAAACAGTCGCGCGTAGGGATGATAGAGCGGCGTGACCAGCAGCATTCCGCAGAACCAGGCCAGCGTGATGCACCAGCCCAGCGAAGGGTCAACCAGCGGAGCCGCCAACAGGTCGCCTCGAGATAACGGCAGTGCCCCTTCTGCGGTTGGTGAAAGATCCCGAGTCATACGGCGATGCCAGGCACGGTCCAGTACCGGCCAAAGAAAGATGCCTCCAAAACCTCCCAGGGCGAGACTCAACAAGATGAGTGGCGTCCAGACTCTCAACGCAAACACCATAATGGCGATCGATGCAACGGAGAAGCGAATGATCAGCCAGCGAGGCGGAAATCTTCCGGCGGCCGACTGACCCGCAGGATTTGCCTGGTTGCCGTTCCCCGTATCCGCGTTCCCCGTGGAACGATCCGCCGACTTCCAGCGAAACCACGCAGCTGCCAGCATCCCGATTCCCAGCGAAATCGCGCCAGACATTCCGTCGTGCCAAAACTGACTGGCCAGATGCTGACCAAGATGCTCGGTCCACGCATCAACAGTCGCCCAGTTCAGGGACTGCAAGGAAAGCGACTGCATGTAGCCAGCGTGGTTCTTCGAGACCGCAGAGTAACCGCCGACGGCCTGAAGTCTCCACCACCACGGGGCGAATGTCGCGAGGGCCGACACGACGATCGTGGCCAGAATGGAAAGGGTTCGAATCGCCCCGATCGACTTGCGGCCGCGCCAGATCCACCACAGGGATGTGCCACTGAGCATGATCGCCAGCGGCAGCCAGCCGGTGTATTTGGTCCACCACGCGAGCCCGCAGGCGGCTCCACTGAGGATCGCCAAACGCAGGGATGACCTCGAGATCGCGAGCGTGCCAACGTAGACAGAGCACGCCACCCAAAACAGGCACGTCACGTCGGTCAATGCCATCCGTGAATAGATGATGTGGAAGTCGCTCATCGCCACGACTGCTGCCAGAAAAATTCCCGCGGCGACTCCGAACCAGGCCCTGGCAATTCTCCAGAAGACAAGAATCGAAAGTGAGCCGAACAGGAGCGATGGCAGAAACGGGGCGAACCGACTCACGCCCGGTACGACGCCGAAGAAGTCGATCAGGCCGGACAACATCGGGGGAGCATAGAACTCACGGGCCGGATACGGCGTTCCAGACATGCCGTCATGCCACAGCACAGACGAGTAGACGCCTTCGTCAAAGTGCTCCACGGATTCAAGATCCAGGTGCCAGCATCGCAGCAGCAGGCCGAGCACAAAGAATCCCGCTACTAGAGCGATTTCAGTCTTTGGTGAGGGCTGCGTCATCAAAAAGGATCCGTGAGTCGACTTTTTCCCGGGAGCGATTAGGGTAAAGGGTTCTTTGCTCACGGGCGAGCCATACGCCAGAGAATACGCCGCGAATTGGCGTTCCGCGAATTCGCCGGCCTCCCGTTCTCAAATTGGAGTGGGAATCGGGGGGCGGTTGGTTGAGTCCTCAGGATCCGGGTCTACGATATGCCAAAAAGAACCTGACACGAGCGACCAATTCACGAACGATTGAGTGATCCTATGTCCGAGCAGACCCCCGCAAAACTGTATGACGCAGCGATGAAGCTGAAGGCTGAAGGAAATCTTGAAGGCTGCGTCGATGCTCTCAAGCACATCCTGGCCGTCGACCCGAACCATGTCCAAACCCACATGGCGCTTGGGGTTCATCAGCAGAAGCTCGGTCGTTTCGAAGAAGCCATCTTTCACGCCAAGAAGGTTGCGGAATTGGAGCCGACGGATGCGTTCTCATTCACGCAGCTGTCCGTGATCTATCAGCGGTGTGGTAAGATCTTTGAAGCCGAAGAAGCGATGGCTAGAGCTCGCGAAATCCAGGGAACACCGCAGCGACATTAGGCGCAATGGCGTGGACTCAGTGAGCGGAATGGCGCTAGCCACCGGTGCCCTTAACTTGCCTCACAAAGGCAGTCCGAGACCGGAATAGACGTCGAGTGCAAGTTTGTTGTTTGACGGCGAGCCGCAGGTGGAGGCGAACTAAGTCAGTGGCCTCAGCTGCCGCCAGGCGATGAGTTCAGCAGTGCTGTAACCTCGCGACAAACTCCGCAACAAGGGTTTCACTGACAGTCGCAGTTCGTACTCCGGCTTGGCAAACTGCTCCGCGAACAGCAATGATGTCAGGCTGCAGCGGCAGCAGCAAAGGCAACTCAGAAAGAGTTACTTTGCCTGCCAGTGCGAGTTGGAGTCCATGAGCAGAAGTCTTCTTTCGCAGCCCCGCTAATTGTTCGACTCTGAGCCAGTCCAGCAGGCTGGTCCCGTCCTTCACGAACGTATCAATCAGCAACACGGAACAGTTTGTCTCGAGAGCCGCGTCCAGGACCTCATCAGGAGCCGGCGCGTTGGCTCGATCATGATCTGCATAGGCCACCGCCACCCATTCATGATCGCCCTCAAAGCGGCAGCGAACATCGATCCATCCGTTGCGCCAAGACGAGGCTGAGGATCGGGGCCCGCTGGCATTTGATAGTCCGAGCTTCAGATACCGCGGATGCAACTGCGAGATTGACTCGCACAACAAATCCGAAGTTCCCTGCTCCGTAGCCATCGAGTGATGCGTGCTGCCCTGAGCAAAGCATGTCGATGACGAGTTCCACTCTTCGACTTCACCAAGAGCAATGCTGAGCGGCACCGATTCGGCTCCCGGGCGATCAGCGTCAGCCTTTCTTTCCCGAATGTACTTCGCAACAGCGGTGAGATTCTCAAGCGACGCGCGACCAAGCGAACCATGAGCCGGCTCCTTGACATCGACGACGTCAGCTCCGCCACGGATCGCCGACAGGGCTTCCTCGGCGTTACGAACGGACACTAACAGACGTGGAATTCCGGAGAACAAGGGGCACCAGTTCGCACGAGATCGGATGAATCGCGAGGTCCATAAGCGAAAGAAGCCCGAGTCCATAACAGGCCCGAGCATCTTTCAGTTGAGTCAGATTTTCACGTTTGCAGATCAGACTTCCGGAGCCGCCTCTTCGGCCTCTTCCGCTTCGCCTTCTTCCGCTTCGTCTTCGATCTCAAGATCAGCGTCGAGATCGATGTCTTCTGCGACTTCGACCTCTGGATCGACCTTAACTTCTTCGTCAAGATCTTCGTCAGGCGGAGGAACCACAACGGTGATCATCGGAGTGCCGTCAGGATTCAATGCTTCCTTCACAGGCTGCATGAAGTAACGACGCTTGCCGCGTCCCAGTAAAGTCGCGAGCAACTCATCGGCCTTTTCCTTTTCGTGGAACAGGAACCGACCTTCTTCACGCATTGTGCTGCTATAGACAACCCAAACCAGACGCCGACGCTGCATCGCTTCTTTAGCGCGGCGAGTTCGCGGTTTGGCGGCTTTCTTCTTTTTTGGAGCTCCGTCTTTGTCTGCCTTGGAGGCTCGTTTCTTTGGGGTACCCTCGCCCTTCTCTTCGGAAGTCTTGCGAGATGCCTTTTTCTTGACGCCGGTTTCAGCTTCTGCGGCTTCCGCAGCTTCAACCTCGCGACGCATTGAGAGACGACTCTTAGCCATTTTTCCTGCCAAACACGCGGACTGGAGAA
>JBILXT010000598.1:0-3612 GCA_044378235.1 Planctomycetaceae bacterium
GCCAGCGGGTATTTGCTCCCGATGAGCCTGAAGGTATTCCAATTGCCCCGCCAGAAATGACATGGCCGCGACAAGTTCATCCACTTCCGGCTGGCGGCAATACGCCAACTGCCAGGCATGCATCACCTGTCCAACAATCAGACTAACGGGCTCCGGCGGCCCATAAAATTCTGTGGCAGAACTAAACGAACGAGCAACACCATCGCTGGTCGTCAGCGTCAGTTTAACCGGCCATTGAAACGAATCTGACGTGTGATGCTCCAGACAGTCCACGATGAAATCAATCGTGTCGCCAGGTTCAACAACCACTGATGCAACCGGCGTTTCCACGGGAGCATTGTGACTCCTCCACTCCGCCAATAATCCACTCCCATCCGCAGCTCCGCGACTGGTCACAACACGCCCGCGAACTCCATCACCGTTGTCACTACCATGATGCAGCGTTCCTGCGATCGTCAGATTGCCAGACGCTGGAGCGACCCAACGACGGATGACAGCTCGCCCCGGCTGATCGGGATGTCCTCCGTTGGCATGCAACAGAACATAGCCCAACGCGGGATCAGGAAGCGTCGCACTGGCCTGATATTGCGAACCCGTAAAATGGGGCAGGGCAGTAAATGGTTCGGTCTTCTTCGTGGTCTCGTTCATGCTGCCATAGCCATAATGCCACACATCCGATGGAGCTGATGGCAACGTCGGCAACGCAGCTAATTGCTCGGTAGTCGCCATTGAAGCTTCCTTGCGGCAGCGTTCAGCTAATGCCGCCGCGTGACTCAGAATTGTTCCCGAGTTCATCATCATCAGCGATTGAGTTGCGACCGTAGAAACAGGTCGCCGTTCACAATTCACCTCCATCACTGGAGCATCAAAGGCCTGCAGCATTGCAACCGGTTGAGATCTCCGAACCTTGACGTAGAGACTTCGACGAGTCTCCTTGTCGTCAATCACGATCTGACCAGCATCGTCTTCCATAATCGGAGCCGGTGCGCCAAACTGTTGAGCACTCAGCCGGCCAGTCGCGGCCAGCAATCGATCGCGAACCAGTTCCGCATCGAGCCTTGCGATCGTCTGGCGAGAATAAAACCGATTGTCTGGATCCAGCGTCTCATGCATCGCAACTTTGCGTGAAGACTGCCTCCACGCGGTCGACGAAAGAATCAGGCGATGCAGATGTTTGACACTCCAACCACTCTGCACGAACTCATCCGCGAGCCAGTCGAGCAATTCCGGATGCGTCGGGGCAACACCAAGTCGGCCAAAATCGGCAGGCGTTGGCACCAGCCCACGCCCAAAATGATGCAGCCAGATTCGATTCACAATGACTCTGGCGACCAGTGGGTTCTCACGAGCCGTCAGCCATTTCGCGAACGCTAATCGGCGTCCGGATGTAGGCAATGAAGCATCATCAACCGGGATCTCATAGCGAGCATCTTCAGGACTCGCAGCCGTCAGACCTGCCGGCTGAATCACGCCTTTGGGCTGCAGAAAATCACCGCGATAAAACAAATGCGTTTCCGGCAGATGTCCGGCTGGCTCGGTCAAAATAGCGAGGAACTCTTCCGGTGGGCGTTTGCCGTTCGCTTCGGCGATGCGAGCATCATACTTTTTCAGATCTTCCGCAGCCTCGGGAAGATACTGATAGAGAACACCCGGCGAAATATTCACACTCGGGTTCTTGTTGAGCAGGTCTGTCTGTTCCGGAGTTCGCTGAGCCGCCTCGGTCTGATAAGCCACTCGCAACGTTGTTCTGAGCGGCTCCTCATACTTCATGAGTTCCTTCTCGAGAGCCTGAGCCATGTACTCTTTCTGCTTCGCTTCTCGCTCGACACCAATCGCAGCCGCTTCCGCACTCGCGGCTGCTGCTTTCTGTCGATCAACTTCCGTATAAAGTGAAACAAGTCGCTGAGAAGGAAACTGCCAGGTCTGCCAGTCTAAAGAAGGAGCAAAGACTGCTCGCAGTGCATAGTAATCGGTCTGAGGAATCGGGTCGTATCGATGATCATGACACTGAGCACAGCCGACACTCAGCCCCAGTAGAGACGTACTGACAATCTTGATCGTGTCACCAATCACCTGATTCCGCGCGGTCGGATTATCTTCGCCGCTTCCCGTTCCGTCAGCCGCCATTCTCAAATAGCCAGTTGCTGTCAGCAGTTCAATTTGTTCGGCCGTCAGATCTCCCTGTCTTGGTCCCGCGAGTTCATCGCCGGCAATCTGCTCCGTAATAAATCGATCAAAAGGTTTGTCGGCGTTGAAAGAACGAATGACATAGTCACGATACTTCCACGCCCAGGCACGTTCTGCGTCGTTAACCGTGTAACCATCGGAGTCTGCATAGCCAGCAACATCCAGCCAATGCCTCGCCCATCGTTCACCATAATGTGGCGACGCCAGCAAGGACTCAATCATCCGAGCATACCAGTCGTCCGCAGGATCATTCTTCCATTGCAGAAGCTGCTCTGAAGCTGGCGGCAATCCCGTCAGATCAAAATAGGCTCGAAGGATCAGAGTTTGGCGATCCGCATCGTCCGCAAACGACAACCCTTCCGGCATTTGAGCCAAAAGGAAATGATCGATCGAATTCTTTATACGTGCCTGTTGCTCCGGGCGAACCTGAGGCTCAGTCGCTCGCTTGATGGGTTGAAAAGACCAGAAGGCTCGCTCTTCCGGAGTAATCCCTAGCCCAGGTGGAATCGTCTCTGGCTCAGGCCTCGCGGTTTTAGCACCTTCGATGACCCAGCGAGTCAGAATCTCCAACTCCTTCTCGTTCACCTTCATTTCGCCCGGAGGCATCTCTTTGGAACGAATGCGTTCCAACAGCAAACTTGTGTGCGCATCGCCAATGACAAGGGCCGCCCCGGAGTCACCACCTTTTTGCATCAAGCGAACCTGACGCAGATCGAGACCGCCTTTCAGCTCTTCAACGGCTCCATGGCAATCGAGGCAATGCGCGCGAAGAATTGGACGAATATCGCGTTCGAACGTCAGTTCTTCGCCACGCGAGACATCTGAAAGAAACAAACCTGTTCCCAATGACAGAACGAACCCTGTCAGTTGAAGCAACGTCGTTTGACACGTCATCAGTCTCTGCCTTTTGCTGGAATCAGAGCATCATGGCATCGAAACAATCGAACAACTCAGCCCGCCTGCGGCAGGAACATAGGAGTTGTTCGCATAGTCCATCACCATTCGATCGGCATTGAACCGCCAGCCCAGTGTTCGAATCGCACGCTTCATGCGAGCGATCCATTCCTGAGGCAGGTCGTCTCGATCTCGATCGTAAAACATCGGAATCACTTCCTTCGTCAACACCCGATACAGATCTTCTCCGTCACGCGCGTCCTGAATGTCCTGATTCCAATGGGTCCGACCGGAACCGATCGCAAATCCATTCTTTCCGTCGTAGGCCTCAGCCCACCAACCATCCAGAATCGAACAGTTCAGACCACCATTCAAAACCACCTTTTGTCCACTGGTGCCCGAAGCTTCAAGCGGCCGTCGAGGGTTATTGAGCCACACATCGACGCCCTGTACCAGAACACGTCCCATCTCGATCGTGTAATTCTCAAGAATAAGCACTCGCCCTCGGAACGGCTCTTTTCGAGTCAGCTG
>JBILXT010000599.1:0-3604 GCA_044378235.1 Planctomycetaceae bacterium
AATGGCAATGGCTACGTCTTCGGGTATGGTCGCAAGCCGGAGTATTTCCGCTGGACGACAACACTTGAGCGGCAACTTTACTCGGCAGCCCCTGAACCTCCGGAGGTGCCTCAGAACTTTGGAAAACCGCCTGACGCTGCGGCTGCAGAACCTGCATCGTATGCTCAGTTTCCTGGCAGTCCGAGTCTCGATCCAACGGGCAAGGCAATCACTATTGAAGCATGGATGACGACAACGAACCCCAACGGGGTCATCGTCGCTCGGGGTGGTCCCGCAGAAGGTTTCGCACTTACGATGGAAACTGGAAAGCCGACTTTCCATGTGCGATCAGCTTCAACACTTTCGACAGTTTCGGGAACGAAACGTATCGTCGGTGGATGGCATCACATTGTCGGTGTCCTGACCGCAGAGAAGGAAATGAGACTTTATGTGGACGGAGAGCGAGTTGGTGAAGGCAAAGCAGCAGGACTATTGACCAAAGATCCGGCTCAGGGACTTGAAATCGGCGGTGACCTTGGCGGTTCCGTTGGTGACTATGGCCAGCCGTTTCAATTTGTCGGAATCATTGATGAAATGAGACTTTACTTCACTGCGGTTGACGATGCGGCCGTAGCGCAACGATTCAATGACGACTCTGAGCTATCGAGCGATCCGTCTCTTGTGGTCACTTTTGATGACGGGACCGCACGTGACATGTCCTCCTACCGGAACAATGGCACCTTGATTGGGGCGAAATTGACCAATGGAAAAGTGGGTCAGGGCATTCAATTGACCGCAAAACAATCTGCGGGCGGAAAGAAAGGCAAGAACGCGAAGAACGGAAATGCTGGCGCACAGAACGCTGGCAATTCGCTGATCGAACCACGCTGGAAGACAGATGTTCCGATTTATGTCAGAGGTATGGTGCTCGCTGGCTTTCATTTATTCATCGTCGGCCCGCCAGACATCATTGATGAAGAAGCCACTTTTCAGAAACTGACAGAGAAAGATCAGGAAGTCCAAAAGCTTCTCGGAGCACAGGATTCTGCGTTGGATGGTCAGCAAGGAGGAAAGCTGGTGACAGTGAATGCCGAGACAGGTGAAACTCTGCACACCGTTGAACTGGATACTTTACCGTCCTGGGACGGACTGGCCGGCGCGCAGGGCATGCTGTTTCTAACAACTCTGGACGGGAGAGTGCTGTGCTTTTCCAGACCGTGAAAACCGAGCGATTGAGCAATGCAGAGTCTCGTCTTCGTGGATTGAAGATAGTCTCAACGTCGACAGCCTTCGAAGGCCGCAAGAACAAGTAATCATGCGTACACGCCAGGGCGATCCGCTCCCCATATCGCCTGTTTGTGAGGCCTACGGATTTCCAACCTGAGCTACTAAGTCCCGCGAAGCGATGGTGACTCGCTTCCACCGACCCGAATAATTGCCACAATTCGACCCTTTCAGAGTTTCTTGTAGGCAGACTGTTCCGAAAATTCGGGCGTTTTCGCCGCCGCGGAGTGAGTTGGGCTAGTTTTTCCGTGCGTTTCCCAGGGTGGGCTTCTCAAGATGCAACGGCATAGACTCGGTGGGGTTATGTCTCAGCAACACTACTCATCAAAAAAATGTGTGGATGCTGCCAACTCATGACAACTCTACCCGCAATGAAGCTCGGAATTCAGGCGAAAAGAACGGATACATGCTTAAGAGTGCTGGTCAAGATCGGCCATTCATATTGCTGACGGGAGCGACAGGCCTCGTTGGAGGGCTTGTCCTTGCGCGTTTGTTGAGTTGCGAACTGCCAGTCGCAGTCCTTGTAAGAGGCAACCGTCGTCAGTCGGCACAAGAGCGCATCGAAACGTTGATGCGGAAACTCGAAGAGCGATTTCAGCGATTTTTTATGCGTCCCGTGGTCCTCGACGGAGAGCTCTGCGCTGCGGGGCTTGGCTTATCGGCGGCGGATCAGGGGTGGTTGAACGCCAACTGTGGGAGTGTCATTCATTCCGCTGCGAATCTTCTTTTCAAGCCAGCGAGCGAGCACCCGGATAACGAGCCTTATCGAACAAATGTGGATGGTACTCGACACTTGCTGGAAGTAACAACTGCTGCAGGAATCAGCGAGTGGCACTATGTGTCGACAGCTTACATCGCGGGGTTGAGAACAGGGCGTATTCTGGAGCACGAGTCGAATGTCGGGCAGCAGTTCGGCAACGACTATGAACGCAGCAAAACAATGTCAGAACAGATGCTGCGTCAGGCACCACAGATTAACTCACTGACTGTCTATCGGCCATCAATTGTTATCGACCTGCACCCGACAACCAGCATGCGGTCGGATCAAACGATCAACAGTGCATTCGTGATGTTTCAGGCGCTGAGCCAGCGTTTTGGACTTCCGGAACGAGGTGATTGGTTTCGACGTCTGGGCTTCAGTGGCCACGAACGAAAAAACATTGTGACGGTAGACTGGGTTGCTGCGATGATCACGGAGATCTATCGTCGCCCTTCCCTGCATGGAGATACTTACCACTTAACAAGTGCCTCCGGGACATCGGCCTCAGAACTGGAAGACGGATTTCGGGCCGCGGTTATTGAGGGCGATGTCAAACTGCCAACGCGGCGTGTCGAGGCCACAGCACAAATCGACGAACAGGCGGCTCCGTTTGTAGCCGCTTTCAAGCCATACTTCAAAGATGATCCGGTGTTTGACCGCACAAACACAATTCGCGCCATGCAGGTTTGTAACGAACCTGACCTGCCGGAACTGACCATCGAACGACTTCGTGATTTTTGCATGCGGCAAACCAAACCTGGAGGGCCACCATCAACACTGCGGCTGACTTCGTCTTTGTGGGATCAATTCAGGCTCGACTGCAGCCATAATTCGGATCCGTCAGATTTGTTGTCGATTACTGCTTTGGGCCTTGAGGTTTGTGGCCCCTGTGGTGGCCAATGGGTGGTTTCAGAGAACGGATCCAGCTGGAGCGTGCGAACCGCACATGCCTGCAGCGTTCCGTCGCGAATCATCGTTTCTGCTTCAGTCTTTGGGGACTTAATTTCCGGCAAACAGACAGTCTCACAGGCTTTGGCTACGGGATTTTTGTTGACGGAATCAGACCTGTCTCACGACGCTCGGATAATGCAGCCCAGCGCGTTGACTGATTTGATTGAAGGTTTCTCAAGACTGATCACGAGTGTTCAGCGACATGCAGTGAAAATCAACAGCAAGTCGGAGGTCGCTTATGTCCGCTAGACCTTCCAACTCTGCCGATGCTGATTCACCAGTGGTAATCGTGGGCATTGCCTGTCGTGTGCCGGGAGCAGACAGCGTCAATGATTTCGCCGACCTGCTGTTCAATGGCCGCACAGGCTACGGAGAACTGCCAGCAGATCGATGTGATCGCGCTCTGTATTTCGACGCACAGAAAGGGAAGACCGGGAAGTCTTATACTACTCTCGGAGGAATTGTTCCTGAGCGTTCTTTGAATCGTGAAGTCTGTCCGCTGCCTCCTCATACAGAATCGCTCTTCGACGCAGCCCATGTGCAGTTTGCTGAAGTTGCAGCAACAGCATGGCGAAACGCAACTCTGCGCATGGAGGATTCGCGTCTGCAGAAGACCGGTGTTTACGTTGG
>JBILXT010000195.1:0-12730 GCA_044378235.1 Planctomycetaceae bacterium
GAAACTTCTCCGGCGAGATTAAGTGCTGTCCGTAGCTGTGTCCAGCCGGGTCGCTGATCGGATGAGGCAGACGACCGGGGACGTACGAATACGGCGGAAGCGGCCGATCAGGGCACAGGCGTAGCATGAATGTCGTTCCTCAATGCTGTTTATGCGTGTTGACGCCATTGACCGTGGCATCGGCGGCACGTTCACGCGCATAGAGCTGCCAATAGGGCAGCGGGCGGCCCGCTTTAGAGTCTTACTTCGTTTCTGGCGCGCACGGCGCGCGGAATTTCAGGCAAGCGAACAACGTCCGCGAAGCTCAGGCTCAAGTCAATTGAGCCACGCGCAGGCGGTGGGCGGGCCGCAAATGGTGTGCTGTCCCTGGCCGATCAGTGTTCGAGAAATCATGACGAACAGCTCACGTACGACAATCCGCCGACCTCAAAGAACTCAGACGGCTTCAGTCTATAGTATTTGCCCTCTACGTCCTTCGACTGCTCGGCGTACGGCTGCGTCATAACTTGCTGCAGCTCTCGAACGAGAGCGTAGTTCCCCGCGGTCGCTTGCTGATACGCAGGCACAACAAACCACTCTCGCAAACTGTATTTTGGGTTGACGAGTTTCATCTGCCTGGAGAGCTCCTCACGGGAGTGGGGTGGAGCAGCATTCGCGTCGGTCGTGCTGGCGGCGCCGATGAGAGATTTCCATTTTGTGAGCCATTCGGACCAGCGATTGTCCATCCCTTCGCGGTCGTTGTAGAAGCTCTTTTTGAGTGGGCCAATGTCGTTTGGTATCGTTGAGAGCTCGCGGAAGAAGATGGTGTAATCGACAGGAGTTTGCACCATGAGCGTTTTGAGCTCACTGAACAACGCCGCGTGAAAAGTGCCAAGTCCAAGTTTGGCAGCCCACATCCTCTCCATTTGCGCTTGCATCACTTTCGGAAAGTCTTTTCGAATCTCGTCGAACTGTCGAAGACATTCCTGATGCGACGTCAGCAACGGACGCAACGCTGTCCAAAACATGTGGAAATTGCGTTCCGCCGCTTCTGGTTGGTTCAGAAAGGAGAAGTGATGTCCGCCACCCGTCCATGGCTGGTAGTGCGGGTTAAACTCATCACAGAATCCGAATGGACCGTAGTCGAGTGTGAAGCCACCGGCCGCGCAGTTGTCGCTGTTGAAGTTTCCCTGGCAGTAGCCGACGCGGATCCAGTTCGCCACCAGCGACGTAAGGCGGCTGCGGAATTCGTGCGCGAGCAGCACCACTTGTTCGGCGGTGGTTAGTTTCCTGTCGATGACGTCACCATACTCACGATCGATCAAGTGCAACACAATCTTCTCGAGCTCCTCCAGCGCTTTCGAGTGTTCCTTCTTGCGGGCACGGCGACCGAAGAGCTCGAGTTGGCCGACCCGGATGAAAGACGGTGCGACACGCGTCGAGATGGCGACGGCCTCCGATATAAACATGTCGGGATCCCGCGAGCGCGAACCCTCCGAGTACCACGGCCGCTTGACCTTCTCCGTTTTAGAAACGTACAAACTCAGAGACCGTGACGTTGGCACACCGAGCGCGTGCATGTGCTCCTGTGCCAGGAACTCCCGGACACTCGACCGCAGGACGGCACGACCGTCCGCGCCGCGGCAGTAGGGCGTCGGGCCGCCACCTTTCAGCTGCATTTCCCAGCGTCGACCGTTGATCACGGCCTCAAGCACGGAAACTGCGCGACCGTCGCCGTATCCGTTGCCGGTTCGGAATGGGCACTGCTGGTAATATTCGGTGCCGAATATCGAAAGTGCGTACCCACACGCCCAACCGACGTTGCGCATCGGCGCCGGAACTTGCGAAATGTCCCCGGAGAACATGCGGACGAAGTCGGCCAACTGCGCCATGCTGTCGGCGAAGCCAAGTTCGCGAAAAAACGTTTTGCTGTGCGCGACGTACTCGGGGTCTTTGATTGGCGTGGGCTTTACGGGGACATAGTGGCCCGCGAAAACTTGTCGCGGCGCGTGGTCGGCTCCGTTTGCTTTCGCGTCAGGATCGCAGTTGAGAGTGTCCATTAGCGAGTAGTTTGCCAACTTTGCAAGGTCGTCGAGCGTCGCAATGGTTGGGGAGGTTTCCTGGGACAGTCGATTCGGCATAGTGGCATCTCTAAAAATGGATCGTCCGCACAATCCGTTGGTAAAACGTGATTCTATGCCGTGTCGTGGACTGTTGTTAACAGCCGTGCTGTGACCTCAGCTCTGGCTCAACAAACGGGGCTAGCCGACACGTTGACTGGAATGTTCAGGGGAAACAGGCAATGAATTTTCTGAAACCAGGAGCAGTCTGAGGCGTGTTCAGTAGGCTGATGTTTCTTCACGACATTTGTCCCGGAACGAGCCACCTCAGAATGCGACTCAAGACTATCCTGAACGCGGTTGAAAAACACAAGTTGCTTGTCTTCGGCGAAGCCAGGTGAAGCAAAAACAAGAAGGCACGCGAGATCGAATCCGACGTTCAACCCCGGCAGAACTCCAGACCAATCAGTTTGGGGATTCGTCTCCAGATCCACGCGGCACCGTCGGCGACGACCAGCACAGGTGACGCTTCGGTGATTCTAATGCTGACCAGATACGCCTGCAGCATGGAGAGATTCAGAACGCGGCGGTGGATCGAGACACCGCGCCGCTGATGATGGCGTTCGCATCGCGAGGCTGATCGTAGAGGTCGGTGGGCAGGCGATACTCGGTGACTCCCTGCTGAAACGGAGCTTCCGCAACCGGGGCTGCATCCAGATGCTCGGCATTCCATGTCAGGTGTTTGAAATCCTGAAGACCGCGACCACGCGTACAACCGGGTTTCGGTCCATCACCGAGAACCACGTTTCCTGCAATCGTGACTCCATCATGCCCATTGGCGAAGTGCAAAGCGTTTTGCTCACGCGAGTAAATGACATTGTTCGCCAGGACCATATCACGCCGCGCGTTCCATGACCCGCCGCGAAACGCGTGAGCCGTGTTGACCAGCGTATTGTGAATGACCTGCAAATTGACCGTCTTTCCCTGGTGATCAGTGCTGGCGAAAGCCGCGTTTCTGCCATCAACCAGAAGGTTGTTGCGAACGATCGCTTCTCCCTGAACCTGCATAACGCTGTCCAGACTGCGGTAACAAATATTGCGTTCGATCACATTCTGTGGCTTGCCGCCCGTGCCGTAAACGGTGATACACGGATAGTTGCAATCGTGCACCCTGTTTTCAGCGATCAGATTTCCCCAGGAACCTTGCTTCACTTCGATGCCATCTCCCTGACTTCCACGGCAGTTGTAGACATGATTCAGAGCAATGACGCTCTCGCTCATAATCACGTCGCCGTTGTTTCCCCCGAGATACATTCCTTCTGCGGTCCCATTTCCATCGTGGATTGTGTTGCGTGTCAGATAAAGCTGATGCGTGTCGGCTGAGTTCGCGCTTAGACAGACATCCTGCGTGTGATGGATATGGCATTGGTCGATCCACACGTTGCGACATTGACCGAGGCGAATTCCGTGACTGCCGCCCGTGAATTGCAAACCACGCAGGCAAAGATACGCCACCGGTTTGCCATGGCCAACATTCAGGATGTTTTGCCGAGCATCCGGACGAGTGATGACGACTTCGGCATCTTTGTCGGCCACGATCCAGATGGGGGCTACGGCGGTTCCTGAAACGGACACATCCCAGAGTCGACTGACGCTGTAAGTCCCCGCGCCGATCTCCAGTCGATCGCCGGGAACAAGTCCTTCGATGGCCTTAACCAGGGCATCACCGTTCTGCCTCTCATTGGCATTCGGCAGCGCAAGCGCCTTGACGATTCGCTTTGGCTGGACCGATGCCCAGGACGGATCGTAGCTGCCAGCAAAAGTTTTTGCCTGGATCAGCAGCACGAAAAACGAACACAATAATGCGCTCGTCAGATGTCGAGAATGTTGGGTTTGCATTGAGGGACTTTCTTACTGGAAACGGACCACGACCTCGGTTCATCAACCGGTCGTTGCAGGCCAGTTTTTCAGTTCAATTTTCCAGGTCAACACTTATGAAGCAGAACCGGCTTCACATGTGCTATCGAGGTGGAGTGTATCCGGCAGGCGGGGTCACGACTTCGAAATCGGAGCCTTTGACTTTTCGCAGTTCTTCGTGCAATTCAGGAATTCGCTCATCAGGGGCAATCGAGACGGCCCAGTCAATACCGTTGTCGGCGTTGAGCATCCCGTACCTCTTCAAAGCTTCCAAAACAGTCTTCGCGGCGGGCGAAAACTTCGACGTATCAAAATCTTTACGAAGCCGGAATCGTTCGCCCATTCGAGGGAGGTTTTCATCGGTTTTGCTGCTCGCGAAATGTGTGGCAGGGTAAACGTAGGCTCGGCGCGTGTTCCTGAAGGTGACTCGCAGCGCGTGTTCGATCTTTCCACGCTGCAACTCATCGTAGCGAACGATGGATGGGAAAATGGGGAGGCCCGCAGCATCAGAACTGGTCCATCCGTCGGGCCTGAGTTTGTTGGACGCGAGATTGAATATCGACGCCTGCTCTGCCGTCCAGCCTGTATCGGTTTTGGTGAGTCGATAGAACTCGTACAGCTTGCGATTAACGGGATCCACGACAATCCCATGTCGATCTGCATTGAGGTCTGGACGGCCGCGCTGGATGTCATCGAGGGAGAGACTTCGCGTATTGGCGTTGCGTTGAAAAGCTGCCGGCCAACCTTCGATGGGTGTGTTTGCGGGCACCGGATACGGGCCTTCGTCCGACTCACCGGAGTACTGCAACAACTTCACGTCCAGCTTTTCCTGGTTCGGCGGGACAAGCACGAACCCCATGTCCGGGTTGCATCGCAACGGTTTGTCGCTGCCGATGGCTTTGATCATGGCTGCTGAGTTCGAGGCCAGCGGCCACGTATCAACAGGAATGTTCCAGGGATTGTCCGGAGGAAATATTTCCAGCGCGGACAGAATGGCGTCGGCTGCTTCTGAGTTGAACAGAACTGGTTCGCGAATTGCAGGCATCTCCGCAGCCTTCAACCGGGCAAGTCGATCTTTGTCGACAACGACGCCAGGCGATTCCGCAACAGCAGTGACGCATATCGAAGTGGCAATGAGGCAGAAAAGATATCGCATCGTTGACTACTCCATGGTTACTTTCATGCACTGACCGACGGACGCTCGACCGAATTCATCAAGCTTTATCTCAGCGGCTTCTACGGGAGGACTTTTTAAATCGTGAATTCGTAACCGTTTCGAGTGCTTTTTATCTTCGTCCCAGGTGATTTACCAGATGACGACATCTGCTTGTGCGTTTAAGTAACAGTCATTTACTGGTTGCCGCCAACGGGCCGATGTGTGTTTTGCTGATTGCCACGTCATTGATGTAGACGTGGTAGTCAGACCTGGCAGTTCAGGTGCCGCCGTAGTAGAGGTTCAGCCAGACGGTTTCGATCTTGAGAGTATCCATGTCGCGCATCCGCACGTCGCTGCTTCTCGAAGACCAGTTGATCATCGCCCCAGCCTCGCAGAATTCCGTCGTTCTTCCCTGACGGAGACAACGGGGGCGGAGACAACGAAGACACAGCACTTTGTTGACGCGCTGATTTGGGCATATTTGCTCCTGCCGTCCGTCTAATAGAGTTTGCTGTTGAAGCTGAGGTGAATTATGGCAAGTTTGGCTCGTGTGGAGGTGTTTGCTGCAGACGAAATCGCCATCGTGCATGTGATGAATCGCTGCGTGGCACAGCCTGTATAGGCTGTGTTGCGAAGCAACAAGAAGCAGCAGTTTACACGTTGAGTTTTCACGGCATTCTGGCTTCCAGAAAAGAGTCTTCACTGAGGCTTCCTGTGCCTGCTGCTCACTCCCACTCGATGGAAGTACCACCCAGTGGAGGCTCACCCATGAAAACAGACTTTGTTGGTAGCAATAGTCATTACGATCTTAGCCAGAACAGAAGCTCCCTTCACTACTCCGGTCCGACTCGCGCGAGACCGACGTGACTTCGGGGCCAGTGGTTCGCTGCTCTGGTCACATCGACGTCACATCGACCGAGACGGTGAAATGATGGGGTGATGGATCCTGCTGCTGAGGTTTATTGGGCAGCCACACAAGGGCGATTTCGGTCGATGTCGATCGCTTTTCGGCGTTCGATTTGGTCAATAGGCATGATGGCAGATGTTCCCGTGTCATGGCGACTTCCATTCGCGAACACGCTCCGTGGCCTCAGTGTTGAATTCTCCACACTTCGAGTGATCGGGGAGTAACGATCCCGACGGCTGTGAGTGTCATCGAGTGTTGGCAGGAAAAGAACGGGCGAAACGGGCTCGCGAACTCAGGTTAAGGCCAGACGTTCAATCGTATGCAATTCAGCGGGCTCCAGAGGGAAGTCGAAGAGATCGAGATCCAATCGCATATGTTCGGCATCGGTGGTTCCGGTCAGCGGCAGCATTCTCACATCGAGCGCAAATCGAAAAACGATCTGGCTGACGGTCCGACCATAGCGTTTAGCGATCTGAACCAGTTCAGGACGCACCATGATGTCTCGATTGCCCGTCAACAACGAAAAGCCCTGGTAAATCATGTCGTTGGCGGCGCAGAACTCGCGGATGAGGCGATCCCACTCACGGGCTGCATAACATCGGTTCTGCACGAATCGCGGGCGAATGCGTGCTCCGTGAGACAAAGACTTAAGTTGTTCCAGCGTCACATTGCTGACGCCAAGCAGACGAACTCGACCGCTGTCGTAAATTTCCTCCATGGCACGCCAGGCCGCCCAATCGTCTGACGCAAGACCGATTCGCTGAGTTGGGCCGTGCAGCACGTAGGAATCGATGAACTCGGTACCCAGATGTTCGAGCGATGAGGCAAAGGATTGCTCCACCTGCGTCGCGATCGAAGCGGCGGGATCGTAGGGCAGACGATGATCCTGGCCGCTCCGAAAGGTGAACTTCGTTTGCAGAAACAAATCCTCCCGGACAACCAATCCGCTCACAATTGCGGCCTTGATGGCTTCTCCGACTGCAGCTTCGTGGTAATGACGTCGCTGATTAGCCGTGTCGATTCCACGAAACCCCTGGCGCAGAGCCAACTCGGTCAGGCGCTGGGTCTCATTCTCTTTCCACGCGGTTCCGTAAAGGAATCGAGGCGATGGAACATCTGCGAAGTCAGGCTTTTGAAGTGTCATGTCGTTTCCGAAATTCTCGCGGCCACTCACTTCAGCATCAACGATGAACGAATCTCTTGAGCATATCTCAAACGGCTGATCCCCATCGAGCCAGCAATGCGGCTCGATGTTCTGCCAGGTTTCCAGCCACGATAGCTTTTCTCAGTCCACGAACCAGACGCTGGTAAAAGGCGACGTTGTGTAACGATAAGAGAATCGGCCCCAGCATTTCCTTCGCGACGAACAGATGCCTCAGGTACGCTCGTGAGAAACGAGTACACGCGGTGCAATCGCACTCGGCATCCAGAGGACTCTCATCTCTCTGATGAACAGCGTTTCGCAGCCGAACCGGTCCCGTGCTGGTGAAGGCCATCGCGTTGCGACCGTTGCGAGTCGGCATGACGCAATCAAACATGTCGATGCCACGTGTGACGGCTTCAACGATGTCTTCAGGCCGGCCAACTCCCATCAAGTAACGTGGCTTATTCGCCGGGAGGATTGGAACCGTACAGTCGAGCGTCTGATACATCAGCTCTGGTGCTTCACCGACACTTAGCCCACCCACAGCATAGCCGGGGAAATCAATAGGCAACAGAGCTTCGGCCGATCGTTGACGCATGGCCGGATGAATGCCGCCCTGCACAATTCCGAACAGTGCCTGGTCCGATCGTTTTTGAGCGTCCCGGCATCGCCAGGCCCAGCGAGTTGTCCGATCCACGGCGATTCGAATCTTCTCGATCGATTCACCAGACGGCGGACACTCATCCAGGCACATCATCACGTCTGCACCCAGTTGTTCCTGAATCTCGACAGCTCGTTCTGGTGAAAGTTCCAGAGTGCTGCCGTCGATGTGCGATTTAAAGACGACTTTCTCATCGGTCATCTTCCGCATCTGAGCCAGACTGAAGACCTGAAAGCCGCCGCTGTCGGTCAGGATGGGTCCCTGCCAGTCCATGAAACGATGCAGACCGCCCATCTCGGCAACGATCTCCGATCCGGGGCGCAGGGCCAAATGATACGTGTTGGCCAGTACCATCTGAGCACCGGCCTCACGCAACTGAGCAGGCAGCAGTCCTTTTACTGTCGCGAGTGTCCCCACCGGCATGAAAACCGGAGTATCGACAACTCCGTGCGGCGTCACCCATCGCCCGGCGCGGCCGGACGTGGTGGGATCGGCCGCATCGAGATGGAATTCAAAGGCTGACATCTATTCTGAGCTGTTATCTGACTTATTGCCCTGGCAGCCAGAGCTGTCCACCACCGGCCGCTGGGGCATTTTCTGCACCCGGAGTCCACAGGCCACCGGATGATGAACCAACCGCGTACAGTCCGCCTTCCAGTTCTGAAGCGAGTTCCGGACAGCCCGCGTTCTCGAGCTGTTCGATGATCACGCTTTCAATCTCCGGGATCTTGTGGAGGTATCGATCGCGGAACTTATGGAGCAGCGGCTTCAGCTGAGGATCGGCCGGATCTTCAAGACGGAAGGCCAGTTCACGAATATCGAGTTCCAGATGAACTCGGAACGCATCGCCACCCGGTTCGATGGCCTGACGAGCATTCTCCAGGCAGGTGAACGTGAACTCATCGCTCTCTTCGACGCGAGCAATCGCGGCTCGCATCAACCATGCACGACGAGCACCGAATTCTCTCAGAGCGGCAGGACGACGCAGGATCTCATCAAGTCCGCTGCGAACTTCATTACGAAGCCCGAGCACTGAACATCGATTTGTGAACTCAGACAGCTGATTGTCGGCGAGTTTGGTCACATCCAGTCGTTCGTATTGCATTGCAGGAACAGCGGCCATCGCTGCGTTGGCAGGGATTTCTTTGCCCTGGCGAGCAGGCAAGTTTAATCGCTCACGCAACGCCTTCAGGTCTGGTGCCTGATCGTAGTTGGCAGCTACGGACTGCATTACCAGAAGACTGGCTCCCAGTTTGGTTTTGAGAGACTCATCCTTTGATGCGTCCAGTGCCGACTTCCCGCCGAGCGTCGCCAACGGCGTACTCAGCCACTGTTCGATGGCCTGTGGTTCCACGGAACGAACGAGAGACTTGAAACGCTTCTGAGTCAGCCCGGTTGGACAATAGAAGCGACGATCAAACGGACGAGCTTCTGCACGTTCGTAATCCGTCACGGACTTCTTCTCTTCATCCGCTGATGTCAGGATCAGATCTCCTGCAATCGCCCGGAGCTTGACGATCGCTGAATCGATCTGACTCTCTGTCGCGGTGACGACCAGAAATGGATCCGTAATCGAGGCAGCCGCAGCTTCATCAGCATCGATGATATCGTAAAGATCCAGGTCAGCGATGGATTCCGGCAGTTTCGAAGCATCGGTCACTTCTTCTGCTGTTACGACGCTGGAAAGCAGAACCATCATCGCGGCATGGCCCGTGCCATTCGGGTGATGGCAGTGCTCATGGTCGTGGGTGTCATTTCGTTTGAACGCAGGATCGCTTTCCAGGCGAGTCACGAATTCCGACATAGATCGGACGTTTAATCGCACGGCGACAGTACTGTATCGCTCGGTCGACAGAGTGATGTCGATCTGCTGAGCCAATGCTTCCGCTTCAATCGCCTGATCATAGTCCTGCAACAATGTTGCGGCATGGTGAAGTGATGCGGCGGCTTCAGCGATGCGACCGTCCCACGCCTGGCACAGTCCCATGTTGTACCAGATCGAACCTTCGGTCGGGAACGAATCGGCAAGACGGTTATACAGAATCGCGGCTGGTTCCCAGCAGCCAAGTACACTCAACTTGCGTGCTCGCATATCCTGCTGAGTGGCTTCTTCGCTGCAAGTAATTGGCAGCAACTGATACGCACTGCGGAAATGAAACGGCAGTGTCGACTCAGATTCAAAGCTGACCAGTTGCAGCACAAGCTGCTTCTGACGCTCGCCAGTTGACATGCGGACGGCCAGAGCGAGATGCTCGCGAGCCGACAGCAGACAACCGGCCTTGGCCATTCCGGACGCAATCATCGCAGCGAGATAAGCGATTCCCAGCGGCTGAGTCTTTGCGCACAACTGGAATGTGCGGTGAAGAATTCGACGAGATGCTTCGAAACCATCTTCCTTCAGGCTGATCTCAGCCAGAGACAGCAGGATGCCCGGATGATCGAGATGACTCTTGAGGAAATCCGTGGCGACCTTGCGAGCGTCCGCAGTTAGGCCCATTTCATAAAGTGTCGATGTCAGTTCTCGGGCAACCACATCCTTATCAGGATTCTTCTTCAGGAGATCGCTGAAGATCTTGACGGCGGCCTCAGGCTGGTTTTCGCGAATTCGAAATGCTCGCTGCAGGTCTGGCAGGATTTCTCCGCAGCAGAATTTCAGCTTCTTGCCACTGCCACAAGGGCACATTGAGTACGGGTCGTTGGCCATTCAGGCACCTGTTTTAAAGTTGGTCGAGTGAAATTGAGTTCGGTCGAACAACTGCCCCGCACATTCAGGCCCGGCGGCAGAATTGTTCACCGATGTTGTGTTTTCTGGTGTTTTCGCCCCGCAAACATCCCGCGCAGCGAAGAAGGTTTTGCCCCGAAATCTCCAGTGGCAAAGCCTTTGGCCGCGGGATGTTAACAGATTCTCTCATTCCTGGCAGTCTGACCGGAATCATTCGTTTTCCCAAGCCCAACTTGCCCATCACCGTAGCGTGGGCTTCAGCCCGCCCGCACCTGTGCGACAGATCAATTGCTGCGCCCCAGCGGCAGAGAATCACCTCGCAACACCAGATAAATCAGCGTTTTCACTCGCCAATCCGCATTCTGGCCCGCTGTTAAAGCGTTTTCGTTTAACGGCGAGCCGCAGGCGTAGGCGATATTCGACGAGCCCACCTCCGGCTCACCATCCGCCCAAAAATCCGTCTGCCGTTGCGGCGGGAATGCGATTTGCACTCCGCGGCAGCCAATGAAATTGAAGGTCGCGGCAGAGTTTTCCAGAGCAGGGCTTAATGCCGCGACCTGTTCCGTTAGTCGCCAGGAAGTCAATCTCGCGCCGTCGCCGGCTGCTGAGATACCCCGGCGGTACACACTAACCTGCTCATCATCCGTTTTTCGTTTTGGGGACGCTCATGACCACGCAAGCTGAGAAGCAACAGTATTCGTTTCAGGCAGAGATCAGTCAGCTTCTGCAATTGTTGTCTCATTCACTTTATCAGAATCGTGAAATCACGATTCGAGAGCTCGTCTCCAACGCTTCCGACGCACTGGACAAGTTTCGTTATGTCAGCCTGACGAGTGGTCAAAAGCAGGCGGCCGATGATTTAAGGATCACGATTGATCCAGACAAGGAAGCGAAAGTTCTGGCGATCCGCGACAATGGTGTCGGGATGACTCGCGATGAACTGGTCAATAACCTGGGCACGATCGCTCGCAGCGGTTCTTTGGAGTTCCTGAAGAAGGCCCAAAAAGCTGGCGACAAGGACAAAGGTGTTGATCTGTCTTTGATTGGTCAGTTCGGCGTCGGGTTCTATTCGGCGTTCATGCTGGCGGATCGAGTTGAAGTTGTGACTCGCAGCTACACCGAAGAAAACGGCTGGCGATGGGAATCAACCGGCGATGGGAACTACACGATCAGCGAGGTGGCCGAACCTGTTGAGCGAGGCACCAGCATTCGCCTGCATCTGAAGGATGGGCTTGATGAATTCACCGAGCCTGTGCGACTGAAGTACATCCTGCGGAAGTACTCCACATTCGTGCCGCATTCGATTTACCTCGAAGCGGAACACATTAACAACCAGCCGCCGATTTGGGTCGAGCCGAAGAATACGGTGACTGAAGAGCAGTACCTGAACTTCTTCGAATACCTGACTCATTATCCGGGTCAGAAACCGTTGTGGCATTTGCACCTGTCGGCAGATTCCCCGTTCCAGTTCCACAGCATCCTGTATTGCCCGGATGCGAACCTTGAGAAGATGGGCTTCGGCCGTACTGATCACGGCCTGCACCTGTGTGCCAAGCGAATTCTGGTTCAGAACGACAACCGTGACCTTCTGCCGGATTACCTGCGATTCCTGCGAGGAATCGTAGATTCTGCAGATCTGCCGCTGAACGTGTCGCGCGAAGCGTTACAGGACAACACCGTCTTCCGCAAGATGCAGAAAGTGATCACGAAGAAGGTTCTGGATTATCTGGATACCTTCGCCGAAGAGAACAAAGAATCGTATCTGAAGTTCTACAAGGAATTCGGTTCAACGCTGCGTGAAGGCATTACTTCAGACTTCGAAAATCGTGATCGTCTGGCCAAGCTGGTGCGATTCGGGTCGACTCATTCGATGGGCACGAGCGAACTAATCTCCCTGTCCGACTACTGCAGCCGTCTGCAGGAAGGTCAGGAGCAGATCTACTTTGCCTGCGGAACTGATCCGGATGCCGTGCTGCGAGATCCAAACCTGGAAGTCTTCCGCTCACGGAATCTGGAAGTGTTGATTCTGACGGATCCAGCCGACGAATTCATCCTGTCGCATCTGCGTGAATTCGACAAGAAGGAAATCGTCTCTGTCGACTCGGCCGATCTCAAGCTGCCACCAAAGGCTGATGATCCGGCGAAGTCTGAAGAAGAAAAAGCGGAAGCCGAAAAGGCTGCTCA
>JBILXT010000196.1:0-12711 GCA_044378235.1 Planctomycetaceae bacterium
CTTAGCGTTTATCTCTTCGGTGTTCTACCACCAGGCACAGAAACGACTCCGATTCTGCAACGCACTCAGCCAATCAATCAGCGATATTACCCACCGCACGGAAGTGTCGTTGGGGCAACGACCGGTCTTCCGGTACTTGTTGATCAGGATGGTTCGGTAGAACTGCCATTGATCGGCAAAGTGCAGCTGAGCGGTTTGACTCTGCCAGAAGCGACAACGGCGGTCAAGAACGCATATCGAGATAAGCAGATCACCAAGGAAGACTCTGAGCGAGTGATCGTTTCTCTCGTAACAGCACGTGTACATCGCGTGGTTGTGCTGCGAGAAGATACTCCTACCCCGGCCGTACAGCTTGTCGAGCCCGGCCAGGTTGATCACATTCACCGAGGTTCTGCAGATGTGGTGGACCTGCCCGTCTACGAAAATGACGTGCTCCACGCTTTGTCTGTGACCGGTGGTTTGCCCGGCACCGACGCCGCTCGGGAAATCTGGGTGTTTAAACGCTCGGGACTGGAAGACCCACGCGCAATCTCTTCAGCAGAACTGATGACTCGCGCCGCATCTTATAACGACAGCGAGGAAAATCGGGGACAAGTCATCCGAATTCCACTGACAGGATGCCCGGGTGAACCGGTTGCTTTCAGCATGAAGGACGTCATTGTTGAAGATGGTGACGTGGTGTTCGTACCACGCCGAGAAGAATACTTCTACGTGGGTGGCCTGGTGGCCGGTGCTAAAATTCCTATGCCGCGTGATGAGGATATTGATGTGATCGAAGCGGTAGCACTGGCGAATGGTTCGGTTGGCGGTCCGCTGGGACAGTCAGGTGCGGTACTGGGCCCCGGCAAGCCTGGACACATGGTTCGCCCGACCCGAGTGCTCATCCTGCGAGAACTTCCTGATGGTCGACAATTGCCAATCCGAGTGGATCTGGCTCGGGCGATGGTTGACCAGAAAGAGCGAATCCTGATTCAGCCGAACGACGTGGTGATGCTCCAGTTCAAACCACACCAGGCGATGTTCAACGGTGTGCTGAATACTCTGAACTTCAGTGTTCTGTTTAACGGCACCAACTAAGTAACAGGCTGATCAGACAAACAAAAAAACGCGATGAGGGATTAACCTTCATCGCGTTTTTCTTTTTCAGTCCACGTTCTTGTGTTTGCTCAACTACTCCGCATTGCGAGAGGAAAGCAATGTCTTGCCGGAGGAGTCGCCTCCCTTGCCATTGCGATCTGAGTAGTAGTAGCCGTAGTAACCACGACGTTCAAACTCGTGACCACTGCCGTAAGTGTTGACCACGCAGCCCAGCATCTTGGCATTCGCTGAACGAAGAGTCTCGACAGTATCGATAACCTGCTGGCGGGTGTCGTTCGATGAACGGACAACCAGCAGCATGCCGTCTGATTTTTGAGCCACAATCACCGGGTCAGACACTGCCAGAACCGGACCAACGTCGATGATCACAAGCTGAAAGCGAGCTTTGAGGGCGACGAGCAATTCATCGAACACCGCGTTCTGCAGAAGCTCTGAAGGATCAGCGGCCCCGGTGCCTGATGTCATCAACGTCAGATTCGGAACCCCGGACGGCATCAACACATCGTCCAGTTCACACTTGCCTTTCAGGACGTCGGAAAGACCTCGTTCGTCAGGGACGTTGAATCGCTTGTGGAATGTCGGACGACGCATGTCGCCTTCGATCATGACCACCGACATGTTCAGTTTGGCGAACGATGCCGCGATATTCGCAAGAATGGTCGTCTTTCCGTCACCCGGCAATGGGCTGGTTGCGGAAATCACGTGCAGTTTGCCGCCCCGGATATCTGTGAGCAGAAGTGTTCGCAGAATACGGAACGATTCACCTTCGGGTGAGTTATCGGCCACAATCGGAAACGCACCATCGGTCTTGAAACCACCAACTCGCGTAAGAATTGGAAGCCCGATTGCACTGTCGATCTCGGACGAAGTTCGGAATCGAGTATCGAGTTGATCGATCAATACAGACGCGAACAATCCGGCCACCAGTCCCAACATCAATCCGCCTACGCCACACAAAGGAAGGCTTGGCCAGATTTCTTCGCCACGACGAGGCGACTCGAGCAGTTCATGGATGTAGCCATGCATACCAGACGCGATGTCAAGACCTCGCAGCTGTTCCACCAGTCCATCGAAAAGCGTCTGTGTGCGATCAACTCTTGACTTGATCATGCCTTCTTTCAGCTCATACTCCACGAGCTGACGAGCAAGCTTCTCAGCGTCATTCATTTTCGTCGTGAGTTCAATTCGGGTTTCCGCGATTTCTGTTGCGTCCTTTTCAAGGAACGAGATATACGCTGACAGCAACCCGCGAGGCGTCAATTCCACTTCTTCGAGACTTGGCTTCAATCCTTCTTCTCGTTCGGCCACCTTAGCACTAATGAACTCGATTTGCTCCTCAAGCTTCTTGACGTCAGGGTGCTTGTTTCCCAATTCCGCCTTGAGGTCTTTCAGTTCTCGCTCCATCCCGATCAGGTCAAATGCCAGTCGAGCCTGCTCAACCCGGTCCGCCTGTTCAGCAAGGAAAGGGGTTCCTTTTGCGGCGTTGGACTGCATACCTGCGAAAATGCCAAGGCGTGTCAGACTTTCCGTATCAATAATCCCCAGATCTTCGATCAGGATCTTACCGTCGACACCTCTGCCGTTCAGGACTTCTTTAGCCTTCTCAAGACGCGAACGAATCGCAGACTCTCGAATATCCAGTTCCAGAAGTTCTTCGTGAAGCTTTCGATAACCTTCAACGTACATGTTCCCGCTGTTTTCGCCCTGGTAAAGCACCGGTGCGTTTTGTCGAGCGTTGATGAACTCCTGCTGAACCTCGGACAGTTCCTTTTCAAGACTATCGCGAGCTTCTTCCACGAGACTGTTGGCTTCACTCATGGCCTTCGACAACTGTTCATTCAGAAACAGCTGATACTCGACAACGATTCCTTCCAGAATCAGACGAGCGTCCTCGGCTTCAGTGTGTTCGAAGCGAATCGCGAGACTACGAGCATCCTTCGCGGTCCCTTCACCACCCCGACTGAGCTTGAGGTGATCAATCACATAGTCGGTGGCGTCACCCTCCGTTCCGGCAATATGCTCCAGAATCGAAGGAAGCTCGGTGAGGTTGTGTCGCTTCAGCGCACCTTCCACAATTCGGCGGCTGCGTACCACTTCCATATGGTTGGCGAGCACATCCTCGTCCACCATGTTCTCACCCTGACTCGCGCCTGACGCAAGGCTGGGGTCTCGCTGGCTCACGAGCACTTTGGCACTCGATTCATACCAGACGCGAGCTTTTGACCAATACAGCGATGCCAACGCCAGACCGAGGCTCATGGAGCCCAAAATCACCCATCGCTGGCGAACCAGTATGTCGGATATTCGAAGCGATGGCTGCGACTGCATTGAGTCGGCAAACACCACCTGACTGACTCGCTTTTCACCTGACTGCGGAGATGACTTTGACGAAGCCTTCATCTTTTACTTTCTGGCCGAATCCATCGGACACTTTGGCCGGCTGTTCTTCCTGAATTATTTACGGAAAAGACCTCTAAACGAGTCATCCGCCGCCCGGAACGCCGGATTCCAGGAACGCGATCAGGATAATACACGTTGACAGAGATGCTCGTAGAGGTGCCAGGTGGCCGGATCACGCCCCTTGACGCAATCCCGGCTCCCAACTGCTAGTGTGCTCTTTTTGCCAATTTATTGCTATACCAGTCGAAGAATAACCAGAGACGACGAAGGCTTGAGACGTCGTCGAATCAAATTGGTAACGTGCGGCCAATAAATCGCTACTGTCAATGAGGAGCTCTGCAAAACATGGGGCAAATGGGGCAAGATTGCAGGGCAAGAATGATGAAAACTGGCTTGTGAGTGACCACTTAAGCCCTAGAATCCCCGACATCCGTGCCCCTGCCTCGGGACTTCGCTCGCCAGACCGCGAGACGTTCCGGCAATGCTCTTGCTGGATCGTTGCCTCCGACGGCCGTATTGACAACTCTGCCATGCTCGCCGAGTCTGCCACGGTCCCTGTATCGAACATTTTTTCATTTTCCCGTCTTTCCCACTTACTGCGGAGGCCTTGGTGCCTCCGCAGGTATTCTCGGAGTTGTCCTCAATGAAAGCCATTGCCGTCCGACCTGGCACCCCAAACAGTGTTCATCTCGCCGAACTCGCGAAGCCAGCGGTGACCGATGTGCCAAACGGGACAGGAGTTTTGGTGCGAGTGCTAAAGGTCGGTGTTGACGCGACGGACCGTGAAATTAACGACGCACTCTACGGCAACGCCCCTCCGGGATACGACTTCCTGGTGATCGGACACGAATGCTTCGGCATCGTTGAAGAAGTCGGCCCAAACGTGAAGAAGGTCAAAGCGGGCGACTATGTCACATGTACGGTTCGTCGTCCTGGTAGCTCGATATATGACCAGATTGGTCGATCCGACATCACCAGCGAAGAGCAGTACTACGAACGTGGAATTAACCTCCGCCATGGCTATCTGACCGAATACTTCGTCGATGACGAAGAGTTCGTAGTGAGAATGCCGGTGGGACTGAAGCACCTGCATGTGCTTGCCGAACCCATGAGCTGCGCCGCAAAGGCTGTCGAGCAGGCCTTTCTGGCTCAGCGTCGTTTGCAGGTCTGGCAACCGAAACGTGCCTGGGTGACTGGCGCGGGGCAGATCGGATTGCTATCAACCCTGGTTCTCCGCCTGCGAGGTCTCGAAGTGTTCACACTGGCTCGAGGTCGAAAACCAAACTTGAAGGCGGAGATCGCCGAAGGACTTGGAGCAACCTACATCAGCACCGGCGATCAGACTCTGCCGGAAATTGCCGCGAAGCACGGCAAGCCTGATTTGATTATCGAAGCGACCGGCAACAGTGCGATCGCCTTTGAAGCCATGCAGGTTCTTGGCCACAACGGATGCATTGTCTGGACCAGCATCACCGGCGGCCAGCGCAAGGTCGAAGTGCCTGGTGACCATATCAATCTGAATTGGGTGCTTGGAAACAAGTTGCTGGTAGGGTCAGTGAATGCCAACTTCCGCCATTTCGAATCGGGAATCGCAGACCTTGCTCTCGGGGAAGTGACTTATCCTGGTGTGATCCAAAAGATCCTGACGACTCCCGTTAAAGGTCTCGACAATTACAAAGAGATGATGAGATTGCTTGTTGAAGATCGTGATGCTCTCAAAGTTTACGTCGAAGTGGCTGAAGGCTGAGTCAACCAGCGTCCCCTGACAGCGACCTTGCTGTCGCTGTCAGGGATCCGCAACTGAAACGCATTGGCAGCCGCTCTTATTGTGCTTCCAGAATTCCGATCTCTTCGCCAGTCACCGGATTGAGCCGCGCCACTTCCGACAGCTTCCAGGCATCTCCGCGCAGCAGCCATCGCGTTTTCCATCGCGTGGAGGCATGATAGGGCGTATTGGCCTGGCGCACGGTCATCGTGCCATTGGCTCGAAGCTCGGCATTGGCGGACTGTCCATCGTCTGCAACTGTGATCTTCAGGTCCTGCAGGTGAAACCCTTTATCCAGCATCACCAGCTTCAGCCCTTGTTCCGCCGTTTCGCGAAGCTTCGGTGAACCATCATCAATATGTTCGCCAATGGCAGACAGGTTCTCTGCCTTGAACTGATTCAGCAGGCTCTCGAGTCGACCTTCGACATGTTCCGCAGGCGTCACGATCCACGCCTCAAGAAAATAAAGCCCAACGGCCATCAACGCGAAAGCCACAGCAAAGCTGCGAGTGCGACTTTCTCCGAGTATGAGCAGCACAACGGCTACTCCGGAAAGGATCATGATCAACGGCCACGGGTTTTCAGTAATCCAGGACATACAGATCTCCCGAACTTTCATTGAGCCCAATTGAGCTATCGTGGTGGACGAAGACGCCGTACAAACGAGACAGTCTCGCGTTCAATTTCGTCTGCCGATTTTCCAAATGAGTCCTCAAATTCTGCAACTCGTTCCTCCGGCGACACTCTCTGTAACGGTTTTCTCTGCGAGATCTTCGTCAGATATTTTTTCATGCCGTCATTTTGTTGCCGAAACAGGTAACTAGTCAGCCCCCAGCTTTCCGCGTAGGCAGTCGCCACGGTATCCGCACTCAGAAAGGCCTTGTCGACGGACAATAGGTCTCGAAACGAAATTTCTGTGGTTCCGTTCTCCGAATTCGTCACGAAGACCGGATGATGCCGACCGCTCACGAGGCCAGGTCGTGTCCACAAATTTGAAGATCGAGGTGCGATGGGTTCAAAGTACAGTGCCAGTCCTTCCGACAGCCAGACCGGATTATCCGCCATTCGGATTTGCAACCCTGTATTAAAGGCCAACTGATGAATGGCTTCATGAACCATCGTGGCCACCTGCAACGGCTGATCTGCCAGTCGTTTGCGAATGGCCGTCGAGGAACGCAAACTGCGATCGCGGGTCAGATCCTGCAGCAAAACCTGATTTTCACGCAGCGAGTAATACCCCGGAGTATCCTCAAACGATGTTTCCGGATGTTGGGCGGCCGCAAACTCTTTGAACTCTGCCTCCGATTGCAAGATAATAACGGGCAGTTTTCCCGCTGGCTGACGGACAGCGATTTCCTGCTCGCTCATAAACTCAAAGTATTGGTCGAAGACTTTCTCCAGCAGCTTGCCGACAAACTCTGCGTACTCCTCGGCGGAGTTCGAACAGACGACATAATGATCCGTCTGATGGATCTCAAAACCCGCCGGAACCTGCGACAGCAGATCGTTCCCCAGTTCATCATTCGTCATCGCCGAATACGGCACGTCTGAAGTCGTCTTTGACTCAATCATCGCGGGTGTCAGTTGTCGAATTCGACCATTGCGTTCCTCCAGCAACACGCCTCCATCCTGAGCCTCGATCAGGATCCGCCCGGAAACTTCCACAGACTGATCAGACGCCTTAATAACAACTGTGGTCAGAGTATCAGCCATCGCTGGATCTTCAGCGTCGACGTGTCTGCAGCAAAGGAAGATCAGACCCGCGATCTGCAAAGCGTTAACGGCCGTAATTGCCAGGCGATTGAATAACGCAAGAGCATGGCAAGTCCGGATGAAACAAATGTTTCCCGGAGGTCTCTTTGAACAATCTCGCCCTGCCACCATTCGCTGTTCCCAAGCTTGTCACGGAGATAATCTCCGGTCTTTAAGTCGTGCTGTCACGAACTTTAACAGCGGCAGGGAATTCCTGAAGAACCAAAACCGGACTTCGTTCGACAGATTTACCTTTTTGCGCCTTGCTGATCAGACAGAGGCTTTTCAGGTGAAGATCAATTCGCAGCCGAAAATTATGGACGGAGATTGATCGGGAATGAAACACAGGGCTCGTGCCATACGGAGCTCTGCAAACGCTGCATGCTGATCACATTTCGCGAATGTCTGTCATGTCTTTTTGATGGCTCTGGCGGGGCGGGCGGCCAATTCCACCACTCAGTTTTCAATTTATTGGTCTACAGAAGCGGGAAAACGTGTAGGGTGGGTATAGCAACCGACTGGTTCCATGTTGCAGAATGCACAGAATATGTGGTTTGGATCCGCAAGCCTCGCTGAGCCTCTGCAGAGAACGTAAACTCGGCGTGCTTCGTCCACGAACATTCGGAGTCATGGTCATGGCAATCTCCCTCGAGCAGTTACAGAGTCAGATCGCCGCAAGCGAGTTACTGAAGCAGGAAGAAGTATCGGCTTTTATCTCGGCATGTCCCGAAGACAAACGCCCGAAATCCGCCGAAGAGTTAGCTCGTGAACTCGTCCGCCAGAAGCGCCTGACGAAATATCAGGCCGAGCAGATTTATGCGGGCAAAGGTAAGATGCTCGTGCTGGGCAACTATGTTGTCCTCGACAAACTCGGACAAGGCGGCATGGGTGTCGTACTGAAGGCCGAACACAAAAGACTCAAGCGGCCCGTCGCGCTGAAGGTAATGTCGCCCTCGGTTGTAAAAACGGCTGACGCACTGAAGCGATTTCATCGCGAGGTTGAAGCCGCCGCAAAGTTGCGTCATCCGAATGTGGTAGCGACCGACGATGCCGACGAAGCCAAGGGCACTCACTTCCTCGTCATGGAGTATGTCGAAGGCAGCGATCTATCAGTCATCGTGAAGAAAAATGGACCACTGCCAGTCGATCAGGCTGTTAAGTGTATTCTTCAGGCCGCTCGAGGCCTGGAGTTTGCTCACAGTCAGGGCGTTGTTCATCGTGACATCAAACCGGCGAATCTGCTGCTCGACAAATCCGGCGTCGTGAAGATTCTCGACATGGGTCTTGCGCGGATCGAAGGCGATGCCGGTAGTCAGGGTGAGTTGACCAGTACCGGTGCGGTCATGGGAACCGTCGATTATATGGCTCCGGAGCAGGCGTTAAGCACAAAAGACGCGGATGCTCGCAGTGACATTTACAGTCTTGGCATCTCTCTTTGGTACCTCCTCACTGGGCGCTGTGCGTTTGATGGCGATTCTCTGATGGCCAAGCTTCTGGCTCATCGTGAATCCGCGATTCCGTCGTTGAGAAAAGCCAACACGGACGTACCAGAGTCCATTGAGGCCGTGTTCCGGAAGATGGTGGCCAAGCAACGGAGCGACCGCTACCAATCGATGACAGATGTCATTCGCGATCTGGAAAGCTACTCGAACGGGACGATCACTTCTCCTGTGAATGTGTCGATGCCCGATATTCCGGAAGATCTGAACCTGCAGTCATTCCTCAGCCAGACTGGTGGCACCGCAGGATCATCGGCCACATCGGTGCAGCAGAGAACCGTTCCGGGGCACAGACAAGTCACCCCGGCTTCTGAGGCCACCGCGCTAATGGGAGGAATAAGCGTCGATACGGATCCTCAGGCTATGGCCACGATTCAGTCTCAGGCACGCAGGAATACTCAGCCCAAGAAGCCATCAAAAAAGTCGACGGCATCCCCACCGTGGTTCCGCAACGTGCGAATTCTGTCTGCGGCTGGCGGTGCTGCGTTGATCCTGCTGTTTGCCGCAGTCTTTTTCATCCGCACGCCTCACGGGACTCTGCGTGTCGAGATTCTCGACCCCGAAGTGCAGCTGAAGGTTGAAGGCACTGAGTTGACATTTCAAGACGGCAGGAATGAACCTGTGTCTCTGACGACGGGCGACAAACGACTTATTGTGACTCGAGGCGATCTGTCATTTGAGACCGAGACATTTGCGTTAAAAAAGGGTCAGGAGATCCTCGTCAAAGTCGAACTGATTCAGGACAGGCTTGTTGCGACGAGCAACGAAACAGTCATCGGAGAAAAACTTATCGGCCGAAGTCGTGTTACTGCGTCGACAACCGGCCAGAAAACAGTCAACTCGACAATCGTGAAGCCTCAGCCAAAGACGGAAACGGCTGTCAACAACTCGGCAGCTGGCCTGGTGTTCTCGCCGGGGGACACTGTGGAACTGCCTATGGCATCCCGCCCGGACAAAGTTGAGTGTACGCTGGAAGCGTGGCTGACTCCTGCGATTGACATAGAAGCACGCGGCATGTCTGTCGTCTTCACTGGAGCGCGAGGCGAAATGACATTCGAGAATTCTCGTTTCAGGTTCTACACGTTTCATGGACACGCCCAAAGTGAGCAACTCCTGCAGCCAGGGCGACGCATTCATCTGGCTGGTGTCAATGATGGAAAAAAGCGATTTCTGTATCTGGATGGTCAATTGATTGCAACGGATCCTGGTGCGGGAGGTCCCAATCCAGACATCACTCCTTTCGTACAAAAGATCGGTGGCGAATGTTTTCGAGGTGTGATTGAGGCCCTGCGTATTTCGAGTGTTGCTCGATACGGTAGGCCTTTCAAGCCTCCAGCAAGTTTTGAATCTGATAAAGAGACAGTCGCTCTCTACCGCTTTGACGAAGGTTCCGGAGATGTGCTGAGAGATTCCTCCGGCAATGGACAGCACGGGAAGATTCTTGGCGCAGAATGGGTTTCAGGGCAGGCCGTCAAAACTCCAGAACCGCGGCCCACTGGTGACGTGATCGATCTGCTGGCCAAGGTGAAGTTGCCGGATGATATGCTGGAACACGAAACGCTGGGTGAATGGACTCGTGATGGCCAGGCGTTGATCAGCCCCGGCGGAGGTAAAGCCGGACGTATCCAGTTCAATTATGAGCCGCCACAGGAATACGAAATGACGGCTGTCGTGGAACGAGTCTCGGGCAGCGACGGTGTGATGTTCGGCGTGATTGTGGACGGTTACACGGCCGAAGTCGGGCTCGACATATTCAATCCTCCGGTTTCGGGACTCTCAATCATCGCCGGCAAAGCTTTACCAGACACCGCATCTGTGTTCAAGACGGCTGTTCTGCAGGATCGGAATCAACACACGATTCGCATCAAGGTCGGAAAACGTTCCGTGGCTGCGAGTGTCGACGATCGCCAGGTGCTGCATTGGGAAGGCGACCCAAGCGTGCTTACTTCGTCCACAACGCTGCGAAATCCCAAACAGCTTTGGTTCGGGGCTGCTTACGATCAGTTCAAGTTCCACAAGTTAGAACTGACTCCGCTCGTTCCTTCAAATCTTGCAATGCACAACTCTGTTGCACCTTCGGAGTCGCACAAAAACGCACCGTGGCCATTCGACCCGAATGATGGACAGGAGTACGAGTGGAGTGAACCGGAGAATCTGGGAGCGAACATCAATTCTGATGTGGATGAGTGGCTTTGGGGCGTTAGTGAAGACGAGCGCTGGCTCTGGTTCGTCAGAGGGCAGACTGCGTATGTTTCTGAACGAGGCAGCAGCAGTGAGCCATTTGGTGTCTCACAACCTCTTCTCGGCGTACAGACTGTCTCAAAGCTTGGTGCTGTCTCAGCAGATGGCCTGACATTGGTGTATAGCAAATCTGCAACGGACGCGTCCGAAGGGATAATGCTTTCAGAGCGAACTCAGCCAACGGAACCATTTTCTGAGCCCAGGCTGGCAGTTGCGAGTACTGAGCATACCGGCGTTCCCGGAATTATGACTCTCTCTCCCGATGGGCTGACTCTTATGATGGGTTCTACGCGACCGCCAGGTCGCTCATCAGACATTTGGGTTTGCACACGCGACAATCGTGGAGCGGATTTCGGGGACCTTGAAAGGTTGCCTGAACCGATCAACACAATCGCCTGGGATACCCCCTGTTATATTTCAGACGATGGCAATTTTCTTATGACGGGGGCGAGAGATCCGGACGGAGAGACACGCGAACGCAGATTCTTCTACTTCAGTCGCCCCAGCGGACAGGATCCATTCCCGGAAGGTCGTTCGCTGTACCTGAATTCAGACGCTGCACAGTCTCCTGTGACAGCTGGCGGATACCGCTTAACTGCAAATGGCCGCGCCATCTATCTGCAACATCCGACACTGTTCGGGGGGAAAGGTGGAAACGACCTCTGGGTTTATCGCCGCGTTCTAAAGACAGAAAAATTGCCCCCGAAGATGACTCGTCTCGATGACCTGACAGCGAAAGGTTATGAAGGTTTTGATCAAGTACGCAAAGTCGGGGAAGATGACGCCGCCAACGGCAGCCTGAAAAACAACTTCCAGGGAATCTATGCATCTGGAGGATTGATCGTTCATCCCAATGGCGAGCCAACCGGTACCTGCCGTGTGACTTATGATCTTTCTGGTCGATACGCAAAATTGAGGGGCACCGCGTTCTGCCGTCCGAGTCGAGGGAGCCCGATATCGGCAGAGATCGAGGCCGATGGAAAGTCTCTGTGGAAATCTGGTGATCTCACGCAATCGAAATCTGCCGGCGCACCTTTCGAAGTCAGCGTTCAAGGTGTGCGTCGATTAACACTGATTGCGACCAGTGAGAAAGAATTGTATGCAGCTCATGTCCTTTGGAGAGAGCCGGTACTTTTCGAGGCCACGGCCGACGAGACAAAGTCCGAAGCCGCGCCATAATACCCCCGGAAACGCCACCAAAGAAGAGGCCTGCGAAGGTCTGAGTTGGCTTTCTCTCGCCGGGATTCTGCAGATCGAGCAACAAAATAGACAGAGCGCCTCTTCATTCCTGCAGGCGGATGGATAGAATGCCGACTGATAGTGAATGCCGGACTGACCGGCGAAAACCGGGGGCGATCGGATTTGACTGGGTTTTCGTCAATCAGGGTGGCGTGCCGAGGTTGATCAGCTGGCCTCGTAAAAAGCCGATCACCAATAACTGCAAAACCGCAGTTCTCTCTCGCAGCTTAGAGATAAGCTTCGCTGACCTAAGGATCCCCGCCTAAGGAGCCGACCGTCAGTTGCAAATTTGGGCTGGCATCAGTTCAACCGTCCGTTACGGCTGATGCGAGATTTGTGATGGACTGGTGCGGGATGGTCTTGTTCGCTGAACCTCTCCCGCACGACTTAATCAACGAACTACGCACGTAGAGGCTTTGGTTGTGGGACAACAGGACGGGGGTTCAATTCCCCCCGCCTCCATCGAGTCGGTCACCGCAAGGTGACCATCCCGCTCAAGACCCGCTGGCTCACCCCAGCGGGTCTTTGCGTTTCTACCCAATAAATTCAAAGGGATTGCGAGCTAGCGGTTCGCCCCTATCGTCCCAACGAGTGACTCACCCGTGGCCGATTTCCGGTCCAAATGGGCTCTAAACCGCCAAAAGACTCTAAACCGCGTGACTCACCCCCAAGTGGGTCACACGACGTAAGTCCAATGAATACATGGCTTTTCGCGAT
>JBILXT010000197.1:0-12687 GCA_044378235.1 Planctomycetaceae bacterium
CGATGCACCAGGAACGCGCCGCGACCTCGGCCTTCGTGCCGGATATGTTCGTTGACTCGATAAATCAGCGTATGAGGCTCACGTCCATCTGTTGGTACGGTCAGCAGATCGGCCGATTTGTCGACAATGATGATCTCACGATCCTCATAGACGATTGTGAAACCTCGGTGTCGCGTTACCTGAGGCCGACGTTTCGGGGAGTAGCGTCGATTCTCTTCAAAGCGAACTCGCACCTGGTCACCGGCTGCCAGCTTTCGACCGGGGTCAATCTCCAGAACCCCGTTCAGCATCACGCAGTCGTGATCGAAAAGTCCGGTCACGTGGGACCGAGATCCCCCGGCCAGTTCCTGCACACAACGATCGGCTCGCGCGTCAATAAACGGCGAATCGGGCTCCAGTTGAAGTTCACGAATCAAGAACGGCACGCAGAAACTTTCAGGGTAGTGTTTTCAGACCAGCTACAGGAAACCGTCAGCAGCCGTATTCTCCTTCATCGTTTACCACCCAGCCGCAGGCGCCGGCTGTTGTTTTTGCCGGCGCCTGCGGCTGGGCGGTAAACAGGAACTTGCTATCGACAGCGTCACCAATAGCCAGCGTATCGTATGCGACGAATGTGCGAATCCTCCGGGTTCGCGCCCCATTTACCACTGTTTTTGGGCTCTTTTGTTGCTCTTCCGAAGAATGCTCGTCTTGACCAAGGGAGCCTTTTCCTTGCATGATCAAACTTGGTCAGATCCGCGTCTCTGCTGAGTGTTCAGAAAGCTAACCAATCGACCATGAAGCCCAGACGACGACGATTTCTGGCCAGAACTCAACCGTGCTGGATTGCTTCAGCGAATGGGGCCTCTGCAGCCACGGAAACGCTCGAAGACCGGTCGCTGCTCAGCAATCTGGCCATCTCAGACGCCTTCCTCGTTGATGGAAACAACATTCGGATCAATCGCCCGCTGCTGGGTGAGCAGGTGGAAATCCGCAGTCTTTACTCCACCAACGGACTTTCCGCCTCCTCGTCCTATGCGATTCGGTTTATCGTCGATGGCATCGCGGTCGACAAAACTGACCTGACATTAGGTGCCGGAAATGGAACAGCCACCGAAAATTGGTTCGCCGATATGTTCCATGGCTATGCCGAAACTGGCAGCCATTCTGTTCAGGTCATTCTCGATCCGTTCAATCAGATCGTCGAAACCAACGAAAACGACAACTCCCGGACGTTTACTTTCTCTCCGGCCCAAGCAACAAACCTGCCTCAGAAGCTAAGTCCTGTCGTTGAAGGTACGGCTGGCGTCGACTGGCGAGTGATGAATTTCGCCGATCTGGATCCTCGACCGGGTTTCCTGCGAGATTATCGCGGCGGCAAGTTCACATACGACACGCCTGATTTTGGACATGATGCACTGGATATCGGGCTGGCCGACTTTTCGGCGGCGGATGAAGGGATGCCGGTTCTTGCCGCAGCCGATGGGATCGTTGAAGCGGTCAACGACGGGGCCTTTGACCGCAACAAGGGCTTTGCTTATCCGGAGCCGCCCGCCAACTATGTCATCATTAATCTTGGAAACGGCTGGCGAGCCAAATACTGGCATCTGCGAAGAGACTCTGTTTCGGTGAAAGTCGGCGATTCGATAGCCGCCGGTGATTTTCTTGGCTGGACAGGCAGCTCTGGCTTCTCCACCGGACCTCATGTCCATTTTGAGCTGACATACAAGAACCATCCGGTTGAAACGATGCTGGATCCTTCGACGTTCTGGGTGACGCCGCCTCTGTATCCTGCCGATTATCGTCACGTGATCAAGTCGGGCTTCTCCAGCAATGTCCCGACCGCTTCCGAGTGGGCCGAGCAACCTCAGGATATCCGCACTTTCAAGCCAGGCAATCCCCTCTCGTTCTGGGTGATCGCTGGAGCGATGATGCCCGGTGATACTCGTACAGTTCGTCTCCAGCGACCCGATGGCAGTCTTTTTTTGGATCAGACGAGCAACCCGGGAAGTACCTTCTTTCAGGTTTCTCAATGGGCTTACACGGTTACTCTTCCCACGACCGACGTCCTCGGAACATGGACTGCAACGTGGCTCCAGAATGGTGTCGAGCTGACTCGACAGACTTTCACGGTCTCGAACTCCGGTGTTCCTGAACTCCGAGTTGATCTCGGCAGTGAACTCATTCCCAGCGGTCGATTTACTCCGATCGATTTCGGTACATCGCTTCCAGCTTCTGCCGGACAAACCCGGACCTTCGATATTCGCAACTTCGGCTCTGCGTTGCTTTCACTGAATTCAGTCACTGTGCCAACCGGCTTTGAAATCGTCGATTACCCTACGACCATCCTTCAACCCGGTCAGTCCACTACGTTGACTGTTCGTCTTCAGACCACGGCTCAGGGATATTCTGCGGGTGAGTTACGTTTAGCGACTAATGACTTCGATGAGTCTGTGTACCGCATCTGGCTGGAGGGAATTGTCGCACCAGCCACCGTTGGCACATTGATTCCCGGGCTGTCGGTACGAAAAGCGGCCGAAGGATCGAAGTTCTTTGCGAATGTCCGCCGAACTGGGAATCTCACTTCCGCCCTGACGGTTTCGCTTTCAACCGACAAGACAGAACTTCTTGTACCGTCTTCGGTTACGATACCGGCCGGAGCAGCGTTCGCCAGCTTTGAAGTTCAGGCCGTTCAGGATCAGACAAGTGACGGTGATCAGAGAGTTTCCCTGAGGGCTTCGGCGGTTGGTCTGCGTTCTGGACAAAATGAAATTCAGATCCTGGACGTTCTTCCTGGCACTGCAGAGCCGACTCCTCCCAGGATTGTGGGTCCATCAACGGCCATCCTGAATAGCCCGGTCGAAATCACGTGGACACCGGTTTCAAATGCCACTAGCTATGATGTTCGAATCGATTTCCTCTCCGGAACCAAGGCCAATCTGATCCGAACGACCGTCACTCAAGCCTCGCTGTCGCTAGCTGGTTTACCGGTCCTGGGACGCTATCGTGTCCTGGTACGAGCGAACCTGAGCACTGGTGGTTCAACTGCTTTCAGCACAGGTCGTCTGCTTCAAGTCGACAGTCCGATCACGTTGAACCCGCTGGCCGAGGTCCAGGTAACTGCTCGACCTACGCTTTCGTGGAGCAAAGTTCCGACAGCCGTTAAATATGAAATCCGGATCGAGGACATCCTCCGACTGAAAACTTTTGTGGTGACTTCCTCAAGCAGCACCGTAACCGGCCTGACGCTTCCAAACCCTTTGCCAATGGGGATGTACCACGTTCGGGTTCGCGCGGTTGATGTTCGAAGCGAGAAGACTTCATGGTCACCAGCGATTTCGTTCACTGTGGTCCCGGTTCCAACGACGACTTTGACTCCGTTGTCGACATTCGACAGAACCCCTTCACTACAATGGTCGGCAGTATTGGGTGCTCGCAGTTACGAAGTCGTACTTCGCAACAAGAAGACCGGAGCCACGATTTACCAAGCTTCTGAAATACGATCGACTGTCTGGACCACTCCCGCGAATCTGGCGGTCGGTTCCTACACCTGGCAAGTCCGCGCGTCGGCGGAATATGACGTCCTTAGTGCCTGGAGCGAAGTTCGAAACCTGACGATCGGCGGCCAGCCGCAAATGCTGGCACCGCTGACCACGACCCCGGGACGAGTGACTTTTCGCTGGAATCCCGTGCAACTGGCAACTCGCTATGAACTGCGTGTTGTCAATGAATCGGCATTGCAGGCGGATGTCCTGCGTCTGACTGATATCCCGGGGACTACAAAAGAGATCTCTCGTACTTTGCCAGCCGGCAGTTATCGAGTTTGGTTGCGTGCTTTCGGGCCGAACGGTGAAAAAAGTGCCTGGAGTTTCGCTGTTCACTTTGTCGTTAGCTAACTCGGCATTCTGTCGCTGGGTTGCTCAAACAGCAGACTTTCCAGCATCTTTCGATGCTTTTGGTCCGGAAAAACGGCGGCGATTTCCAAGGCGCGAAACGAGCTTTTGGCCGGGATTTTGACCAGATCTTTCACAGTCGTGACGACTCGATTAATGCCCCGGGATGCCGCTCGCTCGGCGATTTCTGTCAGGTCTTCTTCCGTGTAATGATGGTGGTCCGGAAACCACTGAGTCGCCTCAACGGACAGTCCAGCTTTTCGACAGGTTTCGGCAAACGCTTCGGGATTTCCGATGCCACTGACCAGCATCACGGGCTGGTCGGCCAGTTCTTGAACAGAATATCGACGACCATGGCCATCAATCAGGCCCGAGGGACGAAACTCGACTCGACCAATTCGATCGGCCAGTTTCGGTACGATCTTTCGAACTCGCCCTTCGATAGCTGACAGCACTGATTCAGCGACCATATCCGATCGAGTGATTAAAACCACGTGTGCACGTTTCAGAGCTGTCAGGGGTTCTCGCAATAATCCTCGTGGCAGCAGATGGTCGTATCCAAACGGATTCGTGGCATCGATCAGCACTATGTCCAGCTCCCGATGAAGCTGCCGATGTTGATAGCCATCATCCATTACGATGGTGTCGATGTCCGTAGCGCTGATCAGTTTGCGAGCCGCCTCGTATCGCGAGGAGTTCTGTTCGTGAGGAACTCTCGGACATAATCGTTCCAATACTCGCTTTTCGTCATTGGCCTGCCCGTCCACGGAACGATAACCACGGCTGATGATTCCCGGCATGCGACCCTGTTGTTGCAGGATCTGCACGACCTGAGCCACGACCGGAGTCTTTCCGGTTCCTCCTGTGGTGAGATTTCCCACACTGATCACCGGAGCGTTGACTCGACGAGGCTTACGAATTCCCAAATCGAATCCTGCGTTTCGCAGTCCGATGGCCCCGCGATAAACAGGCTCCAGAATTGTGAGTCCAAGCCGACCGATTCCAGCAAGAATGCCGTGCGTCTTTCCGCTGATCAGATTGAGGAAGACTTGTTCGTTCAAGCTGCGGAACTCGATATTCTGAGCGTTTCTGGCGGGCTATTTGTCTGGGGATCTTAGGCAGAGGCAAAGAAATAATACACCAGCTCGGCGAGCGGCCCGGTGTGAACCGGCCGGTAGAACGGCATACCGGTCGGCTAACGCCAACCGCTCGCCATTTCGCTTTTGCCGCTGCTGGTAAATTCTCCGTCATCTTTGGCCGATTCGGTCGGTTTTCGCCGGTTTTTCCCTGCTTTTGCCCTACCTTGGGCACCGTTGTGTTCTTGATCTTGCTGCTTTTTCAGGGTGAAAGTCATTGTCATCTGCACTACGATGACTGGGTCGCTGCTTTTCTGCTCCCGCTATTTCGCTCGGATCTTCATGCCGTCTTCTTCTTCAGCTTCCGAAAAACCGTCTCCCGCATTTGCCCTGCACAATCTTGAGCTGCGGTTTAACGGTGCGGAACGAGCGGTCTTTCAGAACCTATGTTTGGATGTTGTTCAGGGAGAATTCCTGTCCATCGTCGGTCCTTCTGGTTGCGGCAAATCCACTCTGCTGAAGATGTTGGCCGGTTTGCTGATGCCAACTGGCGGAGAATTGATTCGGCACTCGACCTCTATGGAATCCTCCCGTCGAATCGGTTTTGTTTTTCAGCACCCGACACTTCTCCCCTGGAGGACAGCTGCTGAGAACCTGAAGTTACCGCTTGAACTTGGACCAGGCGCTGGCTCAAGGCAATTGTCGCGAACTGAATGCGAAGAATTGCTGCTGCAAGTGGGCCTGACCGCGGCTGATGCTGACAAACGACCGTCTGAGCTCTCTGGTGGCATGCAAATGCGATTATCTCTGGCCCGTGCTCTGGCCACAGGCCCGGATATTCTGCTTCTTGATGAACCTTTTGCCGCCGTTGATGACCTGCTGCGATTGCGACTTCAGGAAGATGTTCGAAGGTTGTACGAGCAGAAAAATCTGACCACGATTCTGGTCACTCATAATCTGCATGAGGCGGTTTTTATGAGCGATCGCGTCATCGTTCTTGGCGGTTCACCATCTCGCGTTATCGACTCCGTCTCGATCTCCGGGCCAAGGTCACGTACGGCTGATTTTCGTCAGTCGTCAGCGTTTTTCGATGATTTGCGACTGGTCACCGCGGCTCTGTTCAGAACTCCTGTCAGCGGCAAGGAGCTCGAACATGCGTGAAATACTTGTCTTCGTTTTGCTGGTCATCGTCTGGCAATTGACCGTCTGGCTCGGAAATATTCACCCTGTTCTGTTTCCGGGTCCCGCCGCTGTGGTGACGGCTGCGTGGAAACTTCGGATCGATTTGCTCGAAGCGACTTTCCGAACGGCTCTCGCTGCTTTTACGGGTTTGTCGATCAGTGTGATCGTCGGCACTCTGTCCGCGTTTGTGTTTTCTCAGTCCACGATGATTCGACGTGCTCTATATCCGTATGCTGTACTGCTGCAGACGATTCCGATCATAGCGATTGCTCCGATCGTAATTGTCTCGTTCGGGCGAGGATTCTTCAGCATTGCCTTGGTATCGTCCGTGATCAGTCTCTTCCCGATCATCACGAATACCACGACTGGTTTGCTTCAGATCGATCCGAACCTGTTGGATCTTTTTCGCCTGAATGGTGCTACCCGTTTGCAAACTTTGCTGAAGCTGCGAGTGCCCTGCTCTTTGCCGTTTCTTTTCTCCGGCATCCGCATCGCCAGTGGCTCGGCGATCGTCGGCGCGATTGTCGGGGAGTTCTTTGTTGGCTCCGGACAGCCGGGTCTTGGATCGATGATTCAGCGAAAATCGGCGTCCTTGGATATGGCTGAACTCTACGCGACCGTATTGACCTCCACCGCGCTGGGTACTCTGGCTTTTGCTGCTGTCAGTCTTCTCGGTGAAACACTTCTGCGACGACGCTTTGGCATGAGTCTCGGCGGACGATAGTTCTTTTCCGGAAAGCTGTTGGCTCTACTGCTTCTTTCGGAAGACGTACAGCACTGGGGATTCTTCGTTGTCAACTGCTCCCGGGATCACTTCTGTGGTCCATAACGGTGCTTTGTTATTCTCACTCCAGCCAGCGACAGCCCTAGCTTCTTCCTGTCCTCCCGCATGTCCGCGATAGGCTATCACGGTCATCACACCACCTGGTTTCAGCAGACTCACTCCTGCGGCGATCGCCTCCGTAGTTGTCGCGGCTGATGTTGTTCGCTGTTTATCTCCACCGGGAAGGTAACCGAGGTTAAACATTATTGCACCAACGACTTCCGATGATTCCTGCAGCGACTGCAGCACCTTGCCGTGATCTCCCTGATACAACGTAACATTTGAGACAGCTTCTTTCTCCAATCGTGATCGCGTTGACTCGATCGCTTCGGCTTGAATATCGATCGCCAGAACTCTTCCTGATGGCCCTGTGCAAGCCGACAGAAACACCGTGTCATGTCCGTTGCCAGCCGTTGCATCAACTAACGTATCGCCTAAACGTACCGCTCGCCGCACGATGCTGTGGGCAAGTTTCGTCAGCGATACCGCCTTTGCACCCGTCACCCGATTTTCCTGCCCCTTCGTTTCTGCCCTCAATGCCATAAGGTTCAAAAGTCGCTGAGCCGTTATCGGGGCCATCAAGGATGCTTTCGAGCCCATGCCATTAAGAATTGCCACGTGCGGATATTTTTCGTGACGAGCTGCGATCGGTCGTCGTGTTTTCATGCCGGCTCTTATCGCTGAGGAATGCCTGACCACTCGATAGTTCTCTGTCGTGATCTCGTTCAGCCCTTGCAAAAGCTCTTCTCGGCCACTCTGTGTCTCATTCTGGTCCAGGTTTTCGCGGTCGTAGGTGGCTCCCAGAAGATATTCGTTGCCTGAACTGTTTTCTCTCTGATCCGTGGCGGGAGCCAACCAGAAACCTTGATGAACCACTTGTTTGACTTTCCGATCGGGAATCTCAAGCCTTAGGATTTCTCCCCGTGCCGGAGCATCCGGGATTCCCGGAAACCATGGGTTCTCCTCAGCTTGGTATCCCTGACAAAAATAGACTTCCTGCCCCACAAAAGCCAATTTGGCCACTTGAACACCGGTCTCACTGACCTCGATATCATGAATTGAGTCCAGTTCGAGCTGATGAAAACCGCCTTTCTCGGTGAAGAAGCTCCTGGTCACTTCGAGAAACGTGCTGACTCGAAGCCGAGCCGCCCGCAACATCCGAAATCCCTTCACCACCCCGTTTTCGCTGTTGATCAGTTCAATCTCATCGCGATGTGTTTCATGACGTTCCTTAAGAAAGAACTCTCTCTCCGCTTCATCTAAAAAGTACCGCACCGCTGGCTCTTCTTCGAACAATGATGCTCCGGTTTCTCTTTCGACTCGGCTATAGAACTCCTTCGCGACGGTCAGGCTTTCGTCAAAGTCTCCGGCCTTCGATAATCGGCGACCTGTAAACGGCGTGACCAAACCTGCTGCGATGCGAGACGCTGTGATGTTCCTGCCTCGATCAAGAACATGAACGTTCTTGTCTTCCCAATGAAGCGACCAGGCAAGAACTGATCCTGCTATGCCCTGCCCTATGATCAGGCTTGTTGTCATCTGCAAGGCTCCTCGGCGATCACCTTGAGTTCATTGATCACCCCTAATGATCTCGCTGAGATGGAGTTTTCTTTCTGTTTCATTGTTTTTCCCTCGTGGTTCAGTCTATTCTGACACCACGTTCTGGTGCTTTTTACACTCGCTTTTCGGCCTTTTGCCAAAGGTTCCCGCCTATGTCGTCTCATTCCTCCCGGAATCGTCGCTCGTTTTTGAAGACTACTGCTGCTGGCTCCGCCGCTGCTCTGTCGTCTTCTTTGTTCGTTTCAGAAGCTTCTGCCAAAGCCTCTCTCAGCCCTCTTGAAAAACTTAATATCGCGTGCATCGGCACCGCCAATCGTGCGGCTGAGGATGTTAACGGGGTCATGAGCGAAAACATCGTCGCTATTGTCGACGTTGACTCAAACTACCTCAACAAAGCGAAAGCTATGTTGACTGAGAAAAACAAGCTCGAACCACGCACCTACGCTGACTATCGCGAGATGATCGAAAAAGAAGGTGACAAGATTGACGCGGTCGTCATTGGCACCGCCGATCATCATCACGCTCCAGCGTCCATCCGAGCCATCCGGGCTGGCAAACATGTGTACTGTGAAAAGCCACTGACGCACACTGTCTTTGAAGCTCGTCTGATCGCTACCGAAGCCAAAAAGCGTGGCTTGGCGACTCAGCTGGGGACTCAGATTCACGCGGAAAACAACTATCGTCGAGTTGTCGAGATCATTCAGGCCGGTGTCATTGGCGATGTCACTGAAGTTCACGTATGGGTCGGAAAGGGCTGGGGCGGCGGTGAACGTCCTGCGAAGGCCGATCCGGTTCCTGCCAGCCTGAACTGGGATCTGTGGCTTGGTCCTGCTCCTGAGCGTCCGTACGCCGACGGACAGTACCATCCCGCCAACTGGCGTCGCTGGTGGGATTTCGGTCAGGGCACGCTCGGAGATATGGCCTGCCACTACATGGACCTGCCGTTCTGGGCTCTTGATCTGAAGCACCCCGTCCGTTGCGAAGCAGAAGGCCCGAAAGTTCACCCGGAAACCTGTCCGCTGGGTCTGATCGTGAAGTACGACTTCCCGGCCCGTGGTTCTATGCCAGCCCTCAAGCTGACCTGGTACGACGGTGACCTGATTCCTAAGAAGGTTGCCGGTCAGCCTGTTCCGGCAAACGGCGTCATGTTTGTCGGTAAGAACGGTTCCATGTTTGCTGACTACAGCCGCTATCGTTTGTTCCCAGCTGACAAGTTCGCCGACTTCAAGCCACCAGCTGAGTCGATCCCAAATTCGATCGGACATCACGCGGAATGGATCAAGGCCTGCAAGGACGGTTCACCAACCACCTGCAACTTTGATTACTCCGGTGCTCTGACCGAAACTGTGTTGCTGGGCAACGTGGCCTATCGCACGGGCAAGGCGATCGAGTGGGATGCTGAAAACCTTGTGGCGACGAATGTTCCAGAAGCTGCCAAGCTGATCACGAAGGAATATCGAGCAGGTTGGGAAGTCGTCTGATCTGTTCAAAGCCAAGATCGCTTGATCCAAACGAATCCCGGTTGAGTCACATCAACCGGGATTTTTTGTGGCTTTGCGTTTGTGTTTTTAAAAGGATTTAAAAGATAGAAGTATCAGTAATAACAGCGATCATGAATGTTGATAACTCATCATCAGAAGAGCGTAAACCGCTGAAGCGAATGAAGTTACGAAAAGCCTACCAAAGTGAACAAGCGGTGGCAAAGAGCCGGAAGTGGCGTGTGAATTTGGCGGACAACCACGGCACGCGTCAACAGCCACTTTGCCCCAGGCAAAAGCCTCGTTAGCAGACAAACCAACAAGGGAAAGGCTTGGAATAAAGTTATCAACAAACTATCAACAACAAGAGAAGGTCAAGAAGCCGGTCCAAAGCGATACCGCGACGGGAGAATTATTCCGCTTCAACATACTCGGTCTGAATGGCGGTACTTGGCAGGTTCTTTTTGAGTTCAGCGACGGCCGTTTCACTGGCACCGAGGGCAGTTCGAGTCACCTTGAGATCCTTCAAAGTCTTCAGATGAAACAGAGAGGCTGCTCCGGCTTCAGTGACCTGAGTAGATCCTATGTGAAGAAACGTGAGTGACTTCATATCCTTCAGCAATACCAGACCACCATCCGCCAGTTTACTATTGTCCAGATTGAGCCACTCCAGCTTTGTCAGAGGAGCCAACTGAACTGCACCGTCATCAGTAATCTGAACGCGCCAGAGATTGAGCTTCTTAAGATTCGTCAATTTGGCCAGGTGAGCCATCCCCTCATCAGAGATCAGCGAGTCTTCGCTCAGATCGATTTCTTCCAGTGTTTTGCAGCCAGACAAAGCTTCCAGTCCGGCGTCACTGACCTGAGTACGAGCCAGACGAAGCTTTCGAATCTTTGGATACTTTGCAATCAACTTGCAGGTTTCATCGTCGATCACAGTACCGGCCAGGTAAAGCTCCTCCAGCTCAGAAAGACCCGCCAGAGCTTCCAATCCGGGAGTGCCAATCCAGAGGTCGTCCAGTGCCAGAACCTTTAATGACTTACAGGCGGCCAGAAGCTTAAGGCCTTCATCACTGATCGTTGTCTTTCCGCTCTTTCCGGAGAACCGCAGTGCACGAAGGCCGGTAAAATGAGCGAGCAGCTCCGCAGACTTGTCGGACAACTCGCAACCACGCACGTCCAGACTGGCCAGTTTCGGAACGGCTTTCTCAATGGCGGTGAGAACTTCGTCACTGATGGTAGCCTCGGAAAGATTCAAGGCCCGCAATGAAGGCAATTTGGCCAGCAGGCCGATGATGTCGGGCGTGACTTCCAGCTTCGCGAGGCTAACATCAACAGCCGCTCCGGAATCATCCGTCTTAACGACAGCTTTCGCGTCGCCGAGAGCCTTGATCGCAGACGATTCGGCTTCACTGATCGGAGGAAGTGCAGGTTTCTGAGCAGGCTTTTCTCCGCAGCCAGCAAGGAGAACCAGGAGTACAGACGGGAGAAAATACCGAGTAGACAGCACAGGAAGGCTCCCAAAGAAACAAAAGACCGAGCAACAAGTTCGGCGATCATAGCGACCTAACGACGGATCCGCAGCCGAACCAAGGTCAGCACCGATAATCGGGCCTCCGCCCGCTTTGGCACCCAAAAAAGTAGCGTGGGCTTCAGCCCACTAGGCCCAAAGCCAGAGAAAAAATTCCCGAATCAGAATCAGCAATCGAAAGACGAAACCCCATCGAAATCATACGATTTCTGGCAACCGACAGGAGAGACTCGACTCGCAAGTGGGATAACGAAGCTGATGCGAAAACTACTGTTCATGGGACTTCTGTCCACCTTGCTCATTTCACCAGCAAACGCCGACGAATGGTCAGCATTACCGAGCAAAGACGGAGCAGTCGAAATCCCGGCTCAGGAATGGTCACTTCGTCCGGGGCCGCGAAAGATCCGCATCCTGATTCACTTCCCGGACGGAACGAAGGCAAGTGTTCAACAGGACACCGGACTGATGCTGACACTGCACAACTGGGGAGGAACCGATTGTGTCGGGACCGCATCTCCTGTCGTGCTGGCTCGAAAGCTGAATGTGGTCGCGATCTGCGTCAACTATTTGCAGAGCGGACAAGTGGATTCGATTCAGGGGCCGGAGCCCTATGACTTTGGCTACCTTCAGGGACTTGATGCTTTGAGAGCCCTCTGGTTTGTCCGCAGCAGTTTGCAGGAGCAGAACATCCGCTACAACGATCGTCGCATCTATTCCACGGGAGGATCCGGCGGCGGCAATGTGACGCTCATGGCCAATAAGTTGGCACCGCGAACGTTTGCCGCAGTGATCGACATGTGCGGCATGAAAAAGCTGTCTGATGATATCGCTTTTAATCTACCGGGAGGGAGCGATCTGAATGCTCGCTGGAGTCAGGACAGTTCCAACCCGTTCTATCTGTCGCTCGACGCACAGGAGTTGCGATTCGTCGGGAATCCTGATCATCTCCGTGAAATGAAACGGCTGGGCACCGAGTCACAGATCACCGTCATTCACGGCGTAGATGACAAGACTTGTCCTTTTTCAGATGCTCAGGAAATGGTGGCTTTGATGCAGGCGGGAGGCCTGAAGGTAAAGCCCATCTTCGTTGATCAAGCCCGGATCGATGGCAAGACATACACTTCTACAGGACATTCACTGGGCGATCGAACACGAATTGTTCTGG
>JBILXT010000600.1:0-3564 GCA_044378235.1 Planctomycetaceae bacterium
CATTGCCTGATAACTTTCCTCTCCGTGATTTTCATGGGCCAACGAAAAACGCCACAGTTTCCTGTGGCGTTTTTTGTTTTGTATGAATTTTTGCTGGCCATCTCACTGCGGCACGGAGCCCAGCATGCTTATATGAAAGCATCAACTGCTGGACGGAGGTCGGCCCGAACTTCTCAGAACCCTGTGTCCTCTTCTTCGAGCTGCGACTGTAACTGATCGCGTTCGCGACGAGTTGTCTCCAGGTCAAACATCAGGTATTTGACGTCCAGTCGAAGTTGCGACAGGGCTTCCTGAACAAGATTCAGAATGCGTCGGCGACGCTGGATGGAATCAGACACGCGGTTAAATGCCAGCACCAGATTCTCTCGTTCAGGCCCCTTCATGGAATCAATCAAACGGCCCAGCTCCAGCATTTCTACTGGCAAGGCTTCGGCCTCAGTATCGTTAAATCGCTTCTGAACTGTCATGGCAGATATCCTGGGAAGGGGAGAACCGACGACTTGCGACATCGCTGTCGGTCCGCATGATTCTTGTCGCGTCGATTCTTCATCACAAGCAAATAGCCGGGCCGACATCAGTTTTTTTGCAACGTCTGACGGAGAATCTCACCATTCTCTCACGACCGGCCGATTTTTCGTCAATCCGGCCTGTCCACCCCCGGAGAAACCAGCACCTCGCGGGCCAGGGCCGCGAATCTGGGCTCGGTGAAAGCTTCGACTTTTGCTAGTATTCCGTACCGATGCAGACAGTCTGCTGCAGATTCAGATTGAAAGTCAGAATGAACACGGATGTTCAATGTTCACATCGAACTCTCATTCTTCACTCGAAGCGCAGCTTCCTCGAGATACGAACCGCCGAACGCTTGTCAATTTCCTTGCATGGCGTGGTTTCAGGCGATTACGTTCCAGAGGGGCACTGCTGACTTTACTTGGACTGATTCTCACATCATTGGCTGCAGCCGATGTAACCAAGCCTGAAGAAGTAACTTCGCGGTGGACAGTCGTTGGAACTCAGAAGAACACGCGAGTTGAAGATAAGCCGGCCACTCAGGACCGTGAGACCGTTCAACGGTTTCGACTACTGAATGCTCGATTGCCCGAAGAGGTGCAAATCCGAACGCCATTGACTCCATCAATGGTTCATAATGACTACACGGCCTCTGTCAGGATCCACTCGTCGGTTATTGGCATTCAACTGGGTTTACTGCTGGTGCTGCCCAACCAGACTGATCCAAGAACCGGCAAACCACTGGAGATCATTCTTCCTGGTGAAAAACTGTCTGCGGCCGATCAGTGGCAAACCCTCCGTGTGGAAGCCACGAAGAAGGCCATTGAAGCACAAACACGACGCGTACGTGCCGAGCTGAACAGTCCCGACATTCGAATGCAACAAGCCCTGATTACAGGGCTTGTTCTCTATATAGAAGCCACACCGGGTGAGATTTTCTTTGATCTGGGTGCTGTCACCTCCGGCCCCACAATCTCACCAGCGGAGCCTCTGCTTAAGCTCGTTTCTGGATCGTCCGTGGAATCATCTTCATCACAGGATGACAGTCGCTTCATTCCTGTTGACGTCGAGCTGGGTGGTCTTATGCTCGATCACAAAGCTGTCGTCTTGAGAATGGCACCGGATCATGCGGAACATATTGAAACACTCAAGCAAATCGGCCTGAACTCAGTGTGGGTTCCGGACAGCAATGATCAGGATCGCGCGAAGAGCCTGTATGAGGCTGGGATTGCGGTCGTGGCCACTCCTCCACATCCGGAATTTGAACCCGGAGACTACACGCGAATTGTGCAGTCGCTTCCTCCGCTGGATCAACAATACCCACACGTGTCGGCATGGTTGACGGGAAATCGAGTTTCCCCGGAGGAACAGCCTCATCTCCTCGCATGGTCTCGCGAAGTTCGCAGTGCTGACAGAAAGTATCAGCGACTACAGATGGCCGACGTGACCGGGGCGGAAGGTTCAGTCGCGAGGGAAATCGACCTCGTCGGAATCGGGCGTCACGTTGTCGGCCGAGATATTTCCTTTGGCTCTCTTCGAAATCTGCTCATCCGGCGACAACAGAATGCGGGCCAGATTTCCTGCCCATGGACCTGGGTGCAAACGGAACCATCGGCGTTGCAGCGAGCCTGGCGAGAAGCTCTGGGGCTGCGGCAGACGTTTCTTGAGCCGGAACAGATTCAACAGGGAGTCTATACTGCGTTATCGGCGGGCTATAAAGGGATCGGTTTTTGGAAAACGCATGCCCTGCAAATTGACAACAGTGCGGATCGTGAAACTGCGATCGCGATCGAGCTTGCCTGCATGGAAATTGAATTGCTGGAACGATTTCTCGCCCGCGGCCGAATTGAGGGCTATCTGGCACTTCAGAAGAGCGAAAAGAAATCTGCTTCACGCAACCGTGACACAAAGTCTCGCTTGAGTTCTGCTCTTGGCGGCCGAACGGCGGGAGCTGCTGTCGAGGGGACCGAGGGACCTCTGACACATGATGCTGTCGTCATCAACGGTAATGGCAACACATTGATTCTTGCAACAGCGTGGGACAAAGACTCGCAGTTTGTCCCCGGCCCGTTATTTGAGCCAGAAGTAAACCTGATCGTTGCTGCGTCTGAAACATCGTCCGCATGGCAGATATCCACGACAGGGATCAGTGGGCTTCCACGCGAGGTAACGGCCGGAGGTTTGTCCCTAAAGATCAGGAATTTTGATCAAAGCGCGGCTCTGGTGATCTGCGCCAATCCGGCAGCGCTGATTCCAGGGCTGGAAAAGCAAATCCACGCGATGGCTCCGCGAGCTGCCGCAAGAACAACGGAACTGGCCTCTTTGAAATATCTGCGAGTTCTTGAGACGCTCGAGCATCTGCGTGATGAACATACCGTCTCACCGCAAGTCGATGCTCTGATGTCACAATCCAGACAGATGCTGGATCGAGCGGAATTCGAACTGAAGAATCAGGACTTTCATGAGGCCGCACAACGTGCCCGTGATTCCATGCGATATGCCCGACTAGCTCAGCAGGAGTGCTGGAAACTGGCCCTTGAGAATCTAACATCACCAACCTCTTCTCCGCACACGATCTCGTTCGCAACACTTCCCGATCATTGGCGTCTGATGCACTACATTGAGCAACAGCGGCACCGAATCACTGACAATCTTCTGCCGTCGGGTGACTTCGAAAACCTCCGCTCGGCATCACAGGAGGGCTGGAGCCTGAGCCTTGCACCAAAATCTCCGTGCTCGGCCACCGCTGATGTCTTGCAGGATCCACGTGCCGGAAAGATTCTCAGATTGATTGCGTGGTACGCGAACGCTGAGCCAAATCGACTCTCAAAAGAAGATGCGATGCCAATTACGGTCACGACGCCCCCGATTGAGGTAAACGCCGGTGACGTAATGATCGTCAGTGGACGAGTCAGAAAAGGGCGAACGGCGTCGCCCGAGTCAAAGCGTCCTCTGGTCATCTTCGATTCCGAACTTGGACCGGAGAACAGTGTTCGTACAGAACTGGAGTCCGAATGGACCAAATTCGAAATGATTCGCCCGATCGGTTCGTCAACA
>JBILXT010000198.1:0-12648 GCA_044378235.1 Planctomycetaceae bacterium
ATGGCCTTCCCATAACCGTAACCGACTCTCCCATGACCGTCACCAGTCACAACAAGAGCCGCGAAACTAAAGCGGCGACCGCCCTTAACGACGCACGCGCATCGGCGAATCTGAACAACTCGTTCACCGGAATCACTTTTTACTTCTGCGGACGACACGCGACACCTCGCCAAACTCAGACAAAAGCCAACAAATATTCTTAGAAATCAAGCCCGGCTTCACGGGCTGCATCAGCAAGTGCAGCAACTCGACCATGATAGGCAAAACGGCCACGATCGAATACGACCTGAGTAATCCCAGCTTTAACAGCACGTTCAGCTACCAATTGGCCAACCTTACGCGCCGCTTCCTGATCACCGCCCACACCACCCGGACCGGCGATCTCAGTCTCAACAGTACTGGCTGAGACCAAAGTCTTCCCGGCGGCATCGTCGATCACCTGCGCGTACATATGCCGATTGCTTCGGAAGACGCTCAACCGCAGACGCCCGTGGCAATCCCGGACAACTCGATTGCGAACTCGATACTGCCGACGCTTTTGTTGCAACGCAAGACGGGAACGAACACTCATCGCTAAACTCAACTCTTAGAAGGCAAGACAATCACTTAGAACCAAAGGCCTTACCAGCCTTACGTCGAACAAACTCGTCCTGGTATCGAATTCCCTTGCCCTTGTATGGTTCAGGTGGGCGAACGGAACGAATCTCCGCTGCAAACTGACCACACGCCTGCTTGTTTGAACTCTTGATAATCACGTGCGTGGCATCGGGCACTTCGCACTTCACCCCGGCAGGAACTTCAAGAACGATCTTGTTCGCGAATCCGACCTGCAACGTCAACTTTGCCCCAGAGAGACTTGCGTTATAACCAACGCCCTGAATCTCAAGCTTCTTCTCGAAGGGTTTGACAACCCCGGAGACCATATTCTGAATCAAACTTCGTGTAAGGCCATGCAGAGCACGGCTGCTTCGCTTGTCGTCCGGGCGGTTAATAGTGACAACGCCCGCATCAACGACAACCTGCATCAGCGGGTGCACTGACAAGGCCAACTCGCCGGCAGGCCCCTTTGCGGACACACTGTTTCCGTTGACGTCAACCTTGACTCCGGCAGGAATAGCGACCGGCTTTTTCCCAATTCTCGACATGACGAATTCATCCAAAAGCGATTACAACCAGCCACTCTACCAAACCTGACAAACCAGTTCGCCGCCTACACCAAGCTTACGGGCTTCTCGATTGCTCAGAACACCCTTCGAGGTAGACAGAACCGCAATACCAGTCCCCTGACGAATGTCCTTCATCTCGGAGACAGCACAGTAAACTCGACAACCCGGCTTAGACACACGCTCAATGTGTTGAATTACATGTTCGCCGGCAGGACCATACTTCAGGTTCACTCGTAGCGTCTTGCCACATTCAGCATCGACCAGCTCGTAATCCCAAACGAAACCTTCGCGTTGAAGAGCCTCGACGATACTTACCTTGATCTTTGAAGCAGGAACATCCACGAACGGACGCTCCACTTGCACGCCATTTCGGATTCGTGTCAGCAAGTCTGCAATTGGATCTGTCATCATAGCTACACCAACTCTCGTTCTACCAACTGGCCTTCTTGACACCCGGGATCAGACCATCCAACGCCAGATTTCTGAAGCAAATTCGACACACCTTGAACTTCCGGTACACCGCACGAGGCCGGCCGCACAGCATACAGCGATGCTCCTGCCGACTGCTGAACTTCGGAGTTCGATTTGCCTTTTCAATTTTTGCTTTGCTTGCCATTGCCCGATCTCGAAACCCTATTCCGCAGGGAAAAACTATTCTTCAGTCTTGAAAGGCATCCCGAATGCTTTCAACAACGCCCGTCCCTCATCATCTGTCACAGCTGTCGTCACGAACGTAATGTTCATGCCCTGTGTGGCGGTTACCGTCTCAGGGTCAATCTCTGGAAATACCAACTGCTCGGTCAAACCGCAATTGTAATTCCCGTTGCCATCGAAACCCTTAGGGCTTACACCCCGAAAGTCTCTCACTCGCGGCAACGCCAAAGTGATCAAGCGGTCAAGAAAATCATACATTCTCTTGCTGCGCAGCGTCACTCTGCAACCAATCGGCTGGCCTTCTCGCAACCGGAAACCGGAGACCGATTTCCGTGCTCGAGTAATCTGAGCTTTCTGACCCGCAAGCTGAGTCAGCTGATCAACAGCCTGATCCAACCGCTTTCGGTCATTAACAGCCTCGCCAACACCCATACTCACCACGATCTTCTGTAATCGCGGCACAGCATGAATGTTTGACTTACCGAGCGACGCCTTCAGCTCAGGGATAATTCGGCTACGATATTCTTCGTGCAACCGGGTCATGTCTGCTAACTCTTAAAATAACGCCCGAAAAACTAAACCACTTCACTCGCAAGGCTGACGATTTTCATGTAGCGACGATCTCGCAGTTCACGAGCAACCGCACCGAAAATTCGGGTGCCCTTCGGATTACCATCGTTGTCGACGATAACAATCGCGTTGCGGTCGAACTTCACATAGGACCCGTCAGCACGACGAGCAGCCTTCCGGGTTCGCACAACCACGCCCTTAACCACCGAACCGGACTTAATTGCGCTCCCGGCAAGTGCCTTTTGAACACTCACCACGACAATGTCACCCAGTCCCGCGTAGCGACGTCGCGTACCACCCAACACCTTAATGCAACGCGCGGTCTTCGCACCCGAGTTATCAGCAACGTCGAGCAGAGTCTGCATCTGTATCATGATTCAACCTCACAATTCTGGCCGAAGCCAATCCACTACTCAGCAGCCACCGGCATCACAGACGTATTCACCACACGAACGAGTTCCCAACGCTTCAGCTTCGACTTCGGAGGACACTCAACGATCTCGACGGTGTCGCCCTTCTTAGCCACGCATTGCGCGTCATGGACGTGACAAACAGTCCGACCACGAATGATCTTCCCGTACTTCGGGTGCTTCATACGGCGATCGATCTCCACCCGCAATGTGTTCGGACGAGGATCGCGAGCAACAACACCAACCAATATCTTTCTCATCGCACCGCACCCATCAAATCTTAGAAAGTTCTCGCTCGCGCTGAACAGTGAACATCCGTGCGATGTCTCGTCGCAGCTTCTTCACATTACTAGGTACATCGTTTCGCTCAGTCGCAGCCTGCACTCGCAGACGAAACAGCGACTGCTGAGCTTCCCGCAGCTCATGCTGCAGCTGCTCATCGGACATCTCGCGAATTGCGGACGGCTTAGCCATAACAACCTCAACTTAAATCTCAGGGCGTCGACCCACGAGTCGCACACGCACCGGTAGCTTATGAGCAACACGATTAAAACAGCTTCGAGCCGTATCATGCGACACGCCTCCCAGTTCAAACAGAACCGTACCGGGCTTCACCACGGCAACCCAACGATCCGGTTCCCCTTTACCTTTACCCATTCGGGTTTCAAGCGGCCGAGAAGTCACAGACTTCTGCGGGAATATTCGGATAAAGACTCGTCCTTCGCCGCGAACATACTGTGTCGCCGCGATACGGCACGCCTCAATCGTCTGCCCAGTGATGTGACCAGGATCCAATGACTGCAGTGCCCATTCGCCAAAGACAACAGTGTTGCCGCGAGTCGCCTTACCTCTTATACGCCCTCTTTGGCTTTTTCGATGCTTGACCCGCTTTGGCATTAGCGCCATCTGCAGTCTCCTCGTTCGAATAATCGCCCAAATCAATCCACACTTTCACACCAATGATCCCCATCGCAGTCTTCGACTCGGCAAAGCCGTAGTCGATATGACGACGAAGAGTCGACAAGGGAATCGAACCACGACTCGCCTTCTCCTGTCGAGACATCTCAGCACCGCCAAGACGACCCGACATCTGGATCTTCACTCCCTCAACGCCAGCACTCATCACTTCGTCGAGAGTTTTCTTAATGGCACGTCGGAAGCTGCCACGCTTCTGCAACTGTTGGGCGATCTTCATCGCCACCAGCCGCGAATTCCGATTTGGATTGGTAATCTCCACGATCTTGACGTCCATACGACGCCCGGTGAGATCTTCCAGCTCCGCCTTCAGCTTGTCGACTTCCTGGCCCTTACGACCAATAATGACCCCGGGGCGAGCTGTGTGCATATGCACAACAACCTGGTCTCGAGTTCGCTCAATCTCCACACGGGCAATCTCGGCAAACTCATACTTCGTCGCCACGAACTTGCGGATCTTCTGATCCTCAAGCAACAGATCCCCGAATTCTTTCTTCGACGCGTACCAACGACTCCGCCAAGTCTCCATGACCCCAACGCGAAACCCTGTTGGCCTGACTTTTTGACCCATAACCGTGATCCTGACCTGACTGCAAAAAGATTAGCCCAACTCCGGTGCATCAATTGCCACGTGAATGTGCGCTGTGCGCCGTCGAATCAAATTCGCCATCCCGCGTGCTCTGGCATGAACCCGCTTAAACATCGGGCCACCATCTACACGCGCCTCGGAAATCTTCAGCCGATCGGGGCTACGAACGCCACGGTCTTCTGCGTTTGCAATGGCACTCTTCAGCACTCGTTCAATGAAACGAGCACCTCGATTAGGCTCATACGCCAAAGCATTCAAACCCTGTTCTGCCGACATGCCACGGATCATATCCGCGAAAGGCCGAATCTTCGTAGGGGAAATGCGAGCGAAGCGGTGAACAGCACGTATCGACGCCATGACTACTTCTTACCTTTTGAACCGTGCCCGCGGAACGTCCGCGTTGATGAGAATTCACCCAGCTTGTGACCGACCATATCTTCAGTCACGTAAACACTGATGTGAGCCCGACCATTATGAACCAAAAATGTGTGCCCAACAAACTCAGGCGAAATCGTGCAACGGCGCGCCCAAGTCTTAACAGGTTCCTTACGCCCTGCTTCGTTCAGCTTCTCAACCTTTTCAAGCACTCGTGGGTCAACATAAGGACCCTTCTTCAGCGAGCGACCCATTCAAACACCCTTCCAAGATCCGAAGCCTACTTGACCTGACCGTAACGAACTGACCGACGCCGACGGATGATTGCCTTAGAAGAAGCCTTCTTCTTGCTTCTCGTACGACCACCCTTCGCCAGCTTGCCGGTTGGACTGCAGGGATGTCGACCCCCGGAATTTCGACCTTCGCCACCCCCCATCGGGTGTGCGATTGGATTCATGGCAGTACCGCGAACTCGAGGTCGGATACCCTTCCAGCGATTACGTCCAGCCTTACCGATATTAATGCTGCTATGCTCTGAATTGCCCAGAACGCCAATCGTGGCTCGACAGCTGCTTGGCAGGCGTCGAACTTCACCACTCGGCAAAGTCACCTGAGCCCAGCGACCTTCGCGAGCGTTCAGCGTAGCACCAACGCCAGCACTTCGACACAACTGACCACCACGACCAGGCTGCATCTCGATGTTGTGAATCACAGTGCCCGGAGGAATCACAGCCAAGGGCATGCAATTGCCAACGTTCGGCTCGAGACTCGGGCCGCTCTCAACCTTGTTCCCAGCCTTCAAACCTTCGGGAGCCAGAATATAACGTTTCTCGCCGTCCGCATACTGCACAAGTGCAATGCGGCTTGAGCGGTTTGGATCATACTCAATATGTGTCACAGTACCAACAACCCCGTCCTTGTCGCGACGGAAGTCAATCTGTCGATACAGTCGCTTATGACCACCGCCACGATGCAAGGCAGTGATCTTGCCCTGATTGTTACGGCCGCCTTTTTTCTTATAGCGACTTGTCAACTCCTTCTCTGGACGCTTCTTCTTGTCAGTGATTTCTGCAAAATCACTAACAGAGGCTCCACGACGACCAGGAGTGACTGGTTTGTAAAATCGAATCCCCATGATTACCGCTCACATCCACACGACAAGAATCTTCAGCGACGACGCCTAATCCTAGAAGAACGCAATACGATCTTCGTCGTGAAGCTTCACGACAGCCTTCTTCCAAGAACGAGTCAAACCAACAACCATCTTGTGACGGCGGGGCTTGCCAAGCCGAGTCTGCGTCCTGACAGCAACAACTCGAACATCCCACAACTGCTGAACAGCAGCCTTGATGTCTGATTTTGTCGCCAGAGGATGAACCTCGAACGAATAGGCATTCTGCTTCTCTGACAAGTGGGTCCCCTTTTCCGTTACCAACGGACGGCGGATCACCTGATGAGGCTCGAGAACTACACCAGTCGCAAAGAAAGAAGCCATTACTACACCAACCCCAATATCTGAAATCAGGCCTGACGACCCAGAATCCGATTCATTTCACCAACTGTAATCACCAGGTGCCGCTGTCGCAGCAAGCTATAAGCATTCAGGTCACTGCCCGGCAGCACCTGAACGCCTTCAATATTTCTCGCCGATCGCCAGACGTTCTGATTCACACCTTCAGTTGCCAACAGGACACTCTTGCCCTGCAAACCAACGGCCTTCAGAAACCCAGCGACAATTTTCGTCTTTGGGGCAGAGCAGTCCCAGCCCTTTAGAACAACAGCCTGAGAATCCTGAAACTTACTCAGCAGCGCCATTCGGGTCGCCTTCTGAACAGCCTTCTTTGGCAATCGATAATAATAATCTCGAGGCTTCTTACCGAACGCGTGACCACCACCGCGACGAACTGGGGTACGAATACCACCCGCTCGAGCACGGCCAGTGCCCTTCTGCTTGAATAGCTTGCGAGTACTACCCGCAACCATCCCGCGAGACTTTGTCTGCACCTCACCAACTCGACGGTTAGCGCGATACATAATTACAGCATCATGCAACAACTGCTTGCAGATCACATCGGAGATCTCCGACGGCTCAAACGCAAACGTGCCGCAGTCCGCACCCAACATATCTTTTACAGGAACCGAAATCATGGCACCACCAACAAGCATCAAGCACGATTCTTCACGGAACGACGGACAACAACGTAACCGCCATTTGGCCCAGGAACAGCCCCGCGAACCAAAAGGACGTTCGAATCGCTATCAACTCGAACCAGACGCAGATTCTTGACTGTCACACGCTCATTGCCGTACTGACCAGCCATCTTGGTTCCCGGAAACACGCGACTCGGGTCAGCACTCTGACCAATCGAACCCGGCGACCGATGAACTCGCTTCACACCATGACTAGCACCAAGACCACCGAAGTTATGGCGAACCATGACACCAGTGAAACCATGACCGCGAGTCGTACCAATCACATCCAGAAACTTCACACCCTCAAGTAAGGCAGGCCCTAAGACCTGACCAACCTGCAGCCCATGCGACGAATCTGCACAACGAAATTCTCTAATAAAACGCTTAGACTCACACTCCGCCTTCGCAACCACACCAGCGCCAGACGCCGATCGAGACTGCTGCCGACGACCACCCAACGCAGCAACATGGCCACGCTGAGCACGAGAAGCCTTACCGCGAGGTCGGTCATCAAAACCAACCTGGACAGCATCATAGCCATCCTTTTCTTTTGAACGGACCTGCAACACAACGCACGGGCCCGCCTCAATGACAGTCACAGGCACAATAACGCCATCAGCGTCATAGACCTGAGTCATACCGATTTTTCGACCAAGCAACCCGACAGACATAGCTCCGCACCCGCGCGCAGAAAACAGAAAAAGGCGAACAGAAACTGCTCGCAGAGATTAAACGACACCCAACGCGTCAGACCAAACCTAGGCAGTTGCCGTTGCTTTGATCTTAATATCAACCCCAGCTGGCAACGAGAGCTTATTCAGAGCATCTACCGTCTTGCCAGTAGGCTGAATGATGTCGATCAGCCGCTTGTGAGTCCGAATTTCGAACTGCTCACGCGACTTTTTGTCAATGTGAGGACTTCGAAGCACCGTATACCGTTCAATTCTCGTCGGCAACGGAACCGGACCGTGAACAATCGCCCCGGTACGCTTCGCAGTGTCTACGATCTCCGCTGCGGATTGATCCAGCACGGAGTGGTCATAAGCTTCCATCCGAATCCGGATACATTCTTCGCCAGCACCAGCCACCGTAAACCACCTTCAGCAAACAGGTTACGCAAAACGAAACCACCAACCCGAAAAACGGGGAATCGGGGATTCTAGAGTTGATCACAGTTTCTGTCAATCAACGACGCATGAGAAATCCATATCTTCGACAGAAGAGCCGTCAAACTTCAGCTACATCATCTGTTCAACCACGTTCGGAGGTGCAATTTCATAGCGACAAGGCTCCATCGAGTACGATGCTCGACCTTGAGAAAGACTACGAATCTGATTTGAGTACCCGAACATTTCTACCAGCGGCACTTCGCAGTGAAGCACACACAGGTCCCCCCGTCTGTCGGAATTGATGATGACCGCTCTCCGGGAATTCAGGTCCGACTGGACATTTCCGAAGAAATCTTCCGGGGTCACCACCTCGACTGACATGATCGGCTCCAGAATCGCCATCTTCCCGTCCTTGAGCACCTTGTTAAAAGCCTCACTCGCAGCCGTCTGGATGGCAACCTCGTTGGTTTCTCCTTCTCGGAAATTCACAGCCGTTATCGTCAGACTCAATCCCATTAGCGGATTTCCATAGATCCCGCCTCCGTCAGCCTGATTCTTGACCGCTTCCAACAAGACTTGGAGCAGTTGCTTCGGCAATGCTTCCGGCGTGAGCCGATGCCCAATCGTGACATTGACCGCCGACTCCGGGACTTCCCTTGCGAGAAGCGTCATTCCAAAACCGATTGTTCCTGACGGCATCTGACGGGAGAAGTCAACGCTTACTGTGACTTCGCCAACCAATTTCTCCCGGTAACTGACTCGCGGTTTATGGAATTTCACCTTGAGCTTGAAATCTCGCTCCATTCGATGGCGAATCACTTCCAAATGCAGCTCGCCCATCCCACTAATGATCGTCTGACCAGTTTCCGCGTTTGATTTCACGCGAAACGTGGGATCCTGTCGCTCCAACCGCTTCAAGGTGTCGTCGAGTTTCTTACGATCGTTACTGGACTCCGGCTCGATCGCCATCGAAATCACCGTTTCCGGGAATACGATGGACTCAAGGGCCACTGGAGAACTGGCGTCGCAAAGTGTATCTCCTGTCGACGAGTCTTTAGGCCCAATGATCCCGCAGATATCCCCCGCCTCGACGCTTTCCACCTTCTCTCGAGAATCTGACTGGATGTGCCACAGCTGAGTGACCATTTCCTTTTTGCCGAGTCGGGGATTCAATAGCTTGGAATTCCCAGTCAATACTCCGGAGTAGACTCGAGCAAAGAAGAGATCACCATGCGGTTCGGCCTGCACCTTGAAGATCAGGGCACATACCGGATCCTTGACGCTCGCTTTGCGGACAGTGGTTTGCCCTTCCTGCTTGCCAGACGGGATCACGCCTTCCACCGGCGGGCGATCCAAGGGACTCGGCAGGAAACTATTAACGCCGTCGAGGACTGGCTGAACTCCGATGTAATCCAGAGACGCTCCGCAAAACACGGGCTGAATCGCCCCGCTCAGGGTAGCTTTTCGAATCGCAGAGATTGCCAACTCTGCAGGGACTTCCTGTCCCTCCATACAAACCATCATGATGTCATCATCGATGCTGGAGAGCACATCAAATAGCTCTGTTCTCCAGAGCTCTGCGTCGTCGCGGTACTGCTCGGGAATAGCCTCTTCGCGAAAAACCTGGCCTTTTGATTCAGAGTCCCAGTAAATCGCCTTCATACCCAGAAGATCAATGACCCCGCAGAATCCATCAGCATTGGTGGACTGCCCCGATCCAATGGGAATCTGCAAAGGTACTGGTCGTGCGTTCAGTCGCTCGCGGATCTGTTCGAGGACTCGATGAAATCCGGCCCCAATTCTGTCCATCTTATTAATAAGGCAGATTCGAGGAACCTTGTACTTGTTGGCTTGCCGCCAAACCGTCTCACTTTGTGCCTCAACCCCTTCAACGGCACTGAAAATCACGACCGCACCATCCAGAACTCGAAGGCTGCGTTCCACTTCCGCCGTGAAGTCCACGTGCCCGGGAGTGTCAATAATGTTGATCGTGCACCCCTTCCATTGGCATGTGACAGCAGCAGAATAGATCGTGATTCCGCGCTGAGCTTCCTCGGGGTCGAAGTCCGTTGTCGTGGTCCCGTCGTCCACATTCCCCATCCGATGGGACGCTCCTGTGTAGTAAAGGATGCGTTCCGTGGTTGTGGTCTTACCGGCATCGATGTGTGCGATGATGCCAATATTACGAATTGTCTCTATCGAACGAGCCATGATCGGGTCACCGTAAAAAGCCGGGCAACCACAAAAGGAGAGCCCGAAACACTGAAAACAAAGGAGTTTCGAGGCGACACAGCAAACGACGATTCGTTCACCCGGCTTCATCCGAAACACTCAAGTTCTGTCCTTTGGCCGAACAGAGGCGGGGATTATGACTTCGGCGGTCACAGAAACAACTCAGTGTCGGAGCGGATAGGCTCACAGTTCACCCCGGGGAACGTGGTCCGGCAACTTGACTGCTCTCACAGCGTCTGCAGCTCCGTGGAAAACTGAACCCTTTTCACGTTTGGTCAGTACGCTGCTCGAAGAATCTCCAACAAATCTGCCTCGGTTGGCTGACGAGGATTGACCATCATCAGCCGCTTGATCGCAAACGCTTTCGCGGCAAACCGCGGCAACTGTTCTTCTCGGCCCCCAATGTCTCGAATACGCTCAGGGATCCCGACGGCTCGCTTTAACTTCTCCACTGCGAATATCGCCTGCTCCGCAGCAACTGCGTCACTCTTTCCAGCCGTGTCTTCACCCAACAAAGTCGCTATCCGAGCGAACGTCGAGACACGTTCCGGCAGATTGAATCGCATCACAAACGGCAGCAACAAACCGTTTCCAGCACCGTGTGACACATGCAACTCGCCACCCATCGGATACTCGAGAGCATGCACCACCGCGACAGCACAGTTTGAGAAGGCCATGCCGGCCAGCGTCGCCGCAAGGCTCATCCCTTCCCGAGCTTCACGATGACCGGGTTCACGCACTGCCGTTTCGAGATGCCGTCCAATCAGCGAAATCGCCTTTTCGGCAAGGCATTCGCCCAGTGGAGTCCGCCCTTCATAAGCCGCCGTTTCGTTTTCCTTCAACGGCATTTGTTGAAAATCAACCGCTGTGCAGGCTTCAATCGCATGAGTCAAAGCATCAATTCCACTGTCAGCCGTCACTTTTGCCGGGCACGACAACGTGAGCTCCGGATCGACAAGAGCAATGGCCGGACGCAGGTAATTGCTAAGCGTACTGACCTTGATAGCGTTCTGCGTATCCGTCAGCACGGCCGCGTGGGAAACCTCGCTGCCGGTCCCCGAAGTTGTCGGGACACAAATCAGCGGAGTCACCGGACCGGGAACTCGATCCCAACCGAAATAGTCGCTCGGAGTTCCCTCGTGAGAATAAGCGGCGGCCGTGACTTTCGCCAGATCCATGTTGCTGCCGCCGCCAAGCCCCACAATCGCGTCGGGCTTGTAACGGCGAGCGTCCTCCAGGGTTCGCATCGCACTGTCGACCGATGGTTCTGGTTCACCACCATCAAACACATGAACATCAAGGCCTGCGTTGACGAGAGGCATGCGGATCCTGTCGACAATTCCGTTCGCCGCAAGCACTCGATCTGTCACGATCAGAATGCGTCGATAACCGTGTCGCTGAATAAGTCCCGGAAGTTGCCCGGCAGCTCCCCACCCAAACACAAGCTGGCTCGACGTATGAAACTGCCAAACACTTCGCATCAGAACTCTTTCAGCGTCAAAATGAATGGGAGGCCTTAAGTGCCCTGATCCGGCATGGCCAAAAGTCGTGAAGAGGCTAAAACTACACTGAGCGACTGCACCATTACTTTGGCAACCCCGTGCCTTCAGCGTCGCACAGGCAGTGATCATAACCACATCCTTTCCTCGCAACAGGCCCAGGCATGTCTCGTATTCTCGCGATTGTCTTCACATTCACGATCGCCGCTGACCTCTGTCTGGCCGGGGAGTTCTCGCAATTCCGCGGCAGCAGCGGAAACGGAATTGTGGCTGATCAACCTATCCCGCAAACCTGGTCGGCCGAACAGAATCTGGGTTGGAAAGTTGCCAATCCCGGAGCTGGCTGGTCGCAACCAATCGTCTGGGAAGATCGCGTCTATGTGACCGGAGCTGTCGCGGAAAAAGATCTGAAACCTTCAAACTTTGCCGATGGTGTCAAATCCCCCCAGAGCATGGGCGTTTCGTTATTCGCGAAGGCCCCGAGTTTTCCGATCGACTGGAAACTGTTCTGTCTGAGCACCAAAGATGGCAGCACCCTTTGGGAACAAACCATTGTCTCCGGCAAGCCAAAGTTCCCCATTCATCCTTCGAATTCATGGGCGACGGAATCTCCAGTGGCGGACGAAAACGGCGTCTATGTTTCGTTCGGCGCTCCCGGGGTTGTCGCAGCCGTAGATCATGCCGGGAAACTTCGCTGGACGAAAGACGTTGGGACCTTCAAGACGTCCAATGGCTTTGGAACCGGCAGCTCTCTGGCTCTCCATGAAGGCAAAGTCTTCGCCCAGAGCTTTAATGAAGATAACGCCACAACCTTCTGTTTCGATACTCACACCGGGGACGAAAAATGGAAGGTGACTCGCACGGACAAGGGAACTT
>JBILXT010000199.1:0-12640 GCA_044378235.1 Planctomycetaceae bacterium
CTAAGGAACTATCCCGGAATGACTTTCCGAGGTAGCGGAACGGCGCCAGCCGTCCGGTGATGCAGAACGGGATGGCTCGCGCCCTTCCGCTTCATAAAAGCAGAGACTTAAAGGCCTGAATCATGCAACCCCCGGCACCAAACTCGTCTGAGCTCAATACAAAGTCGGTCAATTCTCCGCCCGATACCAACGATTCGCTGGATGAGACGTTGTGTGCGGCGGCGGAGGAGACGGCAAGCCTGGATAAGCTGCTGAAAGCAGCCGCACAGTTGCCTGTACCCTCTGCGGCTGAAGAACAGCAATGGGCCGGAGTCCTGAGCCGCGTCCAGGATCTTGACTTTGTCCGCAAACAGTCACGAACAATATCGGACGGTTCTTCCTTGGAGAACGTTCCGGAAACGCTGGGGCCGTTTGAACTGCTGGAGCGACTCGGTGAAGGGGGCATGGGAGCTGTCTACCGAGCTCGCCATCTTCGCCTGGGAAAACTCATGGCCGTCAAAGTCATGCACTCGCATCGTCTCGATGATCAGGAATTGCGGTCACGATTCTATCGAGAAATGCGAGCCCTGGGGCAACTTCAGCACCCCAATATCGTCTCCGCGCAGCATGCGGATGAAGTCGATGGCGTGCCTTATCTGGCGATGGAATATGTCGACGGGATTTCTCTGTCCAGTTTGTTTCAACGACTGACTGTTGATGAAAAGCCCGTACCGATCGCGGTGGTCTGTGAATTGATTCGTCAGGCGGCCGACGGCATTCAATACGCCCATGAACAGGGCGTGCTGCATCGCGATCTCAAGCCGGGGAACCTCATGCTGGATCGCGAAGGTCGAGTTCGTGTGCTGGATCTGGGGCTTGCAAGGATGACAGAGTCGATTGACTCCGGCGAATCACCAGGCAGTGACGAACACCTGACGAGCCAGCATCAGATTCTGGGGACGCCTGGTTACATGGCTCCAGAACAGTTAACTCGCGGCCACGAGATGGATACTCGCACCGATGTTTACGCGTTGGGAGCGACAGCGTTTTATCTGCTGACGGGCAAGCGGGTGCATGCATATTCCAATTCTGAATCGATCGTGCAGCATGCGATGCGAGTTGTCGCGGAGCCTGCTCAGGACGTGAAAACTCTGCGCACGGACGTGCCCAACGAACTGGCTCAGTTGAGTGCTCGTGCACTTGAGCGTGAACCGAATCAGCGACTGCAGAGTGCTGGCGAGTTAGCTCGAGGATTATCGCGATGGTCGTCTAAAGAATCACTACGCGGGCTTTGGACCGATGGTGTGGGGGCCGTTGACGGCGTCTCCAACAGCATGCTCGATACCGAGCGGCTTCCGGCATCAGCATTTCCTGTACGGCAGTCCGCAGCGGAAGCAGCGACGGTCATTATGCCAGCGGCGGAATCACGGTCGTCCAGTGGATCGAACGGAACGCGTCGCCCGGCATGGCTGATCCCGGCCGGATTCTTCGCCATCATTCTTCTCGCCGGCGTATTTCTCAAGTTGCGGACAAAAGATGGCGGTGAGCTGATCATTCAGTCGGACGATCCGAATGCGAAGATTTCTATCGCCGCGGTGAAGGGTGAGCAAAGTGAAGAATTGCAATTGGTTGAGCAGGATGATCGAACGCTGAAGCTGACTCAGGGCAAATGGGCCATTCACATTGAAGGTCCGGAAGCGTCCGGCTTTGAATTGTCGGAAGACACGATCGTTGTGAGCCCGGGAAGTCTTCACGAGATCCTGGTGACTCGCCGGAAGGCTGGCAACACCGTCGCGATGGCAGATGCTTCGCTAAAAACGGACACGACTTCTTCGATGCAGAAGAGTCCGGCGAGTGGTCAGAAGAAGACTCCTGAAACGCCTATGGAGAAAACTCCGTCGGACACCGTTTCCACACCTTCTACGGGCGATGGCACCGGCGTTGTAGCGAACGGCCAGATTGATTGGACACCCGGACGAATGGACAAGATTGGATGGGGGCTGGTTCCACAGCCTGCCAATCTGGATGATGTGGCCACGTGGCAAATGCAGTTACTACGTCCACCGACGGGAATGTGTAGTTCTTGGTATAGCGAGCGACAGGTCAGCCTCGACCCGCAACGCCAGCTCGTCGCCACTTGTGACGAATACGGCGCAAGAGTCACACGCATCAGCGATGGTCGAGTACTCAACTATTTCCATCGCTCCGACGGCACTTCGTTTACATCCATCGCATTCAGTTCGGACGGGGCTCTGCTGCTGCTCTCGTCAGATTACGAGTTTGAGATTCGCCGTCGCGACGGACGACTTGTAAATCGTCACAGGGCCGACAATTCACTGTATAAGTATTATCACTCACACCTGAGCACAACCTGGATGCCGTCTGGTGACATTCTGGCGTGGACTCATACCGGAGCAATCGTCTATTCAGCGGAAGCAAAGATACTCCACGAACTCAGCGTCCATGATGAGACGAAGACTCCCTGGCTTCGGTATGCAACAGTGAATCCCGATGGCAGCGAGATTCTGTTCTCTGGCCTCGATAATTCCATCTTCAAGTGGACGCTGGGAGAGTCTGGTCTTAAGGAAGTTTTGACTGTTGATGAAGCGGCTTCGTGTCAAGCGGTCTGGTCACCAAACGGTAAGCGGATCCTCGTCATGACTCAGGGGGGAGAGAGTCTTTCAAGTCTATGGTCTCCGAATGGAACTCGCTTAGCCACGGGCAAGCTACCATTGCATTTCGGAGCCTGGTCGCCTGATGGACGCTTTCTGGTTGATGGAAATCACCGAGTATTTTCCAGCGAAACACTGGATCTGCTCAGGACTCTGGAATTGCCAACGAGGCCAGGCCATCTTGCCAGTCTGTTTACTCCCTTCTGGCCAGCAGCGGATGAGATCGTGTTGGTTTCGCAATCGCCGGGCAGGCTCTACGCAAGCGGGACAGTTTTGCGGTTTCACCCCTCCGGGCGTCGAATCTTTTCATCAGAACCACCTCAACTTTTGAGTGTCGGTGCTGCAACACTTGGCCAGGAAGATGTCGTACACACCGCACATCTTTCGTCATTGGGGTTCTGCAGTCTCGGGTTCTGGGATAAGACCGGCCGACCACTGGGGGTGAAATTCACCGAAACGCAACAGGCGATGCGTGATGATGGGTTTTCATGGAATCCCGTCAGCGGCCACATCGCAATGACTCACGGAGCATGGGGGCCGGTTAACGTTCTTGATCCTGATGGGAACACTGTTCGCTCGATTCCTGTGAGAGGATTGAAACTGGCATGGAGTGGTGATGGGAAACGACTCTCGATGGTGGATCACACCGATCACGAAGCTGGACCGTTCGGGAAAATTGCCATCTATGGTGAGTCCGAAGTTCCTGAGTTCGAGTCGCCACTATTGCCCGGCTACACGTTTGCACCTAAGTGGAGTCCCGACGGTCGATGGTTGGTTTGGGATCTGGTCGACGATGCGGTGCCCGAGCAGGCTCAATTGCATCTCGTTGATATGCACTCGAATGAGAAAACGGTCCAGAATGTTGTATTGCCTTCCACCGCTGGTATGAGATGGATGGAGTTCAGCCCGGACAGCAAGTGGCTGGCAATTCACAACAATACTCCTCCCCAACAGGGCGCATGCCTGCTGCGCATGGCTGATCTCAAGATCTTCGAGAAGAAACCAGAGACGACAAGCTCAACGTGGAATGCACACGCTGGCTGCTGGTCCTCTGATTCGCGCCGAGTTGTTTTGGGAGATCTTTATGATGTCGATCCTGACTCCGGACTGAATCGAACCGGCAAGTTCTACTGCGACGGTCTTCGACATCAGTTACTGGCCTTTACTCCAGACAATAAGGCATTGTGGACCGAATCTCCGTACGACCGAAGATTCGGCGTCAAAGATCTTGATGGACAGCAAATTGCAGAGTTTGCGGCATCCGGGTCCCTGCGTGCCGGACACGCCAGCCCCTATCAGGCCCGCCTGCAATCAGAAAACAATCTGTTGTTTCTGACTATTCCGGCGTGGCCGTCGGAACACATGACATCAACAGGCCTGCTGAATCTGAAAGAACCTGGAATCCGCTGGACGGGACTGGCCTATGACAACGGGCAACAGATAACCCTTGGTCCAGGCGGTGAAATTCTGCATGGCCCCGAGAACATCGATCAGTATGTGATTCATACGATCAACTACCCCGGCGGGGTCACCATGCCTTTGACGCGTCAGGAACTTGTCGAACGTGCGACCGCAAGTCCGGAGCAGAAAGCGATGCTGTGGGCCAGTGACCTGCGAGCCGTCATTCGCCTTCAGGATGCCACTGAACCGTGGGCTGCTGAACCCGCGTTGGCAATGAGCGACTTCCCGGCAGCGACAGCCGTGGTTGAACTTGATTTCTCCGGTCATCTGCAGATTGCGGATCCTGAGATGCAGCATCTGCCTCGATTCACCAGCCTGGCCAAACTGAGCCTTGCCAGGACGGGTCTGAGCGTGATCCCGGATTGCGGCGGTCTGCTGAATCTTGCGGAGCTGGATCTTTCTCAGACTCAGATCACCAGTCTGACGGGAATCAAGAATTGTCAGTCTTTACGGAGATTGCAACTCTCCGGCTTGCAACTCGATCCAGCCTCATGGCAAACCATCGGTTCAAACACAGGGCTGGAAAGTTTGAACCTGAGCAATACGACTCTGGATTCACTCTCGGTTTTGGATCTATATTCCCTGAAGAGTCTTAAAGACCTGGATGTCCGCGGTACGAAACTCACCGAATCGGACATCACATCTCTGAAAGCCGCTCTTCCCGGCTGCGAAGTACTGTCCGGCTCGGAGGTTCCTGCAGACCAGTAGATGTCAGATCACAAGGCAACTCGCCGCAGATCGAATTGTCCATCAGGGAGGAACATCAACCAAACTCCCCGCCGTAACTCAAATGGAAACGCTGTGGTGATTCTTCGACAGGGGCACCAAAGCACATGCGGAGCAAGGTTCGTTGTTCAGTCAGGCCGAAGTCTCGAGCAACTCGCAGCAGAGATTCTCGATGCACGGGAATATCGGCGATCACCGGCTGACCATTGGAGTTTGCCAGGGCCTGACTCAACAGATCCACGGCTGCTGTTTCGGTGCCGGACATCGGGCCGAACTGAGTCGAAAGCCGCCCTTTTCGTGACGCAAGAAATCCGTCAATTTGACCGAGAGACGAAACGGCAACCAGAGGACTCCATTCACTGAAAAGCCGGCGCAATAACTTTCCCCGATCGGTCCTTGTTCCATCGTGATCGAGGTGGATGAGCTGCTCGAATTGCGAAGGCTCTGCACTTACAACTCGATGAGCCGGCGCATGGGACTCAGCCGAAGTGCTGACGATGCCTCCCATCCGAACCAATTCGAATTGCGGCACGAACCCCTGCTTCCGATAAACGGCTTCTCCCAGGCGCGTCGCATCCAGGCGAACCGTCTGGATGCCTTTCTGCCGGGAATACTCCAGACCGGCCCGTACGAGTTCTCGACCCAGGCCGCAGCCACGGTGATCTTCGCGAACGATCACCATCGCCAGCCACGCAACGGGGCCGAACGTGCAACAAAGTGTCGTCCCGACAACTTCACCGTTTCGCTCTGCGACAAAACAGCCGCCAGGTTCCAGCAGCAACATCCGTTGCCAGTCGGCAGCGATTTGATTCCAGCCGACTGATGTGCTCAAACACAATGCGTCCGGCAGATCTTCGGACGTCATTGTTCGGATGAAGTCAGACGGACTCCTGTTCACAGGCACGCCCCGGTCGAAAAAATGCAAACCAAATCTTACCAATGGATGGGGCGTGTAGTTTCGACGGTAATCCTGTTTTTACAAGCTCAGCACGCGAACAGTGACATCAGTTGTGCTGGCGTTTGAGCATTCGCTTGATTCGCTGGCGGCTGATTCCACAAAGGTGCAGGCAGCAGCGAGTCACTTCTTTCCAGCCGCGAATGCTGTAAGGGCGATGCAGCACGGAGCGCAGGTACCAGTTCAGTGCCTTGCGATCATCTTTCTCGGCCACAAACCAGGCCGATGTCTGCCAAACTCGAGCGATGGCCTTCTGACGCACCAGGAGAGAAGTCTGCCGGGCACGAGGAGAGCTCAGAGCGTTCTGCAGCACGTTCAACCGGTCGCAGCAGGTGCGGTCATGATTGCGTGAGTTTGAGGTGGCTCGCCAGCGATAGTGAGTCAACGGTGCCGGAGTGCCCTGAAAACGACATCCCGAGGCCGACATTCTTAGCCACAGATCCCAGTCACAGGTGGTCTTCAGCGACTCGTCGTAGCCGCCGGACTTAAGAAACGCATCGCGTTTCATCAGGATGCTGGAATGAGTAATAAAGTTGTCAAGAACAAGCTGATCGAACACATCGCCGTTGTAACAATTTCCGTCTGCGAAGGTCGTGTTATCGACGCGGGATGAGTCTTCAAAATTCAAGGCGGCGGTGTAAATCACATCCGCATTGTTTGCCACCGACAACTGCTGAGCCAACTTCTCCGGGTGCCATAGATCATCAGCGTCAATCATCGCGATCCACTGACCACGAGATAGCTTTGCAGCGGCGTTGCGAGCGGCGGCGTGCCCGGAATTCTGCTGCCGAAGAACTGTCAGGCGATCGCCATAGGTTTCCAGAATTGCCAGAGTGGCATCCGTTGAACCGTCGTCGACAACAATCAGTTCGAAATCATTGACGGTCTGAGCGAAAACGGAATCGATAGCTTCCTGAATGAACTTTTCACCGTTATAGACCGGCATAATGATACTAATCAACGGCCACTCCATCTGCTCTGAAGCAGATGACTTGCAGGACGCTGACAAAGACTTGCCGGTCGAGCGTTCTTCTTGTAGCAGCAAACCTGGGTGATTCATTCTCGTGGCTCGAACAGAACATGCTGAATACAACTCGCCTGGTCACGATCGCTGATGTCTCAGCATTCCGTATCGTGATGACCCTTCAGATTCCTGAAGAGAGGGCCAGGGATTCCTCAAGATGCATCATGACCAGAATTCGTGAAAACAGTACGGGGACCTCTGTACCGAATTCACGATTGACCACCGCTTTTGCGAGACGCGGCAAAAGAAAGCCGCGCCGAATACATGACTGCGAAGCGTTCCCCTGAATAGCCATCAAACTCATGTTTTTCGCGAATTTCCAGATCTTCGATCGCTTCTCGGGCACGAAGCCGGTCGACGTGGAAACATACTCAACCTGAGGCAGCTCGGGATAGAACTGATCGATCGCTTCACTGTGAAACAGTCGCCCCCGGAAGTATTCGAACGGAAGATTGATCAACAGGTCAAAGATCGCATGGCTCAGATAAGGAGCCAGTATCTGAGTTTGTTGATTGAGCATTCCATAGGGACACAACGCCAGTTCTCGCCGAACGCGGTTGTAAAAGAAGAACGGAGCCGCAGGATTCGGCAGATCCGCATATTGATCCAGCTCACGCGACAGGCGAGCGACCGCGAGTTTCCGATTCCAGCGTTCACGATAGGTCGGTGTCAGGCTGGTTGTCAGATAGCCGTCGTCGGCCAGCAGCCAGCCGGAAAGCTCCGCAAGTTCACGTTTGCGAAACTGATCCAGCATCTTATTGTCGTTGTAAACACCGCACGAGAAGATGTCGCCGGCGATGCCATCCCACGACGCCGCGAACTTCTGCTCATCCAGCCAGCGAGCCACTGGAACCATCTGAGCATGCTCATCGGCGCAGAAGCTTGTGAGCAGATCTTTCTGCATTTCGTCAGCGAAACGATCTTCGGATTGTTCAATGATTGTATGCGGCAGTTGCAGAGCAGCAGTAATCTTCGCGGCGATGTGAGCGTCAGTGCTCGGCCGCGGCGGCGCTGAACGAGCGGTCACGACCATGGACGGATTCCGCCCGGCTCGCACCAGCGCGTAGAGAATATGGCGTGAATCGCGCCCGGCCGAAAGAGGCACGCACATCCGTTCGGAAGCCGCAGGAACCATCGCCTCGACAACTTCCTGAAAGCGAACGCCGTACTCGTGAACGGCCTGCTCGCGACTGAGCGTTGAAACGGTTTCAGAGATCGGTGGTGCCAGTGTTCGGATCGAAGGAATTCCTTCGGACCAAGTCAGTTCGCTTCCAGCCGGAAGCAGTCGTACCGATTTGAACGGAGTGTCATTGCCGATGTAGTATCCCAGTCGTACGAAAACCGCGACGGCCGCATCATCCAGGTCAGTCGCCGCACCAGCACGGATGAGTTCCAGGGCTGAAGTGCTGACACCAAAACCCGTTGGGAGTTGAGCGTAATAGACAGGCAGAAAGCCAAAGCGGTCGTTTCGGACGGTCAACAGGCGACCATCCCAATTCCATTCGGCCCACACACCTTCGCCGTCGCTGACGCCTGATCCGGAATATCGGTACCCCGTTGATGCGGATGATTTTCCGGTGACCGTGAAAGTTCCGGAAGGCTGCCTAGAAAGAATAAGAGTCGCCTGACGGTCGGGATTGGGGTGCAGCATGTTTGTTGGCTCAGTTCCGGGGGCGTTGACACAGAGTGTCTCTGGGGGACGTCACGAAGTGTCCCACTTACAGAGATAGGACCGGAACTGAGGAGATTTAGCTCTTTTTGTTGACAGTGCCAGAATCCGATGTTGCCAAACATCATCACTCCGTCACAGCCCGGAGTCCTGGACAGGCAATAGACGAGGACACAGAGACAACTGACAGGGACAGAAGTAGGATTCTGGAGGACTTGTCGATTTTTGGCATCTGGCAAATCGCCCCAAATGTCGCAGTTTGCCAGCATCTTTTATTTGACCGAGCATATTCTTCTTCACCAGCCGGACATCTGCTCCCTTTCGGGAAGGAAAACGACTTTGGGAAGGGTTTGCCTTTGAGTCGTGGAATCCGGCATGGGTAATCTGTCAGCCCAGTGGCATGAGCTCGGTCGAATTGTCGACTTGAGTGCGGTCAAACAACTGAGAAGTCTGCGAACGGACGCGCGGCTCTCCGGAAATTTCGGAGTTCAATCGTCATGCGTTTCAAAAGCGTTCTTGCAGCCATCGCTGCCGTCGTTTCATTCCCGGGCATCAGCTTCGCGGGATTGTGTGGCGTTCCTTCTTACAACTGCTGTCCGACAGTCGCGTGTGCTCCGGCTTCGTGTTACACGACTTGCCGAGTCGCAACGGAAACCTGTTATCGCACTGTCTGCGAAACAGTTTACGAGCCGCAGGAGTACACCTCGACTCGCACTGTCTGCGAAAACATCTATGAAGATATCCAGCAGACATGCTATCGCACTGTGACAGAAACGGCCTATCGCGAGGAAGCGTACACCGTTTGTCGCCCGGTGACAGAAACCGCTGTCCGTCAGGAAACCTACTGCGTTCAGCGACCTGTTGTCGAAACTCTCTATCGCACCTGCAACTACACGGTTCAGCGTCCGGTCTGGGAAGAGCAGGTTCGTGAGTGCCGCTATACGATTCAGCAGCCAGTCTGCGAAACCATTCAGCAGGAATGTCGCCAGACTGTCATGAAGTGCGTGACAGAAACCATTCAGCAGGAACGCTGCTACACCGTGATGCGTCCCGAAACTCGCACTCGCTGCGTTCAGCGTAACGTTGGCCAGTGGGTCACGCAGACGCAATGCATTCCCGGCCCACGCATTCCTCGAGTTGTCTGTGGTCCTTGTGGTCCGCAGGTCTGCATGACTCAGTGTCCTCCTCGCCAGGTGTGTCGTCGAGTATGGTGCCCGCGAGTTGTTCAGGAGCAGGTTCCTTACACCGTGATGGTTCCTCAGGTTGTGCGCCAGCAGTGTCCTGTCCAGGTGACTCGCTATGTTCCTGAAGTTGTCGTAAAGACAGTTCCGGTTCAGGTTACTCGAATGGTTGCCAAGGAAGTGGTTCAGAAAATTCCATACCGAGTATGCCGGATGGAATGTGAAACGAAGACTCAGCAGATTCCTTATCAGGTCTGCAAAATGGTGACCGAGCAGAAGACTCGCGACATCCAGTATTCCGTCTGCAAGATGGTCAGCGAAACCTGCACTCGCAAAGTTCCTTACTGTGTGAATCGTCAGGTCCCGTACACGACGACTCGCCGAGTTTGTCGCCAGGTTTCCAAAGAAGTTCCTGTCACATGCACTCGCATGGTGGCTCGTCAGGTGATGCGACAAGTCCCTTACACTCGATGTGTCCTGATCCCTGAGACGGTGTGCTGTACATCAACCTGTGCTCCTGGAGCCACAGGAATCATGGGCAGCTGCGGATCCGGCGACTGTGCCGGAACTCCAGTTGAAGCTGGCAAGCCAATCGCACCTGTTGCGGATCCAGCGGCCAACTAGTTCGCGTACTCTACGATGCTTCTTGCAAGCCCGACTGCTTGTGCAGCTCGGGCTTTTTTTATGGACGGACTGCCGTCCGCAAGTAGTGAAAGATCTTCTTTCCAGGACGTTGCCCTGGGCTGATGTGTTGATGGCCGGTTTGGGCCATGAATTTATTCGTAGGACGGCCTTTTCAGGCCGTCGTTGCCGCAAAAACACGTGCGATTCTGACGCCCTGAAAAGGGCGTCCTACACTTTCCAAACCTGCGTTCCTCCGCGACCTCTGCGTTCAAACTTGTCTTCGCCAGAGCCTCCGGATTCCCTTTTTCCTGATTTCCGGGGTCAAGGGTGGCGAGCAGCCCGGTCACGGATACCATTCCGCCCTGTGGATTGGTTTTTCACTGGATCGGATTGTTGGAGAAGACTCACGTGGGCAAATCGGTTGTCCTGGCCTACAGCGGCGGACTGGATACTTCAGTATTGGTAGGATGGCTTCAGGACGAAGGTTACGACGTCCACTGTCTCTACGTTGATCTTGGTCAGCCGTGTGAAGACCGCGATGCGATCATGAAGAAGGCTCGCGATATCGGAGCCAAGTCTGCAGAACTTGTGGACGTTCGTGAAGAGCTGTGTCGCGATTTTGCGTTCCCCGTCCTGCAATGGCAGGCGCGCTATGAGAACATTTATCTCATGGGCACCAGCATCGCTCGCCCGCTGATCGCCAAAGCCTGTCTGCAGCGAGGCCGTGAAGTTGGCGCGGAAGCATTTGTGCATGGAGCAACCGGCAAGGGCAACGATCAGTGCCGATTCCAGCTGGCTGCAGAAGCCCTGGAGCCAGGCATTCGCATCATCGCCCCATGGCGAATGCAGAAGTTCCGCGACCTGTTCCCCGGTCGAACAGAGATGCTCGAATACTGCGAGAAGAAGAATATCCCTGTGAAGGCGACAGCGAAGAAGCCGTACTCCAGCGACGAGAACTGTCTGCACATCAGCTATGAAGCTGGCGACCTGGAAGATCCGACTGTGGACGGAACCAGCGTCATCGATTTCGGCATGTCTGTTTCTCCGCAGCAGGCTCCGGACAAAGAAGAAACGGTGACCATCCAGTTTGAATCGGGCGTACCTGTAGCCGTCAACGGTCAGAAGCTCAGCCCGGCGAAACTGGTGGAAGAACTCAATCAGATCGGTGGCCGCAATGGCTGTGGTCGAATCGACATCGTTGAGAATCGCTTTGTTGGTATGAAGAGTCGTGGAGTGTATGAAGCCCCAGGCATGACACTGCTTTATGCAGCTCATCAGGGCCTGGAGCAGATGACGCTGGACCGTGACCTGACTCACCTGCGTGATTCGTTGAGTCCTCAGGTGGCCGAGATGGTCTATTACGGATTCTGGTACTGTGCCAAGATGGATGCTCTGATGGCCTTCATCAGGGAAACTCAGAAGCCCGTGACTGGCGAAGTGAAGCTGACACTTTATAAGGGCAATGTTCGAGTCAGCAGCCGAACATCTCCTTACAGCTTGTACAAAGCCGACATCGCGAGCATGGAACGCGGCGGTTCGTACGACCAGACCGACGCAGAAGGTTTCCTCCGCATCATGGGGCTGCCAGTTCGAGTTCAGGGGTCTGTTCGACCTCGCAAATACTGATCATGACCGCAAATACAACAATGTGTGAGCCTTAATAGAAAAAGACGGCGAAGCTTTAAGCTTCGCCGTCTTTTTGCGTAATTGCTTGATAATGAATGCAGACTGCGATGGATCGTTATCAGCTTCGAGTGAACTGCAGGCTGCCCGCCTGGGCGTCTGACAATTTAAAGTTGAACGCCCCGGCCCCGTTGAATGTCAGGACTCCAGCCAGTTTTTGGTTGTCGTTGCTGCGGTTGAGTGTCAGCGTGGTACCATCAAACTGATAGCTTCCCTGAAACGTACTGGAGTTTCCGGCACTGTTGATCGCTGACCAGGAAAAGTTTCCGTCAGCGTTCAGGCTGAGTTGTACTCGTGCTCCGTTTGCCATGCTGGCTGTCCATGTTCCAATATGAGCTGGTGTTGCGGCAGGAACAGTCTGAGCTTGCGAAGCGGTCGTCGCACTCTCAGTCTGTGGTGGTGCAAAACCGCCCAGAGCCTGCAGAGCAGATAATTCCGCGGCGGATGATGAACCACCAGACGTTGCGTCCGGTGTCACCTGTGCAATCGGTGCTGGCGAACCAGCGACATTTGCAGACGCCCCGACGTTACCAGGCAGCTGTGGTGCGACCTGTTGTATTCCCGGCTGCTGCGGCAAAGATTGCTGTGAGAGTGATTGCTGTGGGAGACTCTGCTGAGGCAAACCGTTCTGTGACAGCTGAACCTGCTGAGCCAATGACACCTGAG
>JBILXT010000601.1:0-3554 GCA_044378235.1 Planctomycetaceae bacterium
GAATCCGCGGTCAGCCGGACTTCCGTCAGATCGCTTGATCGATCCGTAGACTCCGCCAACCGCCATTACCTGAGCTTCGATCACCTGCGGAGTTGAACCGGGAAGAATTGCTATCTGGTTTTGATCGTCAATGTGATATCCGGCGAGGCTCTCCGGCCGAAAGTTCAGGAAAGCACCGATTGGAACTTTCAATCGAACCTCGTTAGAGGTGATGGGCAGCTTGTTGTTGACTTGGTCTTCCATACGAGCTGTCGGATGGCTCCAGTTAACGAACAGCGTGCCCTGAGCCGGAGCCTCAGGATCGGTCCCTGTCAGGCGAATCACGACATCGCGAACGGGAACACTGGATTTCGCTTCTCGTGGCTCAATTGGAATTTCAAGTTCGGTCATCGATTCCGTAATCTGCAGTTCCTTGTACTCAGTCGGAAGACTCAACTCTAGTTCCTCTCCCTCCGTCAAACCGTCAATCTCAAAGTGGCCCGAGGGATCAACATGGACCCAGTAGTTGTCTGTAAAGCTGTCGGTATAGCTGCCGGTTGATTCCCGCGACGACGATTCGATCCTTGACAAGACGGACATTTGATAGCCGGGTTTTGCAACATCCGTCGACGTTTGAAGCTGCTCCAAATCACCAGTGAGACGGCCTGAAACCTTCATTGCCGGGCTCAGCGAAATCGCGTGTTCCGCATCACCCGCTTTCACATGTAAAACGGCAACGCCATGATTCTCGTCGATGACCGCAAATGTGTATGTGGTGTCGTCTTCAAGCTGGTCAAGCACCGCCAGACCATCACTGTTAGAGATCGCATAGTCCAGCCACGGGTCAGGCGTTGCCCAGCGACGACTAAATCCAAAATCTATTCCTTCTTTCGCCGACTTGCGATAGGTGATCCGCAGCCTGGCATTGGCGATCGGCTGACTGCTTTGCTTATCTACAACACGTATGGGCACCGGGCGTGCAGGTTTGAGGACAAGCTTGAACGGCTCGCTGGAACTCGTCGATACGGCTTGTTCCAGGGTTTGTGTCAGCCTCAGCCGCTGGTATCCTTTCGCCATGACCTCGATGGAATACGTTGAGTTCGCGATATGCAAAAACTGAAGTCGACCTGATTCATCAGTTTGGATCTTCTGCGGACCTCCCCCTGACCAACCGCCACCAAATCCGAACACGGCGGAGCACATCACTGCGGCCTGCGGAATGAACTGTCCCTGTTCGTTTGTGACGACGGCGTCGACAGTCGTACCTTTGGTCAGTATCAGCTCAATGGTCTTTTCCTCATCTTCCGGCATTAGCGTAACGACCGACGAACTGACGGCAGCAAAGTCCGGATGGGACGCACCGATCAGTAGTCGGCACGGAGGAAAGTAGTGAGTCTTCTTGTACTCACCCGATTCCGTATCGAGACCGTTAAGAGCCCCGGAAACACCACTGTTGCCTGCACGTGACTTATAATACAGAGTCAGCTTGGGAGTAATCCTGCTGCCATCATCCGTCTTAACGATCACATGCACGGCGATCTTGCCAGCGTTGGGATCCTCGGAATCACTGGAACCAGCAGCTGAGGCTGCCACTGGGACAAAGTTCCCGTTTCGCTCAGCCTCAAGTTGCACAAGCTTCTCGACGCGTTCCTTTGGCGACATCCAATTGGCCGCACTCTGCACGGCGATGTCTGTTCCACGTTGAAGCACAACCAGCGTGGCCGCAAGAGCCACCATGACGACCGTGACACTGAGCCACGAGATCTTTGACTGCGGCGCGCGTTCGGGCTGGACGAGACGAAGTACTCGATCGGACAGCTCGCCTTCGCTGGAAGGTTCTGCAAAGGCCATCGCTGTCGAGATCACAGGCCGATGGATCGACGCGGCCACATCAACCAGTGTCTTCGCGACGGACATCGGCTGCCCACAAATGCGAGCCGCCACGGCATCGCAGCAGGCCTCGCGTTCGGCTCGAATGATGCGATTCAGCCACCAGACGAACGGATTGAAGAACAGCAGTGACTCGACAACCATCTGAATCAGACTGACAAGCGGATCCCAGCGACGAATATGAGCCAGCTCGTGAGCGATCATGATCCGCCATTGGTCGGCTGGCACTCCGGTCAGCATCGATACCGGTACCATAATCACTGGCCAGATAACGCCAACCACGGCAGGCGTGTCGATGCGGTCGCTGAGCACGATCTGGACAATACGTCGCAGCTTGAGTCGACCGGTGAGTTCTTTCACGATCTCATTGAGTTCCAGCAGACCGGATTCAGCCACCGCCGCAGATTCGACCAGCCAGCGGCGAGCGATCACGAACCCGGCGAGACCTCGCAGCAACATCACAACAGCGCCGCACAGCCAGACCACGGCCAGCCATCGAATGACGATTGAGCTGCTGCGATTGACAGATGATGTTGCGTCGGCCGCGGACGGCAACGGATTCTTCCTCGTGTGCCTGGCCAGTTCCACAACTTCCGCATGCGGCTCTGCTGGCGAAGACGGATGCGATGCCGAAGGAGCGTCGGAGAAGTGAACAGCCTGCTCCATCGACCGACTATTCAGTATCGCTGCGATGTTAGATTCTGTCGGCTCCAGTCTCAACACGGACCACGTGACCAACGCGGCAGCGACGATGCCTGTCAATCCGCCCAGCGCGATGGCGTAACGACGCTCCGCGTGTTTCGCGGGCAGCGTGCGGAGAAGAAGCCAGACAATTCCGCTGATCAGCGCGGCTTGCCACAGGGAGTGACCGAGTGCTCGAATCAGCGTTTCACTGAGCTGTGTGATGGCGTCTGGCATGATTGTGGTCCAGAGAAAAAGATGACTCAGGCGAGCGGCTGGGCGTCAGCCCTCCGTGTCGATAGTCACGACAACAAGTATTCACATTCCAGAAATCAGACGTTTGCAGGACATCATATGACGTGTGAAGAATGCAAACGAATTGCTGCGATTACACGGAGGGCTGACGCCCTGCCGCTCGCCAAGGTGGATTACTTCGCGCGGCTTTCGAGATCGTCCAGTAGCTTGCGCATGGCATCGATCTCGTTGCGGTCGACTTTGTCGGAGTTCAACAGATGCTGCATCGCTGTCTTCGTGCTACCGCCAAAAATCTTGCGGACCAACCCCTGCAACAACGGCACGGCCACCTGTTCACGAGTAACCATAGGCTTAAAGATATGAGCCAGTCCGTCACGCTCGTCGGCGACGCTCAGAAGTTCCTTCTTCTGCATAACCTGCATGACAGAAAGCACGGAGGTGTAGGCTCGCTCTTTTCCATCAGACAGCCATTCCATCACCTGCCGAACCGTTGCCGGACCGTGTTCCCACAGAACACCCAGGATCTGAAGTTCGAACTCCGCCGGTTCAACAAACCGAGCTTTCTTTTTCCCCATCGTGATTCTCCTGAGAAAGACGTACTGCGGAAACAGTATCTACTGCTTCAACAGTAGATGTCAACAGGGAATGGTGGAGAATTTGACACGTAGGCCGATCTGTCCTCAGATCGGCGAGTTTTCGCGATGCTGGTTGATGCAGATTGCGATCATCGAAAAATGGAGGTGCGGATG
>JBILXT010000200.1:0-12619 GCA_044378235.1 Planctomycetaceae bacterium
CAGTTCGACCTTGGGATCACGGCGGAACAGCTGTGCCAGATAATGATATTCCCAGCGAGGCATCTCATCGGCCAGCAGCAGTTTGATTTCACTGCGAGTGACATTCACTTCGAAGTTGTCGGAATTGTTTTGTTCGGTCAGTTCGCCTGGCACAGCGCTGACTAAAACCTGAAACCGCTGCATGCCGACGTCAGCCATCTTCTGATCAAAGCGAACTCGGCGAGTCGCGAAGCTGGAGTCCAGCTGAATCGTGCGACTGTCGATGACCTGACCATCCCGCAGAAGCTGAACCTGACACGATTCCGACTCGCATTCGTAAGCCTGAATAACGGCTTCAATGACGATGTTATCGTTTCGCATGGCCACGGCCGGGCAGAACACCGACTGCACCAGAATGTCGCGAACGTACTGAGTATTACCGATCGGAACGACATAAACCGGTGTGCCGTCCAATTCAGCAGCCGCATCTCGAGGATTGACCGATCCGGATTTGTTGTGGGAAACGTCCGTCAACAAAATCGCGGCCGCCAGCGGTTGATCCTGACGATCTCGATTCAACTGTTCCAGCACCGATGAGAGGTTAGTTCCAGCGCGAGCGCTCGCTTCACGACGTTCTTCACTGTCCTGTTCAAGAGCCAGTTTGCTCTGACCGACCACGTCCTTCAGAGTTCGCTCTGCAGACACCAGTGTGGCCGCCTGATCAAAAGTCTGCACGCGAATGTCGGCTTTATCGCCGACGGCCTTACGAAGGCTGGCGTTCAAACGGTCCAGAAATCCCGCTGCTCGATCGACTCGCGACGCACGCTGAATTGCTGACAACATGCCAGGGTTGCGACTCTTCGTTAGCTCCGCTTCACGATCGATCAGATCGCGAGCCAGTTCGCTGAGTTTTCGTCTCAAGCCCGCCAGACGATTCTGCAGGTCCGGCAAACTTTCTCGCCAGCCTTTCTCCGATGGAGCACGTCCCTTCTTCAGCGACGCACTCAACTCTTCGAACGCGACGAACTCCGCCCCGGATAATTCTCGCGAGATCTCACGCGACATTCCCTTGAGAGAAACGTCGGTCTTCTCCGAACCCAGTGCCCGGAGTTCCTCAACAAGCGTCGCCATGTGCTTCTGGAGACTGCCGACAGCCTGACTGGCAAAGCTCACTTCATCAACGACCAGACTTTCTCTCTGATGCTGCTGAAGTGCATCGGAGGCTTTCTGAAGATGCCGCTCCGCCAGACCGGCGGCCGCATGAGCCTGATCAGCCAACTGCACTGCTGAGACAGACGCATTATCGGATTGCGATAGAGCCCAACGCAGCTCGTCTGATGTCCCTTCGGGATCGACAGTTTGCATACTGCCGCTGACATCCATCAGCACAGCCACGGACTTGCGAGTCGTCGAGACCTCAACAAGAACACGAGTTGGATCCAGCAGCATCCAGATCGCCACCCCAAGCGCGACAGCTCGCAGCAGCCATAAGATGACCGTATACCGAGTTCCCAGAATGAAACGTTCGCGACTGAGCGACCAGGTAAACAACCCCAACAACGCCAGCGCAAGCACGATCGCAATCGGCAGCCCAATCGGACCGTCGAGGATCATGTGTTCAAGATTGCTGGTTGTCGTTGGCATATGTTGTTGAACGGTCAATGAAATTATGTCGCGTGATGACCACGCCTTGGTACAAGTTCAGAAACATTCCGCCACCGGGTTTACCCCGGTGGTTCAACGGCCTCTGCACCACTTCGAGGTTTATTCGAAACGGCCGAATTCCCGCAGTGGAGAGTGCTCCAAAAGATTACTCCTTGTTTACCGCCCAGCCGGAGGCGCCGGCTTTTGTTTGGGCCACCTCCGGCTCTTTTGCTGGCCGGCGCCTTCGGCTGGGCGGTAAACGATTAGATCAACGACTTCACCTCACCGACATTTCCTTCTCACTCACACTCATCTTCATCTTCTGACCAAACTCGATCGGACTTCCCATCCCCATATCTCACAAACGTTCCGTCGTCTCGGCGACGGCGGCTGTTCCGAACCGTTCGCGAGAAATCATTCCGGCGAGAATCAGTTCCGTACTCATAAACGCAATCAGCAGCATCAACAGAAATGGCCAGACGGGATCACTCTGGCTGGAACCTCGAAGGCCCGCATCCATCATTCCAGTACTCAATCCTGCCGTCTGTGCCAGAAGCTTGTGATCGTCGTCTGTCAGTGCCGCGAGATTAGATTCGCGAGAACTCCTCTGAACATGAAACGGAATCGTGTCGCCGGATAGCCCCAGTTGCAGAACATAATCACCCGGCAGAATTGTGCGGTTCGAACGAAACACGACACCGTCCGAAACAGCATCCGCCGTCAACACCACCTGATCACCGTGCGGAGTTTTCAAAAACGCTTCCTGATGTTCGGTGTCGGATAACTGAACCGCAATCGGATCTCCCGGCATCAGGTTGTACTGAGTCGCCTGTGGCTGAGTCAGATAACTGACCCAGTCCTGCACCATCACCACGAACGCCTGTGACTTCGCAAGTTCACTCCAGTCTCGCAACGTCAGCGGAATTCCCAGAACAATGATGCGACCTCGGCCCATTGATTTCTCAACCGCCAGCGTCTCGCCGTTTGTCAGACTTAACAAGGCCGCCACATCTTCATTTCGAGGCGGCGGCACAAAGCGAAATCGCCTGCGCACTCGGACGTCGCTCGTGTCCAGTTTTCTGCCATCCGAAAGCGAACGCGTGGCCGGATGACCCTTTTGAGCAGCGTCCAGACGCGGACTGCTCTGAGCATTCGCTTCGGCCACAATTCCGTCTATCGCAAGCGGCGACAAACCATCGCCGTGAGCAAACACGTGCTGATTAAACATCTCGATGTCGGTTCTTGGGCCCAATGCGATCCAGACACCGCCGCCATTGACGGCATAAGCCTTCAATCGCTGAATTGCCGCCTCTGTGATCGCCGTAAAGTTCGGAATTATTACGGCCCGAAACTCCGCGAGATTCGTCTGCTCAAGGTCATCAGGCCCAACTGTGACGGGTCGATAGACGCTATGAGATTCCAGAGCTTCGCCATTAATCCAGCCCATGGCGGCCTGAAGGAAGAACGCGTCCTGCTGGAGTTCTGCCTGGCCCATGGCTCCGTCGACAACAAGCACCGGGACTTCTTCAATCACTTCCACAACGACGGCGGCGTGATTGTCGGGCTGCAGGGTGTCGTCAGCATTGATGCGACACGTCAACGAATAAACACCGGGCTTTGAAAACGCATGTCGCCAAACAGCTTCATGAGTATTCCCGCCGATCAGCGAAGGAACATCTTCCGTGTGTAATTCGGTCGAGCCCGTCTCCCACACCAAACCGCAACCAGCCGACTCCACATCGGAATGATTCTGAATCTGAGCCGTCAACGTGAACGACTGGCCGACACCGGTCACAAGACGACTGGATTGCACGGTATTCACGGCGAGATTCGTCTTCTTATTATCGACTTTACCAAGCTCGATGACATCAAGTTCCGTGGGCAGAGTTGCGGACTTCAATGCGTCCTGAAATCGCTGCCAGCCATTGCTGTCGTTCGTCTTCCAGTCCGCGGCCTGCCCGTCAGTCAGCAAGACGATTCTTCGCTTCTGGCTGTCTGATTCCGTATCTGCCTGAACCGCCGTCAGCATGGCTGCGAGCAGATCACTGCTGCCATTGGTTGGTTGGGTTTGCTGGAACTGTTCCGCGATCATTTCACGCGAACCAGACTCAACGCGTATCTCTCCAGCTGTCGCCCAGACCGGATACGGCGATGACGAGAGAACTCGCACGCTGTCTCCGGAAGGAACGTCGTTCAGTTCCGCGTTCGCTCTCTCAATCAATTGCGCGAAGATTGTCGTTTCGCCGGACTTTCGCAGGGTCGACATTGAGTTATCAATGACAAAAATCGTCTCGCCACGATCACTGCTGCCGAACCAGTGTCCCGGCAATTTCGGACGAGCCAACGCGAAAATCAACGCAGCAATCGCGAGAACTCGCAGAGCCAGCAACAACCACTGCTTGAGCTTTCTCGCACTGGTGCGACGTGTCGCGGCATCCACCAGAAACTCCATCGCTCCCCATTCGATCGTGACGTTGCGTCGTCGATCAAACAGGTGCAACAGAATCGGTGCCAATGCCAGCGGCAGCGCGACCAGAAATGTGATGCTGAGAAAACTCACTTAGAAATCAATACCTTTCATTGACCAGTATTCCCTCTGACCCTGAAGCACTGGTACTTTGTCAGGATTTGAATTTTGGGTAGTGGACCTTGCTAAAGGTCCTGCAGCCAGGGGATCTTTAGCAAGATCCACTACCTCCAATCCTTATTCCTTATCCTGACGCAGCGCTAGCCGAATCGAAAGTCCGGAAAGCTCGGCTAGCGCCTCAGGCTCAGATGTTATTTGGTTCGCGCAGATCGTTGCCTTAAAAACCAACCGATGGTTTCCCCAAGATCTCGGTTTGTTGTCATTCGTACATAGTCACCACCGAGCCCTGTCACGACACCTTCCAGTCGTTCGATAAAGTCACGAAATCGTTTAAGGTATTGATCTCGAATGGCAGCCGGATCAAGACTCATGCGATGCCCGGCTGTTTCCAAAGACTGGAACGAGGACCAATGACGGAAATCGAAATGAACTTCTTCCGGAGCCAGCACCTGCATCACAACAACGTCATGACCGCGCGCTCGGACGATTCTTAGCGACGTGGCCAGTTCGTCCAGATCACCGAAGCAGTCAGAGAACAGCACGAACAGTCCTCGACGCCTCATTCGCGGCACCATGGCTCGAATCTGCAACGCCAAAGATCCACCGTGAGACGGCTGTGCCGATTGAAGAATCGACAGAATCGCCTGCAAATGAGCGGCATTCTGCTTGGGCGGCAGGAATAACGGAGTCTGCTCATTCAAAATCGCCGTGCCCACAGCATCGCGCTGTTTCAAGAGCATTCGTGCGAGACAGGCGGCGGCTCGGCGAGAATACTCCAGCTTGCTCACGGTCGACAATCCAAACTTCATCGAACCGCTCGTGTCCACCGCAAGCATGGCGTGGAGATTGGTTTCTTCTTCGAACTGTTTAATGAAGTACTTGTCGTTCCGAGCGAAAACCTGCCAATCGATCTGGCGAATCTCATCGCCCGGAGCATACTGGCGGTGCTGAGCAAATTCGCAGCATCCGCCTTTCGTCGATGATCGATGTTTGCCGGCCAGGAGCCCATCCACAACCGTTCGCGACAACAGTTCCAGGTAGCCGATCTGCTCCATTACTTTTGGATCAATCAAATCCGACGAATACGCGACCGCAGCGCCCGGAGCGGGCGGTGGCGTAGTTGGTTTAGATTTGAAGAGACCAAACATCTTTAACCTATGTCTTCTGCAACGACTTTGTATTCTCAATAATCTTCTTCAACACCGAATCCGCGTCGATCCCGGCGGCCTCTGCATTGAACGTCAGGATGACTCGATGACGCAACACCGGCAACGCAACCGCGATCAGGTCGGCCGTCGTTGTATGGCAGCGGCGATTCAGCAACGCGCGAGCTTTCGCGGCCAACAACAATGCGATCGTTGCACGCGGCCCGGCTCCCCATTGGACGAGACTCTGTAGTTCGGCGGACATGGATCCTTCGTCCGGGCGAGTTCCCCGGACCAGATCCAGTGCGGCTTCATAGACATGATCTGCCACAATCACATTTCGAACCAGCGCCTGCATGGCGTGCATGTGATCAATATCAAGCACCGTCTTCGTGCGGAAGCTGTAATCGGTGGTCTGACGGCGAGCGATCTCCAGCTCTTCAGCACGTGATGGATACTTCACGTGAATCTTCAGCAGAAACCGATCCAGCTGAGCTTCGGGAAGGGGATAGGTTCCTTCAGTTTCCACGGGATTCTGAGTCGCCAGGACGAAGAACGGATCAGGCAGGCGATAAGTTTTCCCGCACACCGTCAACTGACGCTCCTGCATCGCTTCCAGCAGAGCACTCTGCGTTTTCGGAGGCGTACGATTGATTTCATCCGCCAGAATCACATTTCCGAACAGCGGTCCTTCCACAAACTGGAACACTCGTTTTCCGGTCGTGTGATCTTCCTGCAGAACTTCCGTGCCGGTAATATCGCCGGGCATCAGGTCCGGAGTAAACTGAACTCGCCGAAAAGACAAATCGATCAGCGACGCCATGGTCGAAACCAGCATCGTCTTTGCCAGTCCCGGCATCCCCTGCAGAATGCAATGCCCTTTACACAGCATCGCAATCAGCAGCTGCTCCGCCACTTCGTCCTGCCCGACGATCACTCCCGCCAGCTGACGACGCAGTTCGACAAACTGCTCATGCATCTGATCGACCGCTTCAGCCACGTCCTTAGACGTTTCAATAAGCGGCTTCTTCGCATGTCCATTATCGCTGGCCGGTCGATCGCTGCTCAGGTGCGGTTCAATTCGATTCATAACAAATGTACTTCTCTTGTGCCAAAGTTCGTAGGTCTAGCTTAATGACCCCAACAAATCCCAATTCAAAACCAACCCCAAAACTGAACCAACTTTTTCTGCCCACTTCTTTCTGTCAGCACTCTTCGCCAACAGACCGTCAGAACCCTGCTGGACATCCCTAACCACCAGACAAGCTAGCCTCTTCCGAACTGATCAGCTCATCCTGATCCTTGTCCAGCTGCTGAAACTGTTCGTCGGTGCCCGGAAATTCCTGGCGAGTCAAATCGTAATCTTTATTCTTATCCATCTCCGCAAACCATTCTGGCCCCGGCGTCGAAATAGCCGAATCAACACGGGAAGCATCCCGAAGGATCGCTAAAGGCTCATGGGCGGTCGGACCGAGCCCGAGACACACACGAATGGTCGGATGGATTTCATGGAACTCGATCTGACCGTCAGAGTTGCTGTCGAATGACTTCAATCGTTCCTTCAATTGCCGAAGTTCTCGAATCGTAAAACGCCCATCCGAATTCGGGTCTGCTTCCGGCAACATCGCGTAACCATCATTGACCGCCCCCAGAGAAATCTGATCGGCTGCAATTCCGTTTGGACCATTCGCGATGCCTTGCTGCGCTGCAAGAAATTCCAGATAGAACGAGTCAAACCCCAGCATGATGCTGGTCGCATTGCGTGTCGACCTGGCTGCAAGCCCGGAGTATTCCTCGGAGAAGCCTGCAATACTGATCACGGAGGCATCCGGGTTCCCCGTATTCAGATCCAGTCGCAATTGAATATCAGCCGGACGATCCTTTAACGACTGCAGTTCGTCCGGGCTGATTGCACCGTTACCATCTTTATCAAATGCCGCTGTCGCATTGCCGTTCGTTTTTTCAGCCGCCGTCGGATGACTGACGTAATGTTCTGCCAGACGCTTCAGAAACGCGGTCGCATCACCTTCCTGTGGCAGTCGATAAATCAACTTCCCGTGCGATGATGTCTTTGCCTGCTCTCCCATCCCGTCGGCTCGAGCAGACAATTCTGTCGCTTCAATCACATCGTTGCGATCGGCATCACACTCCTGAAAGCTAACCACGCACTGTTCGAGCTCCTCGGCAGAGATACGGCCATCCTGATCGCGATCGAGGACACGAAATGCGGGTTGCTGGTCTGCTCGAAATCGCTGAAAGTTGTCATTCAGAAGCAACAGGACCGGCCCATCAATCCATTCCGACATCAGCCAGCGAACTTCTTCCACTGTTGGCTTGCCACCGATTGCCGTCGCATAACGTTCGATGCGTTCAATCAATGTGGCTGGAGCCACATAACGAGGCCCCGCCGGAACCTCAGGCTCCTTAACCGTTTCAACGGCTTCCACAGCAGCAGGCTCTGTGCCCTCCGTTTTCTCGGCGGGTTCGTCTTTCTCTGGTGCCGCGTCTTCCGTCGCTGCAGCATCAGAGTCCGAAGCGGACAGCTCTGATTCCGCGGGCATTTCTTCGGTCTTCTCGGGAAGCTCTGCCGGATTTTCAGACGAATCAGTGCTCTCCGGAGTCGGAGTTGCCTCCGGTTTGACTTCACTCTCTGCTTGGTTCTCTCCGGTTACAAGATTCTTGATTGTCTCAAGCAGACCGGTCTTTGCTTCTTCCAGTTTCGCCGCAGCCACCGCTGCAGCGTCCATCTCCGCCTGCCGCCTGGCGATCTCCGCTTTGTAGGTCTCCGGATCCTCAAGGAATCGCATAATCTCCTGAACTCTTTGCTCCCGCGCCATTTGGTACGGTTGACCATCGATCTGGATTTCGGCCTCGATCAGCATCGGACCTTCCGGCGTGGCGAGCACAAAACGGAGTCGTGATGAATTCGCATCCACGGGCGCACTGAGGTCGCGGAGATGTAACTGATACTGAGGCATCCGAGCCCCCGGAGTTGCCGCCGGCGGCTCTTCACGAAGCATGGGCATCACCTGCATCGAAGGATCAGGCTCGGCCACAACGATTTTTCGAACAGGTACAGTCAGCGGATTGTCGTCACCCAACATGGGCGATGGACAATTGAACGAGAACCCAAATACTGTCGCAGCACACACAATCTCACGCCAACGACGTGAACGAAGAGATCGCTGAGCGACTCGCGAACAGATCAGGTTTGATGAACGTGGTTTCATACGATGATGCTTAACAACAAGAAGATTCTGTCATTTAGATGGTCGCCGTTGTGCAGAAAGAATTCTCTGGGTCCTGCCGACCGGGCCTGCCGGCCATGACTTCGCGGCATGCCGCGACTTGTGTGCATTTAGTGATACAAGTAAGGTTTCAATTGTCAACAAAATGCACGCCAGGTTCGCCTTCCGGCGAAAGTCCTTTCCGGCAGAAAGGACCTACTAGAGAATACCCATCACGCCAGCACAGCCGTCGCTGCCGTGCCTTCTGTGATCTTCGTTGGACGGCCGTTATCATCGATCTGAGTCGCCTTTTCATCGATCCCCACCGCTCGACACAATGTGGCCAACAAATCTTCAGCACTCATCTGCCCGTCTTCCACCGCCATGCCGCTGTCGCTCGTGCGACCATAAGCCTGACCACCAGCGATTCCAGCACCAGCCAACACCGCCGACCAGGCCGCCGGGAAGTGATCACGTCCCAAGTTACCATTAATTTGAGGCGTGCGGCCGAATTCACCCATCCAAAGAATGGTTGTCGATTCCATCAGTCCTCGATCCGACAAGTCCTGCATCAATGTCGCCCAGCCATTATCCAGCTCCGTCGACAAAGCTTTCACGGCGTTGAAATTGTCCGTATGAGTATCCCAGCCCGCACCGCCGCTGCTGGTGCCGAGCGACACTTCGATAAACGAGACGCCTCGCTCAATCAATCGGCGAGCCATCAGGCAGCCCTGACCAAAGACGTTGCGACCATACGCTTCACGCAGTTCAGTCGGCTCTTTTGATAAATCAAAGGCCTCGGCATCTTCACTGTTCATCAACCGCACTGCACCTTCGTAGATCATGTTATGAGTCTTCGGAGCTCCCGATTTATGAGTCGCCAGAAATCCGGACTGCATCTCTTTCCACATCGATAGTCTCTTTTCCATGCGAGCATCGGTAATGCTGGCCGGGCGATTCATCCCCTGAACCTGCAACTGAGGAAACCCATCACCGCCATTCATCATCGTACCGGGCATGTCAGAAGCTCCAACCATCAGAGGCTGCAGCTTCGGCCCCAGAAATCCTGGCCCAAACGCGTCTTCATTGAATGCCCGGAATGCTCCAATGCTCACACATCCAGGCAGACCAAACTCCGGTGCTCCCAGCTGATTGGCCAATGAGCTGCCGATGCATGGATAACGAACAGGCCCCATTGGCGAATATCCGGTTCTCATCAAATACGTCCCTCGACCGTGATCTCCTTCACGCGTCGCAAGACCTCGCAACACCGCCAGTTTGTCTGACATCTGAGCCAGTTTCGGCAAATGCTCACTGAATCGCAGTCCAGCCGAGGCGGTTTGAATTTCCTTGAATTCACCACCGTTTTCGTGGTTAGGCTTGAGATCCCAGGTGTCGGTTTGAGATGGTCCGCCGCTCATCCAGAGCAGGACCACATGCCGCGACTTCTTCTTTGCTTCGGCCAGCTGCTCCTGAGCAAACAACGGAAACCATCCGCTGGCACTCAGACCACCCGTGGCATAAGCCAGAGACGACAACAGCCGACGACGTGAGATTATTGAACTCATGTTGATGTCCTTAACCCAATCCAGTAACCGTGTAAGAAGGATGCAGTGAGCGGTACGGCGCTAGCCGTCGGTGAGTACCACGAGTTTTCCTGGCCAGAAACTTGAATAAGGGATCTATTTTCCGGTGTTGTGTGCACAACATCCCTCGCTGACGCTTTCTGAAGTTGCCCATTTCTCAGGCCCGGAGAGGCTGTGATTTCGTTCGTAGGACGGCCTTTTCAGGCCGTCGTCAAAAAGACGGATGATTTCGACGCCCTGAAAAGGGCGTCCTACAGCTTTCACGGTCTCGAAAGGTCGACATATGCAATGCCGGTGGCACACACCACCGTCATAGGATGTGCCGGGCTTCCAGCCCTAATTAAAACGCGTAACTTCAAAAGCGACGCTTCTGGTTATGATGAAATCAAAATGCCACTAGTCCCCATAGATTCCCATTCTTTGCCGACAGGCACCGGCGGCTAGCGCCGAACCGCTCACAAAGTTGATTCAAACCTCAACACCACGGATGGCGAAACACGGACACCCCCCGGCAACACTAATGATTCATCGTGAACTCGGCACTGTTCAGCAGCGCCCACAGGATGTCGGACAAGGCTTCACGCAATTCGACGCCCTTCGTTTCCGGAGTCACATACTGCTCCAGAAGAGCTTTCTCCGACGGCTTCGGTTGGCGAGACAATGTTGCGAAATACAAGATCTCAAAACGTTGATCCCGATTAAAGAACGGCGCCTCCAGAGACTTCAGAAGTCCGCTCGACTGCAGACCAGTGGCAGTATCCACGAACGCTCCGTTCATCAACGTCAGTGCCTGAGGAATCCCGCCCTGATACTCCGTGCTTCTTCCCGCTGGAGTTCGAAACTCACGGAGAAACTGTTCACGGTTCACGTTACCGAATCGTTCCACCAAACCTGTCATCGCGTTGCTTTGAGCATTCCCGGGCATCGTGGCGACAGTGATGCAGTCGTAAACCTGTTCGGCCGTCAGCATCTTGACATTCATCTGAGCAAACCAGTCCTGCCGCAGCTCGTTGACGTCGTCCGCACCGCTGGATAACCGATACGCTTTGGACAATGCCACAACCCGGAACATCTGCTTCAGATCAAACTTCGATTGGATAAACTGCCCTGCCAGAAGATCAAGCAACTCCGGTGAAATCGGCGGATTGCCCAAACCAAAATCATCGACAGGATTCACGATCCCTTTGCCAAACAACATCGACCAGACACGATTCGCTGTGGCTCGGGCGAAGTAAGGATTCTCTGCACCGGTCAACCAGTCAGCCAGTTTTTGTCGTCGAGCCGTTGCCTTTTCATCCTGCAACTCTTCGTCTTCGTTCAGAAACTTCGGAGGCACAGCCGCGACTGAATCGGGCATCATCACTTCGCCACGATCCACGTCTCGCACCTGCATCACAGTCGACACGTTCTCCAGCTTGCCGCGAGGCCGTGAGATGCGAGCAAAGAAGGCCGCGAAGCCCCAGAAATCTTCCTGTTTCCAGCTCTCGAATGGATGATCATGACATTGAGCACACTCGAGCCGCATTCCGAGAAACACGCGAGCCGTTCGGCCAGCCAGTTGATCCGCTTCCAGCTTCGTCGCGGAGTAAAACAGCAGCGGACCGGACTGCACCAGACGGCCTTCGGCCAGTAACAAACTCTGAACTGTCTTGTCGTAAGATTCACCACTCTGAAAGCGACCGGCCAGCCACTTTTCAAACGCTTCAATCCCTCCGAAGCTCGTCAGGTCAACTCCTTCCGGAATCAGGAACGATCGAAACCGAGCCGACAAATGACTGGAGTATTCCGGGCTTGCCAGCAATCGATCAACCAGACGCTCATAACGATCGGCGGAAGTGTCCTTTAGGTAAGATCGCACTTCATTCACGCTTGGAGTTCGGCCTGCGATATCGAGATAAACTCGTCGCAACAATTCTTCGTCCGCTGCAGCAGCGACCGGCTGAATTCTGTTTTGCTCCCACAGTTTCTCCAATAGCAGATCAAGATCCTTCACCGAGTCTCCCGTAACGCTCGGCACCAGCTGAACTGCTTTCCATTTCGATGCATCACGATCGAGAGAAATTCCGCCGTGAAAATCCGCCAGTGACTTGTCGACACCAGAATCAGGAGACACCGTTGGTGCCGCTTCGGCTGGACTTTTACTCTCGGGCGACTTCTCCAGTGATGCCGTTTGTGTCTCCGTATCCGGAGCGACATCAACAACCGCCATCGCCGCCGGAAACGCGGTTTCTTTCAAAGCCACTGCGGACTCTTTCGAATACGCCAGACGTGGAAATCGAGAAGGAGCTGCAATCATCGCTGAGGAAACATCTTCACTCCCGATGTCGCCAAGCCTCGCGGCAATCGGCAGATGAGTTGTTGCATCCAGCAGCACATGCAATTCAGATGGCTTGCCTTCAATCTCCAGCTGAACGTCCAGTTCAACACAGTTGGCCCCGTTCACCGACACTT
>JBILXT010000602.1:0-3547 GCA_044378235.1 Planctomycetaceae bacterium
GACGACGAACATCTTTCGGAGCGGCCGGGTCTCGGATCGTTTTCACCGCTTCGGCAATGGCATCCGGTTGAGCCTGACGAAATCGCAACGCCAGAGAGCCGCCGCCGCTTTTGGCCAGAGCCTGAACTAGTTCGTCGGGAATTCCCGCCAGACTGCGTCCCTGAAACGCGTCTTCAAAGCCCTTCAACATCCGCTCGGCACTGGATTTGTCCGGCGCGGAGTTCAGCAGCGAGGCTGCACTCAGGAGATCTTCGCGACTTCCAGCCAGTGCATATCGCTTCATCAAACGTTCGGCCACATGCTGAGCCACCAATGGTCGCTGCCATGTTGTCGGCTCGGACAAAAGCTCTTTTGCGATTTTATCAACAGCCGCTTGCCCGACCTGCGACTCAATAGCCCACCAGATCAACAGTGGCTGATGAATGTCGGCTGCGTCTTCGTCGTATTTGAGCAACTCCCGAATGATTGGTAGAGCCAGGTCCGGCGGAAGTCTTCTCGCCGAGCTGGCCATTTGTTTGCGGACATCAATATACGCCTCCGATTGAGCCGCCTTGGCGATTGCCGCTGCGACCTTGTCCGAAGTGGACTTAGGATCACAGACGATGCGGACAGTCCAGGCTCGCACAAACGGTTCACTGTGGCTGAGCAGTTTGATGGCCACGTCATCGGTCAAGCCGCCGGAGACATTTAATGCCCACAGTCGTTCAAGTGCTGCCTGCCCCGTTGATGTTTTCAGGTCTGACAGCAGAGGCTCAATGGCGCTCTTATCCTTGCGATCTCCCAGTAGCCGCATCGCCGTCTGACGATGCCACTTTGAAGGATGGTCAAGCAGGTGGATAAGTTCGGTGGATGATTTCTTTGCATAGTCGAAGTGTGCGGGAGAACTCGGAGGGCTCACGCCCTGCCGCTCGCCGGAGGACGACGGCCCTGACGTCAGTTTGTAGATTCGTCCGGTTTTCTTATCAATTCGACCGGCATAGTGGCTGCTGTGGTCGATACGTTGTTCGTACATGTCAGCCACGTAAATATCACCATCGGGACCAGTCTTGATGTCGACCGGGCGAAACCAGGGATCATCCGTCTTGAGCACTCGTTCGACGTCTTCCGTTTCAAACGATGATTGGTACGGCTTGAAGTGACTCAGGACGACCTGCCCCTGCAGAGGTTCGATACCGAACAGCTCACCACGAAAACGTTCCGGCAGAGTGTTCTCTTCGTAGATCACGAAGTTGTGAGTAAACCGTGCGACGCTGTGATGCTTGATGTTTTCGAAGAATCCGAAGGCATAAGGATTCGACAAAGGTCCGTGCTTCCCGAAGCCTTTGCGATAGTACCCGCCCTGGACATAATGGAAACCTCGTGTATCGCCGCCATTGTGCCCCGAAAAGATGCGACCTTTTTCGTCGATTTCGCAACCGAAAGTGTTGCCGCCACCTTCCGCAAAGATCTCATAGATGTGCTTTTCGGGATGGTAGCGCCAGATCAATTGCCCGAGCGATTGCACGGGTGTTTCTTTTGAGCCGGGCTTGCGAATCACGCCGGTCACAGTGCTGCCCTGCCCTCCGTATAGCCAGCCATCCGGGCCGAAACGAAGACTGTTAATTACGGAGTGTGAGTCTTCAATGCCGAATCCTTCCAGCAGAACTTCTGGATCTCCATCGGGAATATCATCCTGGTTCGCATCAGGGTAGAACAAAAGATACGGAGGATTCGTGACATAGACTCCTTTTCGTCCCACCGCGAATGACGATGCAATATTCAACTCATCGACAAAGATTTTGTGCTGGTCATAAACGCCGTCACCGTCGGTATCCTCATGGATGCTGATTCGGTCAGTGCCTTTGAAATGATTGGGCGGTGCTGGTGGAACTTTGTCATAGACAGACCGCAGAAAAGTATCACGGCTGACCATCTTCAGGCCCGCTGGATCCGGATACTGTCGATACTCCATGACCCACATGCGACCTCGTTCATCCCACGACATGAAGAGCGGTTGAGCAATGTCAGGATCACCAAGGACCAGCTTTACGGTGAGGTCTTCAGGAGTCAGAAAATGCTTGACGGCTTCGGACGGTGATAGCGGATCCGTGTCACCGTTTCGGCGAGCCACGTATTTCTCAATGTTGTCGACGTTGTCGATTTTCAGATAGACGGCTTTTGCTGCAGCGTCTGCATCATTGAGCGGTTGAGTCGGGTCAAATCCAAACTCATTGGGATCAGCTTTTCCCCACGCTGTGTCATCACCCGGTCGATATTGCCAGACGCCTTCAAGACGAAACGCCTGCATCGTGGCCTCGTTCATCAGAACAGGCGGAGCCACGCTGAAGTTTGGGCGAGGGTCATTCTGATAGACGCGAATCGCGATCGTGTTGAATTCACCGGCTTTGATCAGCGATGCGTCAACGGCGTAGCGACCCTTTTCTCCGAGGCCACTGCGAAACTGCGGAGGAAAGGTTCCCGTGGCACCGACGGGTTGTCCACCGACGTAAGCGGAACGAGCATCATCCAGAGCTTCTGAGAACAGCGTCAGCGGCTGTCCGTCCCACTCTTTCGGGATCTTGACGAGCACTCGATACCACGAGTAGCCATTGATCGGAGCCAGTTCCCCCGTCGGCACACTGCGCCAGGCATCCGGGACTGTCAGAGTTTTCCAGTCGGCGGCATTCAGGAAGCTCATGGAGCCAGAGAGAACAATCATCAGCGCTGCGAAGATGGGGCAGCGAAGTGGCGCATGTTGAGATTTCATCGGCGGGCCTTCAAACAGAAGGAATCAAACCCGGAATCGCCCGCCGGTTTTGTCAGTTCTCGTTCGTTGATAAGAACGCACTGCTTCAAACTCGATGAATTCTGCAGGTTGCAGGATCTCGATCGCGGGCCATCCCTTCAGGAGGTGGGTCCGGGATTATTCCGATTTGGTGTCGGAAATCCAACCGCACACGGACAGATGCGACTAATCGGCCGACAAGCGTTCGAATCCCGGAACTCCGCCGTTGCGAGCGAGGTAGGTCAGGATTCCCGTCAGCAATTTGGTATTCTCGTCGTAGTTGCGGCATTTATGACAGACTCGCAGGCATCCGCCGTTCGCGAGACTTTCTCGCCAGCCACGGGGCAGCCGGCAGGCGATCGTCTCGCCACGCACAATAATCATGGGGCGAATGGTCTGAGAACCAATTCTGTCCACCCATCGCAGTGGGCAACCCTTGATCTTGAAGACATCCGTTTTGCAGCCGAGGACCGTGTCGTTGGGAATCAGAAGTTGAACTCGACGCTGATCAGCATAGTACAGGACATCTGTCAGCCCCATGCGAACCGTGCGTTCAGCATGATTGTATGTATGCAGGCCCTGCTCACCGGGTACGACGACCAGAAATCGAGCCCCCAGGTCGGTTGCAAGATCGACCGCGCGACGAACATCATCGGTCGCACGATCAAAGGTCATCCCCAGAGAACCAGTAAAGCCGCCAGCGAATCCGAGGCAACTGACACTGATCCCGGCGTCGGCAAGTACGTCATACAAAGCATGCTCGCCAATCCGAAGAACCTGCTG
>JBILXT010000603.1:0-3546 GCA_044378235.1 Planctomycetaceae bacterium
CAAAGCATGCAGCGCGAGTTCTGCGTTGAGAAATGCATCGATCGGATGAACTTTGATTGAATCAGCGATCTCAGGAATCGCAGGGCGTTGCGGGATCTTAAATGCCCAGTGCTCACGAGGATCTGCTTCGGGCTGTTCGGACTCGGGGGACTTCGCCCCATCACGAATCCAGGCCCGCAGCATCTCAATCTGTTCTGCTGATAACGGTTCGCCTTCCGGTGGCATTCGTTCGCCGGGCTCTTTGGCGGAGACTCGATGAATCAACAGGCTGTCGTCAATCTGTCCATTGCTGATTGCCGAGCCGCTGTCGCCACCTTGACGAATCAAGACACCGGTATCGAGCCGCAATCCGGCTTCCTGCTTCAACGCGCCATGGCACGCATAACATCTCGCCTTGAGAACCGGCTTGATGTCACGTTCATAGTCCACATCATCAGCCCGAACATTGGCCATCACACAAAAGACCAACACGGGCAACAGTCCCCATCGGATTCGATTTAAGCTCATGGCGACAATCCTCAGCAACGTGATGATGCCCATGTTGGCTCCCCAAAGAATTCTCGCCTGAGCCCGTGGACACTTTAGTGTACCAACCCATCACGTTTATTCATCACTACTTTTTGTCGTCATCCCTAACTGGCGAAGTTTTTGTTGCAGGCTTTGGCGATGAATTCCGAGGCGGCGAGCCGCGGCGCTGATGTTTCCGGATTCCTGTTCTAGCGCATGGCCAATCGAGGCTCGCTCAAAATCTTCCGTCACACGATCACGAGCTTCGGAGAGCGGCAGATCGAGGTAGGCCTCCCAACTGCTGCCTCGCGAAGAGGGCAGGGCACCAGCGAGACCTAAATCACGAGCGGCAATCCTTTCATCCTCAGCAAGCGCAGAGGCAGAAGCGATCATCTGCTGTAACTCACGAACGTTGCCGGGCCAGCGATGAGCCATCAAGGCGGCTACTGCACATTGACTGAACGCTCGATCAGACGGCAGGAAGGAATTCGCAAGCAGCAGAATGTCTTCCTGACGTTCTCGCAATGGTGGAACTGCCAGTTCGATTCCCTTGAGACGAAAATACAGATCGTGACGAAAGGCTTTGTCTGTAATCGCCTGTTCAAGATCCTGATGCGTCGCACTGATGATTCGGACGTTGACGCGAATCCCGTCTTCGCTTCCGACGGGCTGAACGATGCCTTCCTGGAGAACTCGCAAGAGTCGAGTTTGCACAGACGCTGGCATGTCACCGATCTCATCGAGAAACAAAGTACCACCATCAGCACGGCGAAAAACTCCTTCACGAGCTCGATCTGCCCCGGTGAATGCGCCTTTGACGTGACCGAAGAGTTCACTCTCGACCAGGTTCTCAGAAACCGCCGCCGTGTTTACAGCAACAAATGGCTTTCCGGCACGAGGACTCCGTTGATGCAATTCTCGCGCGATCAGTTCTTTACCAGTCCCGCTTTCTCCACGGATCAGAACGGGCAGGTCGGTTTTGGCCGAACGGTCAATCTGAGTAAACAATCGCTGCATCGGTCGACTGGAACCGCGAATCGCCCCGAACGTCGCACCACTCTCCGAAAGCTGCTGACGAAGCGTGTCCACCTGATGCTGAAGACGCAGTCGGTCCTCCGATCGCTTGACGATGGCCCGCAGATGGTCGACATCAAAAGGCTTTGTTAAAAAATCTGCAGCGCCTCGGCGAATGCAATCAACAGCAAGGCTTATTGAGTCGTTCGCGGTCACAACGATAATCTCGGGCAACGGCGTGACCGGGGTTTCCCGCAGATTCGCCAGCACTGTCAGGCCGTCACATTTCGGCATGTTAAGGTCCAGAAAAACCAGATCCGGAGCCTTCTCACGGATGGTTGCCAGGGCCTCATTGCCGTCAGAAGCTTCCAGAATTTCTCGGCCTGCCCCCTGCAATGCGCGAGACATCCCATAGCGGGCAGCAGCTTCATCATCGGCCAGCAGAATCTTCATGAGACGGGATTTCACCTGGCAGCCGGATTTTCCTGTTCGACACCAATCCCTGCGGGGAAGAGGCCGCCGCTTGAATCACTATTGAGCAGGTCTATACTCTGCCGCTGTCAAAGGACAAAGTTTCTGTCTGAACTGTGATCAGCTCAGATTTGTTCGCACTATACGAAATAACAGAGGAATTACGATGGGTATTCGAATTGGTCAGACAGCTCCCGGGCTGGACCTTGCTCTCCAGGCTTATGATCGCACGAAGGATAACACCGACAAGCAGTTTCAGGACATGAAGCTGGCGGACCTGAAGGGCAAGTGGGTTTGCCTGTACTTTTATCCGCTCGACTTCACGTTCGTTTGTCCGACGGAAATCATTGCCTTTGATAAGGCTCTGGGCGAATTCGGTGATCGCAACACGGTGGTTCTGACGGCCAGCACCGACAGCGTGTTTTCTCACAAGGGCTGGTGCGACTCACACAAGGAACTTGGACAACTGAAGCATCTGATGATCGGCGACACCAATCATCAGCTTTCTTCAGCCTACGAAGTTCTGGACTGCGGCAAAGGCATCGCTTACCGCGGTGTTTATCTGATTGATCCAACCGGCGTATTGCGATGGTTGGCCGTTCATGATCTGGGCGTTGGCCGAAACGTCGACGAGGTTCTGCGAGTTCTGGATGCGTTGCAGACAGACAAGCTGTGCCCATGCAACTGGAAGCCAGGCCAGTCGACTCTGAACTAGTTCAGCTTATTGTGGCAACAAAGAATTCAAAGAGCTTCGAAGAGAAATCTTCGAAGCTCTTTTTATTTAGTATCATTGACCAGTACATCCAACTTTCCACGAGGAAACCAATCCGCAGAGCTTCAGAATTATCGCCTGCTTCAGAGCAACTCCGAATTTTCCCTATCATGATGGAACTATGGAACGTTTTCGGATGTAATCACGCTCGGCCATCGTTGGCCGAATTATTTTACAGCTCCTCTGCCACTCATCGATCGCGAGATCAATATGGCCAAGCCGTTAGTGTTTCTTTACGCAGGCGCTGAAATTGCCTTTGACATGAACAAAGTCGATCGTGCCAAACTCTATGGATACAAGGAAGTCGAAATCCTTGACGAAGATGGCGACAAGTGTGAAATGGCAACACTCGCCGATGACGGGCATACAATTGTTGGGAAGGGTGGCACAGGCCTGGGTTATCTGTCGGCCGATGGGAAATGGTGTGAAAAATCCGATTTGCGTCCCGTTGATTTAAATGGCGCTCCGATCGCACCTGTCGGCTCATCGTTCTCTGCGGCTGTGCCATTGGGCGAGCCGACCACTGTCTCCGACTATCTCGACCATATCATTCGCTCCGTTTACCTGATGACCACGAACGGCGAAAACCCGCTTATTACAGAGCTAAAAAACGGAACGATTTATAAATTCCCTTACAGCTTTCGCGGTGGCCTGGAATCTGATATCGCATTCCTGCTGGCAAATGATAAATCGGAAATCTACATGGCCGTCGGAAGCTCGACGGCTGTCGGCTTTGTCGGGCTGCAACAGGTTGCTGGCGTCGTAGGTGACGAAGCCGAAGC
>JBILXT010000201.1:0-12552 GCA_044378235.1 Planctomycetaceae bacterium
TCGTTGTGCCTCCAACCGATTTCGGTGGCTACAACGTTGATATGCTTGCCACTTGCAATGAACTGGGGATTAAAGAAGTCTATCGAGTCGGCGGTGCTCAGGCCGTCGCTGCACTGGCTTATGGAGTCGAGGGCATTCCGCGAGTCGACAAGATCGTTGGCCCGGGAAATCTGTTTGTGGCCCTTGCCAAACAGCATGTCTTTGGCGACGTCGATATTGACAGTATCGCAGGCCCTAGTGAAGTCATCGTTCTGGCCGACAATACAGCTCGAGCAGATTTCATCGCCGCAGATTTGATTTCGCAGGCTGAACACAGCCCAGGCTCCGGAGTTCTGATTACCTGGCACGAGCCGCTCATCGCCGCAGTGAAACAGGCACTCGAAAAGCAACTGGCAGAACTGCAGCGAGGCGATCTCGCGCGGCAGTCACTCGAAGATTATGGTGCTGTGATTCTGGCACGTGACGAAGCGGAAGCGGCTGCGTTAACAGACATGCTTGCGCCGGAACACCTGCATATTTCCATGGACGTTCCGGAGCGAATGCTGTCGCAGATTCAAAACGCCGGGGCCATTTTTATGGGGCATTTTACCCCAGTCGCTCTCGGTGACTATATCGCCGGACCATCTCACGTTCTTCCGACCGGCGGGACAGCTCGATTCGCCAACGGTCTTGCCTCGACAGACTTCATCAAACGCAGTTCAATCATTCACTACAACGCAGCGGCCCTGCGAGCCGACGCCGATCATGTGCGTCTGATGGCCGAAAAAGAAGGCCTGACAGCCCATAGCGCCAGTGTCGATATTCGACTGAAGTAATTCGACGCAGGTTCCCGAAAAAGCCAAGAGAGAATTCGTTGTCACAGCACATCCTGTTTTTTGATATCGACGGCACAATGCTCAGCACCGGTGGAGCCGGGCAACGTGCCATGGAACTCGCGCTCGTCGAAGAGTTTCGGATCCGCTTCCCATTTGAAGACGTTCTGACGGCGGGACGAACAGACTGCGGAATCGCCGACGAGATCTTCTCAAAGTATCAGCTGGAAGATTCGCCCCAGGAGCGTCAGCGATTCATGAACAGTTATCTGGAACGCTTACCCGATTGCCTGAAGACACTGCCTGGCGCTCTGTTGCCAGGCGTCACGGAACTGCTTAAACAGCTCAACACGCTTGAGAATGTTCACTTGAGCCTGCTAACTGGTAATTATGTGGAAGGAGCATGGATCAAGCTTCGCCACTTTGGAATCGATCACTACTTTCAATCGGGTGGCTACGGCGATGATCATGCTCACCGTGACGATGTCGCGAGACTGGCATTGCAAAATGTGCGAGAGCACCTAAGTCGCCATGTCGAAGGACATGACGCCTGTGTCATTGGTGATACACCGGCCGATATTCGTTGCGCCAGAGCCATCAACGCCCGCGCCGCGGCTGTTGCAACTGGTGTTTATTCTCGCGATCAACTGAGCCCGTATTCTCCGGACCATCTGTTCGATGACCTCAGTGAGACCGAAACTGTGATCAACCGACTCTTGCAGACGTTCTGAAGCATTGACCGCACCAAGGTTGAATTGACGCCGCGTGCAGGATGTGTATGAATCGCCTCCATGGACGACACACACAAAACATCTTCTTCAATCACTTCTTCGGAAGCCCATCAAAGTCCCAAAGACACAGGAAGCCTCGCCGGCAGTCTTGTGGAACAGTCGGGCGTGTTTTCGAAACCACCGCAAGCCAATTTGCTCTGGAGGCTGATTCGAGTTCCTTTCTGGCTGTTCTGCAAAACCTGGGTGCGATTACGTGTCGTGGGACGTGAGCACATCGACAGTACTCGTGGTGGTTTGTTTCTGGTTAACCATCAGTCGTTTTTGGATCCGCTCTTTGTCGCGGTATTTCTGGGACGACCAGTTTCTTACCTTGCTCGAGACAGCCTGTTTCGCGTGCCCGTCATCGGCTGGATTCTCCGCAATACCCATGTCATCCCGATTAGTCGAGAAGCGGCGCGTGGCGGAAGCATTCGAGTTGCTCTCGAGCGTCTGGAGAGCGGATTTCTTGTTGGTATCTTTCCGGAAGGAACTCGAACATCAGATGGCAAGGTCGGCGACTTTCGCCCCGGATTCCTCGCGCTGGCCCGCCGTACTCAACAACCGATTTATCCGGTGGGGATAGTCGGTGCCGAACGAATTATGCCGCGGAATTCAAATTGGATTCGACCGGGACGCGTTGATGTTGTCATCGGTGCTCCGTTCACGCCGGATGAGTTGCGGCAGCTTCATGACAGTGAAGACGACAAAGCATTGTGCCTGCTGGCACGAAACAAAGTCGAAATCTGCACACAGCAATCGTCGCTGATTGTGAAGAATGTCACTTCTGAATAAACCATTCAACCTTTGCGAGAATAACGTCGCAACTACTGCAAATTGAGCTTCACCAGATTCTTTCCCAGACGAGCATAGATCGCATCTCCTGCGATCGCGGGATGCGAAAGAACCTGAACGCGATTCTCTTGCAGCTTGAGTCGCGACAGGATTTGAGGAACCTCCGAGACGGTATCGATCAGCAACAACTCGCCGTCATCGTTTAGAGCGAGGATTCGAGAATCTGTTGCAATGAGGCTTCCGTATCCGGCAAAGGCATCGTCTGAAATCGCAGCGACTGTCTTCAGATCGTGAGCGGAGTTCAAAGCAAAAAGCTCGTTCCAGATCCCAAAGAGACGCTCCCCGGAGATGACGGGCGTATGTGAATCTGGTCGCAAGTCATCGTTGTGCAGATCAGGCTCTGAGTGAAGTGTTCCATCAGAGTTGAAGTGGTAAATCCGAGTTCCATTATTCTCCGAGGATACCAGCAGACGATCTCCCAGCGAAACAGCCGTTGGCACATTAAAGTCACCCGTCTCCGGAGGTATCAACGTCCATAGTCTTTTCCCAGTCTTCACATCCCAGCCACCGAGTGACTTTGCGTCATAGCCGATAACCTGCTTCTCTTCGCCAACGGTCTTGAGAAGAAGTGAAGAATATGACGCATCATTGCCTGGAGTCTTCCAAATAAGATCTCCCGTTTCCGCATCCAGTGCGACCAACGAAGCTTCTCGGCCGCCAGGTTGAAGAATCAGCTTTCCGTCCACCAGCAACGGCGTTCCGGAATGCCCCCAGATCATCTTCGGCGTAGAAAACTCTTTGGCAACATTCAGTTGCCACATCATGATGCCGGATTCCAGTTCCAGGCAACAGAGATGACCAAATGCACCGAGTGTGTAAACAAACTCGCCTTCAATCAGAGGTGTCGCTCGAGGCGCATTTCCGTAATCAAGATTGCCAAGCGCCGGATACGAATGCTGCCAAACGATCGAGCCATCTTCAATGTCGAGGCACTGAAAAACGTCATGCCGATCCAATGCGTCGCGGCTACCGACAACTACAAAACCATTGGCAACAGCGATTCCCCCGAGACCATCTCCGGATAACTCCGTGGACCATTCGAAGTCCGGGGATTCCGGCAGGCTATCGGGAAGCCATTGAACACGTCCGTCTCTATGCAGTCCGCGCCATCCGGGCCAGTCAGAGTTTACCGGTACTGACGCTACTTTTTTTTTGCGTCGTCAGACACGGCACTTGTTGCCACAGCTTCTTTCCACGGCACAAATCCGGAGGCCGTTTCCAGGTCAATCAACAACTGTGCATCCAGACCAGCCTCGTCCAACGCAACGGAAAGCTTTGACAACTCTGTCGTGGACAATGAAGTCCGAGCGAAGAGAGTAATGAACGGAACAGGCTTGCTTTCACCGATGACTCGCAGGTCACCCTTCTTGACCTTGCCGCATCCTTCCAGCAATGGTTCGGCATAGCTCGAGATCACAGCCGCAGCCTTTGTAGCGGCCGGCATTTCCATCAACGCAACGGCAGCGTTGCTGCACGACGGAGACGTTTCCAGTTCATCCGGAAGTTGAATCCCGTGTTTTCGAAGAAGTTCGACGGGAGCAGCCGATTTCTCATCACAGTCCGCAGGACCAAAAAGTATTCGATAGCCCTTCAGATCATCTACTGACTTGGCCGCGTCATCTTTTCTGACAACGATGAGCCCTGTCTGGACAACTCGATCTTTCAAGTCAGTCAGCTGAGCCAGCGGTGTAATTTCAATCTTTGATTCCGCAGAATCTGACAGCACCACAGAATGCTTTCCGATAATCAGATCGGCCTTACCTTCAGATTTCTCCAACGCGGCCTCAAGAGATTCTGCCCAAACAACGTTAATTTTGTACCCCAGCTGCTTGTTCAAGAATGCTCCCAGTGACTCGTATTTCCGCTGGGCGTATCCTTTAACACAATCACAAGCCAAAGGCGCGGCCATGGGGTCCATAACCACCAATGTCAACTCTTTCGCCTCTGATGATTCGCCTGCAGAAATCGTGAATGCTGGAACAACATTGAGAATCGAAAGCAGCGCTATCAACACTACAGCACTGCTGCGAAAGACTTGAAACACGAGATTAACCCTTGTAGCTGAACGATTTCAGGCGAAACAAAAGAGGGCATGAGCGAAGAGTTCTTTTCAATGCTCAGCTGTGAGTTACTGGTCCGCATCCTTTGCTGGTTGTGGATCTGCGGCGTCTTCAGGTTTGGTCTCATCTGCAGCCGCAGGCTTCTCCAGAACTCGCTTGTAGCGATTGCTGGACATTACGCTTTCGTTGTACATCAGCGAGATCGTTGCTTCGTCATCACTCACGAACTCAATCTTGTAATCGTAGTATTGGATTGAGTCCTGCAATTGCGACACAATCAGCGTGTTGCCATCCTGCTGAACAGCTTCCCACGCGTTGTCACCATCAGCAAATTGACCGCCAGACATTGTGAGCTTTCCGTCGGCATCGAAACGGAAATAGGATGATGAATAAGGATCATCCGCGCTAACAGATTCCCCCTCAGCTCCCAATAACCCCTGCAAAAGTGCGCCCAGGACGGATGGCTCGCCATTCGCTGCGGGCTTATTCCCCGGACGATTTCCATCCAGCGACCATTCCCCAATCAGCTTCATGCCAAGACCTTCGCGTGCTTCTTTCGCCATAGCTTCGTCGGGAGTAATCTCAGGAGCTTCTGCGTTGGGAACCAGTACACAAATGTGAGACTTATCGACGTTCATCATGTAGTAGCGATCACGCTTCGCATCGAATGCTACTGCCACATGCTTGCAACCACCGCCGATTTTCGCCTTGCCTACAACGCCGATCAGCTCACCGTCCTTGTTGAAACGCTTGATCGTTCCAATACTGGATTCAGCTGTCAGGATATCTCCGTTATCACAACATCGCACGTTCATGGGGTTGCAGCAACTTCCGAATCCATCCACAGCTTTGCGATCACCTTTACCGAAATCTGTCAGGCGTTCACCGTCACGATCCAACAGTGCGACTTTGAATTTTGTGTTCTCAGCGAGAACGAGGTGACTTTCGGTGGCCTGAATATCGCACTGACCGCAGCATCCTCCCAACTCACTGACCACCTTCTTTGGCTCCGAAAACTCATGCGTCATTCGCCAGACTTCATAGCCGTATCCTTCCAGAGCATTGCAGCACAGGAAAACATCTTTACTGGTTACCGCAAGCGCTGTAATTCCCATTTTTTGAGTCAGCATCTGCTCGCCAGAAAACATCTGGGAGTACGATTCTTCCGTCGATTTCAGCTGGTCTGCATAAAGAGCCTTTTGTTCTTCATATGTCGCCAGACGTTTCTTATCCCGATCTGTCAGTTCGGCTTCCGGCTTTTCCTTCAGCTTCTTAATGCGCTCTTCAATACTCGTGACCTGCTCTCGAAACATCTCGGTCATTTCATCAACTTGTTTCTTCGCTCCCTCCTGCACTCGCTGCTTGAATGTCTCCATGTCGCCGATATGTGGCGAATCAGCAGTGCTGACGATTTTCCATTCGTCGCCAAGTCGAGCAACCTTTCCATCACCCGCAACGAAAATCGAACCGTCGGGAGCCTGATTCAATGCTGTAGGCGTAAAGGGCAATTCAACGCTGCGAATCAATTCGCCCTCAGGTGAGTACACTTGCAGCAACTTTGCGGCGGCGATAGTTTTTGCCTCCTGCGAGCCATCGTCATTCAGTACGTACTCAACGTTATCGCCACCAACGCAAGCCAGCAGATTCCCGTCTTTGTCGAGGCAAAACGTATTCAGAACAATTGGCTTTCCCTCGTGCATCGGCTTGACAAAACGAGCTTGTTTATGTGTCGAGGTGAACTCCTTTTCTGCCGCGATAGTGCTCCCACGAAGCAACAAGAGAAATGATGCGGCCAAAAGGAACGTTGCGATGTGTTTCAACTGATGTCGTTTCATCCGTAACATTTCCAGCAGAGGATTAAGAATTCGGTCCGGCGGCAACCACGCCCGGAACAAGAGTCGGTACGGAGCTAAGCTCCACGCATTGTGAATTGGCCAATTCCAGTTGATTTCAAGGACAGACTTGCGATGAGGAAGCATCCATTCGACACGCCATCAGAGTGCCATGTCGACGGCGTTATTCTGTTTTTCCGGAGTTTTCGGCCGCCTCTGCCGGAACCCCAAGCATTCGCTGATAGCGATTGCTGCTGAGCACTCGTTCGTTATGGAGCAGAGAAATCGTCGCTTCGTCGTCCGTCACGAATTCGATCTTGTATTCGTAGTATTGGATGTTTCCCTGAATCTTCGAGACATAAAGCGTGTTCCCGTCCTGTCGGATGCACTCCCAACCCTGATCCACCCCAGCAGATCTGCCTCCACGAGTAATCAGATTGCCATCAGCCTCAAAATTCAGGAACGACGAGGAATAAGGATCACTGCTTAGACGAACCCGAGAGGCACTGATCAGCTTTGAGTTCGATTTTGCCTCAGAGTTTTCCACTCCGACCTTCGCAGTGGCATTTTCATCCTCTGGCGTCTTCCCGTCCACGGACCACGAGCCAACTAGTTTCTGCCCCAACCCTTCACGAGCCTGCTTCGCCAGCGCTTCATCAGGAGTGATCTCCGGGGCTTCGGAGTTAGGTACCAGTACGCAAATGTGATCTTTGTCGACATTCATCATGTAGTAGCGATCGCGCTTCGCATCGAATGCCACTGCCACATGTTTGCAGCCACCGCCGATTTTCGCCTTGCCTACAACTCCGATCAGCTCACCAGCCTTGTTGAATCGCTTGATCGTCCCGATGCTCGATTCCGCCGTCAGGATATCTCCGTTGTCGCAACAACGAACATTCATCGGATTGCAGCAACTTCCAAATCCATCGACTGCCTTGCGATCACCTTTGCCAAAGTCCATCAATCGCTCACCATCGCGATCCAGCAATGCCACCTTGAACTTTGTGTTTTCGGCCAGAACCAGGTGAGTCTCAGTCGCTTGAATATCGCACTGACCACAACACCCTCCCAGCCGCTCGACCACCTTGGTTGGATCGGAAAATTCGTGCGTCATTCGCCAGACTTCAAAGCCAGATCCTTCCACAGCATACGCACACAGAAAAACATCTTTGCTCGTAACAGCCAAAGCAGTGATACCAAGCTTACGAGACATCGCGAGTGATAAAGAATTGGAGCCTGAGCTGGATTCTTTCAATGCGGAAATCTGAGTCTCGTAAAGCTCCTTCTGCTTTTCATAGGTTGTGAGCCGGCGGGCATCAATTTCGGTACGGTCGGCCTCCGGAGTCTCCTTTAACGCCTTGATCCGCTCATCGATACGAGCTAACTGCTCACGATAACGAGCCGAATTCTCCTCAAGTTGCTTCTTTGCGGCAGTCTCAATCCGCTGCTTGAAGTCCTCAAGGCTGCCGATATGAGGCGAATCCGCCGTTGCCTGCACGCGTCCCTCGGAGTCAATGCGCGCGATTTTTCCTTCGCCCGCGACGAAGACCACTCCATTGGCTGCAACATTGATCGCCGTTGGCTTGAAGGGCAAATCAACCGAGCGAACCAAGGCGCCCTCAGGATCATAACATTGGAGTTGCCGGGGCTGCTCGACGGTCTTCGCCTCCTGCGAACCATCTTTGTTGACGGTGTACTGAACGCTACTGCCTCCGACACAAGCAAGGATATTTCCCGACTGATCAAGGCAGAAAGTGTTTAACGCGACCGGACGACCTTCGAGCATTGGCCGAATAACCCGGGCCTGCTTGTGAGTCGGTTGCAGTTGATCAACCCTGCTGGATGCCTCCACCTTTCCACGACTGGCCTCATCATCAGCCTGACAGAAGCCAGACCACAAAACCAACATCATAGAGAGAACGGCCTCTATCAACTTCGTACGCGGCTCTGCTTTGCTCATACACGGCCCCTGAATCCCTATTTCAAGGAGATGACGAACCTGAACGCTGGCTGGCTGAATATATCCCTGGGAGGGTTACTCGTGAACTCTCCATTCAGGAAAAATGAACATCGCCAAGCCCGAATTTCCAACTTGATCTGCCATCAGCCTCTCGAAACCAGAGCCAAAATCCCCAAACCTCCAGAACTACCTTCTCATCAGGTCGCAAAGGCGATCGCCAACAAAAAAGGCCACCTGATTCCTCAGGTGGCCTTAAGCTCGCAGATAGCAAAAATATTATTCCTCTGCCACGAACGGCAGCAAACCGATAAACCGAGCCCTCAGGACAGCGGTTCGAACAGCACGCTGATACAGAGCAGTGGTGCCTGTTCGGCGTCGTGGAAGAATACGACCTTCGCGATCAATCAGATTTCGCAGGGTCTTCAGATCCTTGTAGTCCACATACACTGGACGTGGCACTTCACCATGCCCAGTAAACATGCAGCTCATCTTTTTCTTTTTCAGACGAGCACGGCGTTTACGAAGTTTCTTCAGATCTGCGCGGGAAATTGTTGCCATGTAACGACTTACAGCCTTTAACTGAAACACTGACTGCGGGCACGAACCCCGTAAAGCCCGCATAAGATCCAACGATCAGCAGGCCGCCCGACGGACTGGGATGATCCCAGCGGGGAGACGAAGAGACGCAGTGTAATTCGGCAATCGTCTGCCGACAACACAATCCTGAGTCTCATTTTGTAATCGGTGGAACTGAAAATCAGCACTGAGCTTCAGTGACCGCCACAATTAAATGGCGTCGGTTCCGGTTTCGCCTGTTCGGATTCGCACAACCTGCTCCAAATTGTATTGGAAAATCTTTCCGTCTCCAATTTGACCGGTTCGAGCGGCTTCGCAAATGGCGTTGATCGCACCTTCGACTTCATTGTCGTTGACGATGACTTCAAGCTTCACCTTGGGCATGAAATCTACAGTGTATTCTGCACCGCGGTAGGTCTCTTTGTGACCTCGCTGGCGACCAAAACCTCGCACCTCGGAGACCGTCATTCCCTGAACGCCAATCGTGGTGAGCTTTGTTTTGACGTCTTCGAGCTTATAGTGACGGATAACTGCCTCAAGCTTTTTCATGATCTCTGCCTTGACCCCTGTCGACTGAAAATCAAGCACATCAGGAAATCTGTGCTCGACGTAACCTGGAAACTTGTACTTCACGCCAATAAGAAAGACCAGCCAGTTCACCGCCCCGCCGAAACAATGCCAATTAAACAGCATTGATCAGATCCATCAGTACGGCCAAACACTCCGTCGAATTCAACTACGGCTTCACAGGAACTTGGTTTCTAATTGAAAAAACGTCATTGCAAGTCCTATGCCGTCGCGTAAGTCCACCTGATCTGTGGTGTTCAGGTGACACGTTGCACTCAAATTAAACAGCAAGCTTAAAAATTAATCACATCAAAGAATACTGCCCTTTCGAAACCTGCAATACGCCTTCCCGGCAGAATCTATGAGCATTCAATTTTTGCTTCTCCTGCTGATTATCGGCCTTACGGCCGGACGAGTTTCTTCCGTCTGGGCTGTCGCACTGATTGAGGATTCGATTCGAGCCGGCCTGCGCCGCTGCGACTCCTGTAATCAATCGTTTTCCCACGTTCGCCAGTTGCTGCTCTGGTACCCGGGTATCCGTTGCCCCTCGTGTAAAGCTCCGGACAGACTTTGGCCTTTCTGGGCCACTCTCGCAATCTCCATGGCCTTTGCGGGTTTCGGATGGCTTCTCCTGACGCAAAGCTGCCAAACCGTCGTCGAAGTTCAGCCTTCTCAATCGCTGTGGCAGAATCGCCTTCCCTTTCATTTGATATTCATCTTCCTTCTGGCGACAGCTACAACAACTGACTATCTCGACTACTCAATCTTTGATTCGGTTGTCGTTCGAGGAGCCCTGTTTGCAATCATCACCGCAACGCTCAGCGGCGAGCTACAACTTATTCACGTCTGGGTTGACTGGAGCTATGACAACATGCCCATTCTAAGCCCACAGAATCCTGCCGTTACGGTGCCGCATTTTGGCCCCTATCTTCCCGAATGGATGAAGGGACATCAACATCTCCATGGATTCGTGTGGAGCATATCCGGGGCTGTCATGGGAGCCGGACTCATGTGGATGGCTCGCATCGCGTCGCGTCTGATCCTCGGGATTCCGGCGATTGGTTTTGGAGATGTTACGCTCATGGCAATGATCGGCGCATTTCTTGGATGGCAGCCCACGCTCTGCGCGTTAGCCATCGCTCCGCTCGTGGGACTGGTTTTGGGACTCGGCGGTCGCATCCTCACCGGCCGCGCATTTGTGGCGTTCGGTCCCTACCTATGTATCGCCGCGTTTCTGGTTCTCTGCACCTGGGGATACCTTTGGGAAGGCTTGCGACTGAGAATGGTCTTTAGCCATTGGCCAACCATCGCCGGAATGGTCGGCGGTGCTTTTGCCGCATTCTGCATTCTGCTTGTGGGCTTACGCATTTTTCGAGAAACTCCAGCAGCGAAACTTCGTTAGCCCACAGATTCTTCCCGTACCCAGATGCAACAAGACTCACTCGTCAGCAAACCTGGGATACTCGATTTTGAAAGATCCGCACAACCAGAAATCAGGACTGCTCTTCGATGCTGGGTCAAACAACATTACTGAATCTGATTTTGATCCTGCTGCTGTCCGCAAATGTCGTTCAAGCAGGCGAAGAAGAGACGGCAACTCCCGACACCATCAAGGAGGATTTTTCGAGCAGCGCACAGCCCTTTCTTCGTGAATTCTGCGTGTCATGTCATGGCTCTGACGTCGCAAAAGGTAATCTTCGTCTTGATCAATTGGATACCGATGTTTCGCAACGCTCGAACCATGAGCGATGGCGGCATATCCTGAACCGCGTTCGCTCTGGTGAGATGCCACCATTGGGGAACCCCCAGCCGAGCAAATTACAGATCACGAGTTTTCTTCGGGCACTTGCAGCGAATCTTGATTCCGCGGCGATCGCAAACCGCTCTGATGGCCGTGTCATTCTGCGACGACTGAATCGCGTCGAATACGAAAACACTGTTCGTGATTTGTTCGACGTTGACGTCTCTGTCAGGGACATGCTTCCGGAAGATACGATCTCCCACGGCTTCGACAATGTGGGCGAGGCACTAAATGTTTCGCCGGTTCTGATCGAACGTTATCTGGAAGCGGCCGATGCTGTCGTGAATGCAGCGATTGCTCCTGTTCATGCGGAGGAAAGCCGGACAGAACGATTCGACCTTTATGACTCATTGCCGAAGTGGTTTCTGGCCGGAACATGGAAGCAGGAAGAAGGTGTTATCCTGTTTCGTAGTGGTGGAGACTCAGCATCAGATCTCAGAAAGTTTAGAGCTCCGGCTCCTGGACGATATCGATTTCGCATCTCAGCGTCTGCTCATAACTCAGACACACCTCTGCCAATGGCCGCATTGCTGGGCAACTTTGTTGTCAGCGGCAATCCAACTCGGCATCTGGGCTATTTCGACGCTCCGCCAGGAGAACCAGGCATCATTGAGTTCGAGGAGAAACTGCTGGCAAAAAATGACACTATCAAGGTGACTCCCGTTGCTCTTCCGTTCGTATATCTGAAACAGGAAACGATGCAGGAGTATCCCGGTCCTGGTTTGCACATCCATTGGATAGAAGTCGAAGGTCCGCTTTCGGAAAAGTGGCCAACAGAAAGTTATCGCCGAGTCTACGGAGATGTGAATCCAAAGACAGGTACGTTGGCAGATGCAGAAAGCCTCCTCAAGAAGCTCCTCCCCAAAGCATTCCGTCGTCCAATACTGTCTGGCGAAGAACGCCCTTACGCAGAACTTGTTGCAGCCGCTCTGAATTCCGGCCAGACTTTTGAAGAGGCCTTCCGCATCGGGATCAAGGCCGTGCTGACTTCTCCGAAGTTCCTTTATCTTCGGGAATCAAAAGGCCCGCTGGATGACTACGCTCTGGCGTCGCGGCTGTCTTATTTCCTCTGGAGTACGACGCCTGATGAAACGCTGCTGTCGCTGGCCGAGAAGCAGGAATTGCATCAGCCGCAGACTCTGCGTGATCAAGTGGAGCGAATGCTGCAACACTCAAAGGCTCAGGCCTTTACCGAAAACTTCACGGGACAATGGTTAAGTCTTCGAGACATCAACGCAACCACACCGGACAAAACTCTCTACCCGGAGTTTGACGAACTGCTGCAATGGTCATCCGTCAGAGAGACTCATTTGTTCTTCGAA
>JBILXT010000202.1:0-12536 GCA_044378235.1 Planctomycetaceae bacterium
TCAGGCAACCGTTCTCGTGGACGAATGTCTTTGGCCAAAGCTCATTCATTCACGGAAGTCGAGGACTTCCGCAGGCTTGTCAGCATTCATCATGTTTGCTGATCCAGTCTCACACCGAGTCACCTTCCATGATGTTGAGGAATGCCAACACCGTGCCGACAGGTTTGGAATTCGTGTTTCTGTGCAAGAGTGTCCCCAGTGCCTCGCTGGAAGTTGTTTCACTGTCTGGGCTTGGGGGAAATGTGCGTCATCGTGTTGTCAGATTGGAACCCACCGCTTGTGGTGATAATGCTAATGATCAGCAACACTTCGTATTGTCCGAATGTTAACTCTCTTTTACACACACATCGGAGCTTGATTCATTTGAACATGTCGACGATGGCTTTAGAAGCAGCTATTGAACTCGCGAAGACTGGGTGAGAAGTTAGAAGATACCTCAGGCTTCTTAATGTTCGGTATATTGGCTTGAAGTATGACTCTTGAAGGGAATCGATTATTGTGGGTGAGGTGTCGTTCTGTCTAAACCGTGCAAAAGAAAAGGCAGAGACCAAAGTCCCGGCCTTTTCAGATTTTGAGCAGAAGCTCACCGCGTTAGTAGTGATTACTTCTGAACTTCGCCGATGTCTGTGCAAACGATGCTCAGGTTAGCGTCACAGTCGCAGGTATCAGCACGGTCGGTGTAAGCAGCACCGTAAGTGCGGGCCTTGAACTGATTTCCGCCCTTTGAGCTACCGAAACCAGATGTCTCGTAAGACTGGTTCAGGTTACCGAAAGCGCTTGACAGGTCGCTCAGTTCGGCAACGATTGAGCACTGCAGCTCAACGAGACCAACGATCATGCCGAGAACCAGGATCGTGCTGACGAGCACGAGTTCAGCGGACAGAATTACACCAGCTTCATCATTCCAGAGAGTCTTCAACATTGTAGAGATCTTTCAACATTGTAGAGATCTTTCAACATAATCAGAGAGAGAAACGAGAGAGAGTTATGCCCGGCAACTGGTCGTGTGGAGGAATGTCTTTGGCCAAAGCTCATTCATTCACGGAAGTCGCAGACTCCGCAAGCTTCACAGCATTCATCCCGTTTGCTGTCTCAGCATCACACAGAGTTACCTGACACGGTGATGAGGAATGCCAACACTGTGCCATCAGGCCCAAATCTTTTTTTTCCCTAAGGGGTTTCCCTTCGAGACGTCGTTAAGTTCCGTGGCTGCAACATGTTGAGGCGTGCGATTCTGTGGCAGCGTATGTGCGGTTCTCGGCGGAAGCTGGCGATCGCGAAAGAACTCTGGACACTCTGCATAGTCCAATTGTCAACAGATCTTTACAGGTCTTGAATTCACAGGCAGTTCAAAGCTTGTTCCGGCATCACACCCTTAACGACGTCAACATGGCCGATGCGGGATGGCAGCACGAACCTCAGTTCCCGGCCTTCCGTCTTCTTGTCGAGCATCATGCAATTCACGATGTCCTGTTGGCGGCTGTGCAGTTCCTTCGGGACTTCGACGGGAAGTCCCAGCCGAATCAGCAACTCTGTTTGACGAGCAGTTTCTTTGGACGTGATTCGATTTAAGGATTCAGCCAGCCGACTGGCGCAGATCATTCCGATGGAGACGGCTTCGCCATGCAAAAGTCCGCCATAACCAGAGAGTGCTTCAAAAGCATGGCCGAAGGTATGACCGTAATTCAGCACGGCCCGCAGGCCGGTGGTTTCATATTCGTCCTGGCGAACAACGTCGGCCTTGAGTTCGCAACTGCGAGCAACGACATGCCGCAAAACTTCCGGACTGCGCGCGTTCAGGCCCTCAACGTTCTTTTCCAGGTAATCAAAGAACTCGTGATCGAGAATCACTCCATACTTCACGACTTCAGCCAGCCCGGATCTGTATTCGCGGTCGGGTAGCGTATTCAGTGTCGTAAGGTCAATCAAAACTCCAATCGGCTGATGAAAAGCACCGATCAGGTTTTTTCCTCGAGGATGATTGATTCCTGTTTTTCCGCCAACAGAACTGTCCACCATGGAGAGCAGCGTCGTCGGAACCTGCACAAATCGCAGGCCTCGCGCATAGGTGGCGGCCACGAAGCCAGCCAGATCACCGGTTACACCACCTCCGACTGCCACGACAATCGTGCGTCGATCGGCCGCCATGTCGACGAGCTGATCATATAGCAGTTGCATTTGAGCATATGACTTTGACTGTTCTCCCGACGGCACAACGGCTGTGCGTACTTCCGCTCCGGCTGCTTCCAGACTTTTCTGAACGGCAGCACCATGCGGATTCTGGACAGATGCATCGGCCACGATCAGGAATCGCAGTTTTCCGACTGCATTTCCGCCCATCCAGGAACCCATCGCTGCAGCGGCGTGGGACAGACAGCCTTCACCAATTCCAATTTCGTAACTTCGCGAACCCAGCTCAACGTGAACAGAACGAGTCCATAGGGAGGCGGAATTCATCGGGATACTCAAATTCGTGAAGAGTCTGGCAGGGTGTCACCGAATCGGCGAATCCAGGATCGGAACCATCAGGACGGTTGAAAGATCCCGGAAGAATCACGGAAACTATAGCTGCGGTGCTGACAGTCAACCACCGCTCACGCTTCTGGAGTCTGGAAACATCAATGCTGGCAAAGCGAATCATTCCCTGTCTTGACGTTCATGCAGGTCGAGTCGTCAAGGGGGTCAATTTTGTCAATCTGCAGGATGCCGGCGATCCCGTCGAGATCGCTCGTAAGTACGAGCAGCAGGGAGCTGATGAGCTGGTGTTTCTGGACATTACCGCCAGCCATGAACAACGCGACATTATTCTTGGAGTCGTGGCGAGAACTTCCGAAGAGGTCTTTATGCCGCTGACCGTCGGGGGTGGGATCAGAACTGTCGACGATATCCGACGACTCCTGAATGCGGGATGTGACAAGGTTTCGATCAACTCGATGGCAGTCAAGAGCCCGGATTTTGTCCGCGAGGCGGCTCTGAAATTTGGAAGCCAGTGCATTGTGGTGAACATCGACCCGAAGCGGATCCAGAAGGACGGCAAAGAGTTCTGGGATGTGCACATCAACGGCGGACGTATTCCGACTGGCCTGCAGGCTGTGGAATGGGCACAGGAAGTGGAACGGCTGGGGGCCGGGGAAATCGTGCTGACGTGCATGGATGCTGACGGAACGAAAGACGGTTACGACCTGGAGATTACTCGGGCCGTTGCCGATGCAGTCAAGATTCCGGTCGTGGCTAGTGGCGGAGCCGGATGCCCGGAGCACCTTTACGAGGCCGTGACCAAAGGGGGAGCCAGTGCAGCATTGGCCGCGAGCATCTTCCACTATGGCACGTATACGATTGAGGAAACCAAGCAGTTTATGGCCGATCGCGGAGTTCCGGTGCGGATGCTGCGGTCCTGAACGTCGCTCGCAGGCTCGTAGCAAAAGCGACACTCTGTCTGGGATCAACGGGCCGAAGGCACAGGGGATTATCATAACCCGACGCGTCAGCGCGTCAGCGAGGGATTTGCGGAGACACCTGTAAAATGCGACGACTCAATCCCTCACTTACGTTTCGGGTTGTGATGGCCGCAAACACGTGACTTCGCCATGTGTCAGCGAGGGATTTACGGAGAGAAGAATGTAGGGCAAACGCTTTCCCGAATCTCTCCGCCGGAGTTACTACGACTCAGCGTGTCGGGAGATAAAAGGATGCCGATACGACCGAAAAATTTGGTGACCGAAAGATTTGCTGCGTGTTGATTTAATCCTAATCCGTTGCGTCAGCGACCGATGAAGTCAACTCGCCGTTCCGGGACCGAAGGATTTTGCTTGCTGCGGCCTGTTGCGACAAAAAAAAGCCCGTCCGGGTGGACGGGCCTTTTTGATGGTTACTTCTTCTTGCCGTTGTTCTTGCCTTTTTTGTCATTCTTTTCTCGTTGCTGCTCAGCGTTTTTCTGCGCTTCAGCAGCGGCATCGAGAAGTCGTTGCAGGAAGCCCGGCGGTTTGGCGGCAGTCGCCTGAGCTGATGCTTGGGCTGACGGGTTCTTTGCTGGCTTCGTAGTTGGCTGTTCATCTGGCATGATGACCTCAACGGACGGGCCTGCTGGAGTCAGCTTTCCGGTTCCCAGCAGCTTTCGCTCGGCAATGCTCCAGAGGCTGGATGCGATGAAGTAAAGGCACAGGCCGGCTGGCTGATGCCAGAACATGATGCCCATCACACCTGTCATCATGTTCATCATCTTGTATTGCATCTCCTGCTGTTCATCCTGAGCAGGCGGCATAAACATTTTCTGTTGAGTCAGAAACAGGGCCACCGTGCAGAGCGGCAGGATGCTGAAGTCAGCCCCAAGTCCGAATGGCAACGCAAATGGCAGCCGGAACAAGGCGTCTGGACCGGCCAGATTCTCGATCCACAGGAAGCTCTGAAGTCGCAGGTCTACCGCTGAATTCAAAGCGGTATAGAGGCCAACAAAGATGGGCAACTGCAGGAACAACGGAAGACATCCGCTTAGAGGATTGATGCCATTCTTTCGCCACAGTTCCATCTGTGCTCGTGCGAGTTTCTCTTTGTCGTCGGCGTACTTTTCCTTCAGCAGCGTCAGCTGAGGCTGCAGTTCCTTCTGGCGAGCTGCCATGATGGCCTGCTTGCGTGACAGTGGGAACAGGCAGCCTCGGACCAGTACGGTCAGTGACACAATGGCCAGGTAATAGGGCATCCCGAGGCTGAAAAACGTGTCCAGCAAGTAGTGCATAATGCGAGCAACGAAGCCGAACATTCCGTAGTTGAGTACCTGGCTCGCCTGAAAAGGCAGAGGGTCCAGCAGCTCACGATGTTTCGGCCCCACGAAGAATGCATACTTGTGGACGACAGAATCATTTTTTGCCTGCAGAACAATCGGCATCGATGTCATTCGCAAGCTGATATCAGACTTCCGCGGTTCTCCTGAATGCCGAGCGATCAGCACAGGGTAAGTGCGGTCCAGCCATTTCTTTTCCGCCTGCTCTTCCGGAGTTCGATCATCCAGCGGAGCAACCAAGGCAGCGAAGAACTGGACGTCAATGCCTGCATAGCGGAAGGGCGACGTCCACTCATGATCTTCACGCAGCTTATTCTTTTGCTCCGCCGGAGTTGATGGTCGCCCCAGTTCCTCTTCAAGGTCGTCGCAGTAGTCGACAACGGTGCTCGCCGGGAGTGTCGCGGCTTTAGTCTCATCGACAAACTCGAGATGCAGGTCGCGATACTTCGAAGTGTGCTCTTCATTCTCGAATAGCACACCGACCGGCCCCTGAATTTCGTAATCAAATGTGCGTGGTGAGTCGCTCAGGTTGATTACTTCCAAAGCCACCTCAACCGTATAAAACGATGGGTCGGAGTGCCAGGCCTGAACGAGTTCTTTGCCTCGAACCTTCAGCCGCGGAAGTGAGAACGTCTTGCGAACTCGCAACGTTCCGTCCGGAGCGTCGTACTCGAAAATCGCCGTGGCTACAGTGTCGGTTTCGGTCTTTTCAACCAGTTTCCAGTTTGCTGACTCAAGCGTTTGTTTTTTTGACGACAGTTGACGATCGATGACCAGAATTGCTGTGGAGAACGTTTTGTCATCAGTCAGGTTGTTGCCCAAAATTCGAGCAGGAACTTTTCTGTCTTCCAGATCTTTATACTGCGGCGCCGTCAACGAAACGCTCGCGACAGCCGCACCGGCCGAGGTGAGGTCAACATTCAACGCATAACCGCTCTCAGGATCTGATGAGCCGAGAGTGACTTGTTCCAGTGGATGGTCCGGAATCACCAACTCCGACGCTGGTTTCTCATCCGTCGCTCCTGCGGCGCTCAATTCACCGCTACCGCTGCCACTTCCGGAATCAGCTGCTTCGGCAGCTGGAGGTGCCGCTGGCTTCTTCACGGGAACTGGAAAGAACTTGGGCTGAATAACGGCAGTCCACAGCCAGAGGAAGGCCATCGAAGTCAGGAGGAACGAGAAAAGTCGGCGATTTTCCATAAGGGCAGATCGCGAGATGACTCGCGAATTCCATAAAAATGCGTTCAAAGTCCCACGGACAGCGTGCAGAGGCAGGCTTGGTCCATGTTGTGGAGCATATTCCGGGCGCAGAGTTTCTGCGACCACGTCCAGCGGCTGGAAACAAGCGGGGAAAGATAACCGATGCAAACGCGGGCGTGTATTGTCGGATCTGGAGAACTCCGTTTTCCCCGGAGTTTTCACCCGAAAACTCATTGGGCAGAGGTCTGGGAAGTCTGGGCCAGTTCGCTGGTGAATAGGGATTGTTGGCGTTAAAAGGCTGGAAACATCCTCCTTCTGCCCGCCTCAGGGTCCTTCCTGTTTGATAGAAAGCCGCCACCGTGATAACTGCCTGCCGCCATATCTTCCTCTGCGCTGCGGTGTTATGCGTTGCTTTCACGTCGGCGTTGGTGGCGGATGGCCCGTATTCGACGACGGTTCCAGTGCCCGACAGTTTCCGTGTCGGCTTTGAAAGTATCACCGAAAAAGAATCTGAGGAACTGCTGTCCACTTTGGTCGAAGGGGAAATGTCGGGGCGAGGCACGGGGCAGGAAGGCTACTTCAAGGCGGCTGCCTGGTTTGCCTCAAAACTGGAGTCCTATGGGTTCCAGCCGGGCGGGACAGATGGATCCTGGTATCAGGGTGTCCCCTTCATCAAACTGTTGACTCAGCCTGACCAATGCTATTTTCGAGTCGGTGACGAAGAAGTGATTGCTGGGAAGTCGTTGGGAATCAGTGACTTTGCAGGAACCTACGAAGGTGAACTGCCAGTCACATTGGCCACCGTGACGAAGGAACGGCTCGCGCCGGTTGAAGGTTCGATGGAGGGCCGCCTTCTGATTATTCAGGCCGAGGGAAGAATCAGTTGGGACGATGCGTTCATTCTGAAGTCTCGCCCTGCCTGCGTCCTGATTGTGGCGGATGAAGCTCGCGTGCGAAACGAAGCGGTGAATCAATCGGAGCAAACTCCCAGCACGATTCCCGTCGCGATGGTGACCGCCGCCGCAGCAAATCAACTGGCCGGCAAATGCGGTCTCAACGCGTCATTCTTTGGCGATGCAACTCCCGCGCGAAACCTGGTCGTTACGTCTTCCCAAACGGTGAAGTCGAAACTGGTGATCGATCGCGAGGCGATTGATGTGCCCAATGTCGTAGGCTGGTATCCCGGCTCCGATGAAACACTGCGGCAAGAATACATCTGCGTCGGCGCTCATCTGGATCATCTGGGAGTCCAGCGTGGTGAATTGTTCCCGGGGGCTGACGACAACGGTTCAGGCTCTGCGGCAATTCTGCAAGTGGCCAAAGCGATTCACACGAATCCCATCAAGCCAAAGCGAAGTGTGCTGCTGATGGCGTTCTGTGCCGAAGAACGAGGTCTCCTGGGCTCCAAGCATTATGTGGCCCATCCGTTGAAACCTTTGAGTGATATGATCTGCATGTTGAACATCGACATGATTGGTCGCAATGAGGAGTCCTCTTCTGAGCCAGCATCGGAGAATGCCAATACCATTCATCTTGTGGGCAGCAAGGATCATTCGGCCGAGCTGCATGCGACGGTGGAGACGGCTAACAAGTCCGTTGGATTCGTCTTTGAGTACGATGAAGAGAATCGTGTCGATGGACGCAGCGATCATGCGTCGTTCTCCGAGAAAGGGATTCCTGTGACATTTCTCTTCGGAGGCTTCAATCCTCATTATCACAAGACGACTGACACGATGGACGGCATCAATTTCTCCAAGATCGCAAACGCTGCTCGCCTCGATTATCTGGTGCTCATGATGGCGGCTGAACACGGTCGCTTTGCGCTCGACAAGAAGTAACTTGCGGAAAACCGGCGCAAAGTTTTCTTTGGATGATCGCTTGTTGTTCTCGCTTATGTAGGGGGCTAGATGGACAGCGACAGGTTCAAAGACTCAGAATTCACCGAAGTCCCTTCTCCCCTTCGGGGGAGAGGGTGGCCGATAGGCCGGATCAGGGGGCTTTGTGGGATGGAAGCGTTTTAAAACGGCCCCCTCACCCCGACCCTCTCCCCCAATTTGTTTGCGTCCACGCGGCACATCTAGACGACGCTAAATCCGCAAAAAAATTGGGGGAGCGGGGGCATTATGGCACTGATCATCTAATGTGACTTCATTTGTCGTTCCAGTAAACCACTTAGACTACGCTGAAGCATCGAATGCCTGTTACTCGCCATTTTCTTGATCCCTCCAAGCCCGCGTTGTTGAACGCTGTTGACTACTTGATTTCCCGATACGCAAACGGAGATCAATTGGATCTGTCGAAAGTGATCCTGGTATTTCCCGGACGCCGGGCCGCTCGTCGCATGCTGGAACTTCTGGTGCAGCGAGCCGGCGCGAGATGGCCGGCGCTGATCCCGCCGAGAATGGTGACGTTCACGCGTTTTCCGGAGATGCTTTATCCGCAGAAGCAAAAACTCGCGGACGATCTGACTCAGTTGCTGGTCTGGCGGAAAGCTCTCTATGCGGTGCCGCATGGAGAAATCCGAGCGGCCCTCCCGCATCGCCCGGATGAAGATTCTGTGCCAGCCTGGATGGCCCTGTGTGAGTCATTGCGAAAACAACACAACGAACTTGCGGCCGAAGGACTGGAGTTCGATGAGGTCCACGAGAAGCTGGCTCAGTCTGGCGACATGGAAGAAGCGGAACGCTGGAAAGCTCTGCGACGGATTCAGTCAGAGTACCTCGTCCAGATGGATGATCTGCAGCTCTGGGATCGACAGGCCGCGCGATTGATCGCGGTGCAGATGAATGAATGCCGAACAGATTGCGACATCATTCTGATCGGTACGGTCGACATGAATCGCATCATTCGGCGAATGCTCGATCAGGTCGCCGACCGAGTTACCTCGCTGATTCATGCGGCCGAATCGGAGCAGGACGATTTTGATGAATACGGATGTGTGAAAGCTGACGTCTGGGAGAACCGTCAGCTCGATATCAAGCTCGAATCGACCCGCATCACAGGATCACCAGCCGAGCAGGCGCGGGCAGCGATGGAAGAACTCGCGTCTCACAACGGTGTTTATCGAGCCGACGACATCACGATCGGAGTCGCTGATGACACGATGGTTCCGACTCTGCTGCAGTCCATCGCCGATGCTGGAATCACGGGACAATGGCCGGTTGGAATGTATGTCTCGGAAACTCGTCCGTTTCGACTCCTGCAGTCTCTCGCGCTGCATATCGCCTCCGCGCGAGATGACATGCCGGCGGACTTTGCAACGCTGAGTGATCTGGTGCGACATCCAGACGTGAACGACTGGATCACTCAGAATCTTTCCAACACTCTCAACGATGACGATGCTCTTGCGAAGTGTGATGTTTGGCTCAGCGAACTTGATCAATACATGATCGATCATCTGCAGGTGACGCCCGGTGAAATGCTGGGAACTGCTCCGCGGCGAATTCTGGTTGCCGAAGTTTGCCGTTCCGCAGAAGCCCTGCTCCGTTGCCTGGTCGCAGATGCCTATTCGGCCGAATATTCGGGTTCTGCAGTGGGACGGTTGAAACCTCAAAAGGAACAGCCCGTCAGAAAGTTTCGTCAAAGAACACTGGACGAATTGGCTGATGCTGCACATTCGTCATTGACTCAGCAACTTGAACAGCGTCGCCCATTATCGGAGTGGGCCGAAGGGGCGGTGCGAGTTCTCGCGACGATCTATGGCGATCGCGAGCTGCACAGTGAATCGGCGGCGGATCGAGGCATCGTCGAATGTGTGACTAAGCTTCAGGATCTGAATGAACAGCTGCAAAGAATTCCTTCGGCCGCCCTGCCCTTGTGTTCGGCCAGTCAGTCTCTGCAATTGTTGCTCAAGCAGATTGCTGACGACACGATTCCTCCTGAAGCCGACAAGAATGCGGTGGAGCTGCTCGGCTGGCTTGAGCTGACGCTCGACGACAGTCCGGTACTTATTCTGACCGGCTTTAACGAAGGCAAAGTTCCGGAGTCGATGAACTCCGATGCGTTTATGCCCAACAGTCTGCGAACGCGACTGGAGCTGACAGATAATCGCCGCCGCTATGCTCGCGATGCTTATGCGATGACGTCGGTCCTGCGCAGTCGTCGCAAGGTAGTGCTGATCAAAGGCCGAACCGATGTGCAGGGCAATCCGTTGTCGCCCAGTCGCCTTTGGTTTGCCGCAGATCCTCGTTCGATTCCCGAACGAGTTCGCAGATTCTACGACCCGGATTATGTGGCGGAGAGTGCGTCGACGGCGGAGATCGCTGTCGAGAATTCCGCAGAGTCAATGCCGCGTCTGAGTGGGTTCATCGTACCGCAGCCTATTGATGTGCCCGCTGCTCCGACCGAGATTCCCGTTACGGCTTTTCGAGAATACCTGCAGTGTCCGTATCGATATTTTCTGCGTCGTGAATTACGACTTCGATCCATCGAAGACGACGTCAGAGAACTCAACGCGCCAGCGTTCGGAAGTTTGATGCATGATGTGCTCAAAAGTTTTGGGCAGTCCGACTTTCGTGAATCCCGCAGCACCGAAGCGATCGAAACGTATCTGTTGCAGGAGCTGCATCGTGAATCATTGGGGCGTTTTGGCAGGTCTCGATCAGCGACGGTCAGTGTTCAGCTTAAGATGCTGGAAAGCCGACTGATCGCATTTGCTCGATGGCAGGTTGAAAGCCTGAAGGAAGGCTGGCATATCGCGATCACTGAGCGGGATCTGGTCTGCGACGACTTTTCCGACGTGAATGGACGACCTGTCAATTTGATTGGGCGAGTTGACCGGATCGATCGTCATGAATCCAGTGGCGAATGGCGAGTGCTGGATTACAAAACCAGTGAAACGGCTGAACCGCCGAATAGAACTCACCGCAAGAAGGACGAATGGGTTGATCTGCAGTTGCCGTTGTATCGCCTGCTGGTTAAGTCGTTAAAGATCAAGGGCACCATTCATCTGGGCTATATCCAACTGCCTGGAGATCTGAGTCAAGTCGGCTACGAGGCTGCAACGTGGACCGATGACGAATTGTTCGCTGCCGAGACGCTGGCTCGCCAGGTGGCTGCGGATATCATTGATTTGAAGATCGATCGAGTCACCGCGATGAATGATCAACGCTACTCAGACCTCGCCCGCATCTGCCAGGATCCTGTGATTGAACGAAATATTCCGTGGCTTGAAATGTGGCGAGGACGCGGTTCGTTGAGAACAGAATGAGTCTGACATGATCGTTGATGATACCAATCTGCAACCGAAACGTCTGCGGCCGATTACTCGTGGAGAGTTGTTGCTGGCTGCATTCGGAGTTGTTTCCTGGCTCATCTCTTGTTGGCTTATTTACAGTATTCAGCACCTCCTCTTTCTCTGGTGCGTCGCGCAGACGTGGGCGCCTGCGAAGGCGACAATTCGTTCTGCCCATCTTGAAGCAAGAAATCCGCGGATTGCCGTTCGAAGGTCTGCTGTTCGAAGGCGTGGCGTCGGGTATTCTGCAAAATCTACATTCGAATACCAATCGGATGGGAAGCGGCATTTGGGGCAGCGTGTTTGGCTGGCAGAGTTTGACAATTTCTTTGGCGGGTTTCAGAAAGCGTTTGGCAATGAGTTGATCGAGCATGCCAGATCCGGGCAGCCAACGATATGCTTTGTGAATCCTCGAAGGCCTGATGAGGCGATCTTGTTCCGGCATGTGCCTTCCGAAGTTCTCACACTATTGGCTTTGCTTGCGATAGTGACGGGTGGCGTGGGTTTTGCTTTCATGCCGCGTCGTTTGCCGAACCTGAACGAAGTCAAGCAGGTGTTTCCGGAGCAGCCTTGGCGGTGGCTTCCGGAATGGTTTGATGATTCAATCTCGCCACGATCCGGCCATCGGCTCAACTCTTTCTGGGTGGCAGCCGGCGCGACGACATTGCCAGCAAATATTGCCGCGCTGCACGAAGTGATCGTCCACCATATCCTGCTGGGAGCTCAGTGCATCAATGTTGGATTCACGGTTGCGACTTGTTTGGGATTTCATCATTGGTTTCTGCGCCGCCGATTCGGCAACGTCAAACTGCTGATCGAAGATCGAGACGGACGATCAGATAAGCTCAGCGGATGCCTCTTGATTGACAAGCGATTTGCAAAGGTTGAAGAAGTCGAGTTCAGGCTTGAATGTCGAGTGTGTAAGAGGATCAGAAGAAGTGGCGAAACGGATGTTCGTAGTCTGATCACTCACGTTGATCGATTCAGGGCCAAAGTGGAGACGGATCTCAGCGGGAACGTTTGTGGTCGATTCTGTTTTGTGCTTCCCTCAGGACTCCCTAATTCATTCCACGAGTCGTTTTACGATCAAACACTTTCAAAGCGACAGCAAACGGAATGGGCGCTCTATGTGAGTGGAGTGAAGAGCTTTTTTCCGCCGCGTGCCAGCTTCTTCGTTCCCGTGTTCCGACAACGGCCCACCGCAGAGAAAAAACAAAGAGACTTGATTGAATTTCATACGAAGAGGAATGATCCCGCCACATTATTGCGGGAAGAAGGATTGTTGGTTGACGCATTGGAGAACGGTTCTCTTCGGATTCATGTCCC
>JBILXT010000203.1:0-12530 GCA_044378235.1 Planctomycetaceae bacterium
GACACTGCTCATCTCATCAGACCGAGTTGACCACTCTTCGTAAACCCTTGCCAACAAATCAACTTAACTTCGCGCACTTCATTTCGCGCAGAACCAGAATTCATGCTCTAAGAGCTGACATTCCGGTTCTCTATATCAGCGGTTATACGGAAGACCGAGTGCCTCCGGAGGGGGCGCGAGTCGGCTTTCTGCAAAAGCCATTTACTCCTTTGGCCCTTGCACGGAAGGCCAGAGAAGTTCTTGATGCCGCTCGCCGAACACCCTGACCACAATCTCGGCCGATCAGGCTCCGACGATGGCATCTGTTTGGACTGGACCCGCAGAAGCAATGTGATAGAGCGCCGACGCTCTACTGCACCCGAATGACGACAGTCGTTGTATGACTCGTGTTCGGTGCCAGCTCTATAGCGTTGCTGCCGACATTGGCTGTCTCTATGCAGACCATTTCCGGCCACTCGTGATCACCGAAGTCCGGCATGCGAGCACTCTTGGCGATCCAGGGATTCCAGACGACCGTCGACTGTGAGCCTGATTTAGAAATAACGATCGTGCGTTTACGGTCCGGGTCGATTAACTGACACTCGGCGACAGTATTGAGATAGACTCGATCGGTTTCTCCCATGAATACGATCGCGTTTCCAGTCGCTGACTTTTCCGCAGCACCATCAACCTTATCGATGTACCGAGCCTGCTCAAGTCCCGAGATGGAAACACTTCGAACGTCCGACACACTGAAATACGTGTGCAGAGCATCCTCAAACCTTTGACTGGTACTGGTGCCGGGCACCGGCTCTGTCGTCAGAGCCATCTGCAGCACAGAGCCAAACTCAACAGTGAATCGCACTGAGAACGAATCGATGCGCGTTTGCAGAGTCAGCGAAATCCCACCCTCTGCAGTCGTTCGTGCCTCTGTGACTTCCCACAGAGCCGTTCGCGCGAAACCGTGAGCTGGCGCGGACGGATCAGAAGCATGTGGCCCGAACCATGGAAAGCAAATGGGCACTCCGCCTCGGATTGGCTTGCCTGTCTGAAACAGCGAAGATCGGCTCATCCACAGCACCGGCTCATGTCCCGCCGGTTGCCATGAAGTCACGTGAGCGCCATGCAGGTAGATTTCTCCTGACGCGACAGGTGTTGTGACAATCGCCTTAGTCAGGCCGCCCAGGCCCGCCTCAAAATGCAGACCAGGCACTTTGAACTGCTCACAAAGCGATTGAACAGTCTGCATCAGAGACACCATCAACGTTCAGGAGTTGAGAGTTTCAGACCTTAACCACGACAGCACTGGCCTGGCCCATGCGGGTCACGCTTGTCTTCAAAAACAGACCGTTGGACGTTGTCAGGTGCTCTCCATGGATCACGTTCAACGGTGATTCGGAATCCGGTGTGGAGAAATTCAGCGTCTTCGGGACGATCCCATGCTGCAGAGCCAGCAGTGAAGCTGCCACTTCGCAGAGTGCCGAGCCGCTGCCCGCGCTGCCTGTGTAACTCTTGATCGCTGTGACCGGAACGCTGTCAGCATGGCTGCCCAGAACTCGTCGCAGACCTTCCGCTTCATATCGGTCGCGGCGAGGATGACCCGATGCACACGCATTCACATGGCCCAGATCTTCCGCAGAGACTCCGGAGCGAGCCATTGCCGCTGAAGCCGCCTGATAAATCGCCGTGGCTTCATCCGGGTGCCCATCGCGATTCACAACCGTGCTGGCTCCACAGCCAAGCAGAGTTCCCAGGATCTTTGCACCGCGTGCTTCCGCATGTTCGCGTGCTTCCAGAATCAGCGTGCAGGCCGCTTCCGACAACGCTTCACCCGAGCGATTGTTGTCAAACGGGCGAACGCGAGTTTCTGCAGGGCCGTCGGCCAGCACATCCCAGTGATACGAATGACAGGCTTTGACCGTGTGAATTCGAGTTCCCGTGACGCCGGTGATCATCACGTCAGCACGATTGCGGCGGATGGAGTTCGCTGCTTCGGCAATGACCAGGCCACCGGAGGCTTCGTCATGAGTAATCGAGTTATTCGGACCGCGGGCATCCAACGCAATCCCGATGTGGCAGCCCGGCATGTTCGGGAGGTATCGCAGCAGCCAGAGCGGCTCCATTCCATCGAAGCGGCCGCCACCCCATTTGTCGTAGACAAAAACCGGTTGGCCAGATGAGCGATCGCTGGCTTTGACCACGGCGTCCAGAAGTGCGTCCGGAGGCGTCGACATCAGGTTCGCCCCGAAATCCACGCCGATGCGATCAGGGGCTACGGAACCGGCCTGAAGCCCGGCATCTTCCATGGCCTGCAATGCCGACGCAACTCCCAGCTGGATCTCACGGCACATGACCTTGAGACTTTTGCGGACGGTTTTCAGGTGCTGTTTCTTGGCCGTTTCGTCATTGAAGTCGGAGATCTCGCCCCCGATACAACCCGGCGTTCCGACGAACGAAGCCAGCTCGATCTTCTTCAGGCCATTGCGGCCCTCAGACAGATTCGACCAGAACGCGTCTCGACCGATACCCAGCGGTGAAACAAGACCAATACCGGTGATGACAACATCACGAGCAGATGAATTAGACATGCAGATTCGCTCAGCCTGTATTAAACAACAGAATTCGTCCCCACGAATTCTTCGGTTTTCCGAGCGAAACAGTCTACCATTAGCCTCCACGCAATACTGCGCGGACAATGGAATTTAGGCGAAGTCGCGGGTAACGACGATAAATCCGTTCACTAAAATCGTCTTGTGGGAATCTCAGCGGACGGAAAAGTCCGTAAATTCGTGCCTGTTTCCGAGTTATCGACTTGAGGTAGCCGCTTCAAAAAAACCGCTACGGTCGAAAAAGCAGCTTCCGGAGGCTGCAGTACAGAGGCTTGCAGCTCTCGCCAGAAAGTATTCCGACGCCCGAATCTCAGACTTTCAGACCGTCGAATCCGGGTCAAAGAAGTTGATACTCAGCGGGTATCGCCACAGTTTGCCGCTGCTGGCCTGCAGGGTCCCGACGATCGGGAAGATGACGTGCAGAGCTCCCAGGACGATGAACATAAGAATTCCGATGCCGAGAAAGCTGAGGATGAACGAAACAACGACGTAGACCAAGCTGCTCAGCATCCAGTTCAGGATGACAAGCCCATGTCGATTGGCCTCTTTTGATTCATCTTTGCCGACGATCCACATCACCAGTGGTGCCACAACACCAACACCGGTCCATGTCAGCAGTTGGGACGCGTGCATCAGAGTACACCACAATTTCGGATCAAGGCCGCAGATCAGTCCCGAAGGCGCTGCAGCGTTGCCAACCGGTTGAGAAAACACTGGCTGAGGATGCCCACCAAGAACTCGTGACTTGGCCTGCTGAAACTCTTCCTCGGACAGTGCTCCGGAATTACGAAGCTGAATGAGTCGTTCGATTTCATCGGAGATCATGTGGATGGTCCCGAAATGCGGCAGTGGATGAGTTGGTCCGGAATCGGCAAAGGTGGATCTGCTATTCGGTCCACGACCTCGGTTCCTGGCAACTTTCTGCCATTTCAGGATTGAAAATCAGAACTTCCAGTGCCGCGCGAGAAGCGAGGTTTTCCTGCTTTCGAGGCTGAAGAAAGCAGGAGGCCTCTTTTCAGGGCATCGAAATCCAACTCTTTGACAGGCGCAACGGACGGAATAGGCTGTCCAGCGAATGCACTTACCGCCTCTTCGAGAAAAGCACCACGTTCTGCGGACGGACAGAACCATCGGTTTTCGACACATAGGCTCTGGAGACGCCTGAAGTGACTCACCGGGTTTTAACGTCGACAGCCAGTTCGGTTCCTTCTACGACTGTCACAGCCACAGATCCCGCGCCGAGAACTCCATGTTCGGGCGAGAGTCGGGGGGCCTTCGTCGAGACTTCCCCTTGAGCAGGGCGTTCTTCATCAAGGTCTGTCAACAGGATTTGACCCGGACCGGGCACCGCGCCGTCACGGCCGTCGCTGGCCAAAAGTTGAAAGCGTCCTTCGGCATCTGACACGCCTGTGGAGGAGATCAGGCCGGTTTCCTGTTCTCCGTCAGGGACGAACCGGACCATAACATTTGCTGCCGGAGTCCCATTGATTCGAACAACGCCCTTGGCGGCCACAACGGGGACCGCTTCTTCGCCGCCACAACCGGAAAGCAGCAGCAAAACAGTCACGGCCAACAGGGACCGCCTGCGAAGAATTGCTTGTATCAACATCGCCACCCTGACTCCGACAAATCTTATGCTTTGGCTGCCCAATAACTCACGCTGGCATGAACAACAGCCTGTTGAATTAATCAGCCGGAACGCGTTAGCGTCCGGTTTCCGCGGCTGAAACTCAGGAAAACAACCGGGGGCTAACGCCCTCCGGCTGATGAAGTGACTAAATCAACAGGCTGCTAAGCTTCAGAATTCACCCAGGACCTGGCCATCATCTCTTCTGCAAAGGAACTGCAGAAGTGAAAACGACAGAGAGTTCGACAGAAATCGAACCGATCCATCACACAGCACAACCTGAGCACCACCGGTGTGAGCACTTCCGATGGCATTCAGACGCTGGTCCTGAAACGTGAACCACGCACTTTGGGAGCCAGGTGCTCCGGCACCGGCATGAGCCCACGGAGTTGTGTAGCCAACCGGAGCGAATGCTCCGCACATCAGATTACCCAGCCCGGCATCGCCACCTGCCGGATACCATCTCGACCAACCCGCGATTGTGCTTCCACTGTTCCAGCCAGCTGTTGTGAAGGTGTCAAAATTCCTGTCAACTTTGTGAGACTCCCCGAACATGATTGTGTTGGTCGTTCCGTCTGTGAGGTCACGCATAGCAGTACATATCCCGATCGGGGCTGTACTCGCCTTACGAGCATTCGGACCAATGCACATGAACACGCCGTCGTTTGTACTGTTGGTGGCAAATAAAGGACGAGTTCCACCATTGGCCTTGTAGTTGGTGCGTCCGTAATACTGGGTCGGTGTGGTCGCAGTGTGAACATCAAGGCCGCTGGCTGTTCCCGAGTCACTGGGACACAAAAATGCATTGACAATCGTGCCGGAAAGTACGCCCGGTGACGTGGCGCGATTATTGAGTGCGACATTGTGATCGAAAGTCGCATAAAGGTTAGATTGTTCGATGTAAGGCAGAATACTGTAGAAGACGGAATGGCCCTGAAACGCACCTGAGCTATTCGGCAGCCGGATCTGAGTGAATGCGGGCGGAAACTTCAGAAACACATCGTGATAGTTGTGAACTGCAAGTCCCAGTTGCTTCAAATTATTCTTGCACTGAGTTCGGCGAGCGGCTTCGCGAGCCTGTTGGACCGCAGGAAGCAACAGCGCAATCAAAATCGCGATGATTGCAATCACCACCAACAATTCAATGAGCGTAAATCCACGCTTGCGAGCAGGCATAACTGAACCCCTAAAACGAGTGATGAACGACATAGGATGTAAAAACAGTGGACGCGATAGACAACGCACCTGTGCTCGGCGTCCACTCATTAGAATCGCGGTGAGATAAGGAATTTCAACGAGGATACCGTGAAGGTACCTGATCTATTGAGTCTACTCAAATGGTCGTGGTGGCAAAGCCATAGCGCCGGAAATGTGGAAAAAGTCGGGCGCTCTCATCGCCGGGAGGCCGTCAGGGTGGAACTGCTGCGCACACTTATGCCTGGCCGCTGTGCATAGAGGGATTCTCGTGCGCGATTCTTCATCACGGCAGGATACGTCCGTTGATGTTCAGATTCGCGTCACGATTCCATTTCAGACTGGGTTGACATCCGGAGCAGGTGTTCATTGATTATTCGTGGACGCTCCCGGGCGGAGAGTCGACGAGCGATATCGACGGTTTCGCACTGATAGTCGATGAGTCGACAGATCAGATCCAATGCCTCCATCAGCCGACTTCAGGATCGAGTGGTATGGCTTCCGTGTCGGGGTTGCCGCTCGTGTTGCATTGCTTCACCTTAACAAATTTTGTTTTCTCAATCTTGATCAGCTCTTTCGTGAGCCGAGCCATTGTTCTCGATACCCCGACGGACAGCAGCTTGTGTGATTCTTCATACATTTGTTTCATCGGTTCTTAACATGTTTGACCAAATCTATCTGTCGGCTATCCGTGCTGCATTGCGGCCGGGTGGTGCTGACTGTGTGCAATTCTTTTACTTCATGTTTGGAGCATCTGCATGTCTCACTCGAGTCGCCCTCGTCTTCGTCGCCCGCACCGTGGATTTACTCTGATTGAGTTGCTGGTTGTGATTGCAATCATCGCCATTCTTATCGCACTGCTTTTGCCAGCTGTCCAGCAGGCTCGGGAAGCTGCACGACGTACGCAGTGCAAGAACAACCTGAAGCAAATCGGATTGGCACTGCACAACTATGCAGACGTGCATGGAATGCTGCCTTCGGGCAGTATCGTTCTTTTGAACACCGCTGGCACGCAGGACTTTGGTCATGGCTGGACCTGGCATGCCAGCATTCTGCCCTTCATCGAACAGACGACCCTGTATAATGGGATTCAGGGCTCAGATGGCATGGGCAACGAGCTGGGCGACCAAAATACCGGGAAATCCCAGTTAGTTCGTTCTACGACACTGTCAATGTTCTGGTGCCCCTCGCAACCAGACCGTCGTTCTGCCTCTCAGAAGAACGGTTACCAGACCTGCAACTACAACGGGAACATGGGGACTCGAATCGGGAATGGTAATGACGACTGCTACAACGGCAGCTCCCTGACAACTCCCGCCCACAACAGAACTAACGCCTGGGGCTGCATGAACGGCAACGGGGTATTCCATATCAGCAGTAGTGTTCGGTTCCGGGACGTGACGGACGGCTTGTCCAATACCATCTTTGTGAGCGAAGTTCCGGACTCCGGCGGTGATGCGATCGGCATCTTTAGCGCAGGTGCTGACCGTCGACTGATCTTCTCCGGCGGAGCAGATTCCAACCCACCCACGGAGATGTCGGAGTATCTCATCGCCGCAGAAAGTAACGACCCGATTAACGGTGGCGCTGAAGAAGCCGCCGGCAGCTTTCATGTCGGAGGCGCGCAGTTCCTGATGGGTGATGGCGCCGTAAGGTTCCTGTCAGAGAATATGCACATGCCAACTTATCAGGCTGTCAGCACCCGCGGCGATGGTGAAGTGGTTGGCGAGTTCTGAATCTGAGCGAACATCGTTAGTTCATTCCGAGACCCCGTGTTAATGATTAATTCATAGGCCACGGTTGACGGGTAACGCGATTGAGAACCGTTTTGGGGACATCCCAGCGGCCCGATTCGTTACTTGTCCTCCGTGGTGTTGTTTAACCCGTTGAAATAAGTGAGTGCTCATAATGACGCGATACAGTTGCACTTTGCCGACGATCTGCCTTTGGGTTGTTTCGTTGATCTCGTGCGGTTGTGGCTCTGGCGACGACCGGCCCGAACTTGGCGAGGTGACAGGAACCATCACAATGGATGGTAAGCCACTTGTCGGCACAGTTGTCGTTTTCTCTCCGGACAATGGCCGTCCGGCACGAGGAAAAACGGACGCCGAAGGGAAGTACGAATTGACGTATATCGGGGAGACACGCGGAGCAAAGATTGGCCATCATCGCGTCGAGATCGCGCCAAATGAAGAGGGCGAAGACGAATCCGAGATTGAGGCCGCAACTGCGGGCGAAAGCACCGCCACGCCAACGTCACCAGTGAAGCCTCGGAAAAACAGTGTTCCCGCGCGCTACAACACGAATTCAGAACTCCAGGCTGATGTCAAAGCTGGCGAGAATGTTTTTGACTTCAAACTGGAAAGCCAGCCGGCGAATTGAATCTGTCCGGCCCGGCGCAAATCGAATCGTTATCGCAGGAGCTCTGTCGTAATGCTGATCAAGTGCCCATCAGAGACCGGACAGCAACTCCGATGTCCGGCTGTCTCATAAGAGACTCACCGACAAGCACGGCACCGATTCCTTCGGCACGAAGACGCTGGATATCAGCATGACTTGCAATGCCGCTTTCGCTGACCAGCAGGATGTCTTCGGGAACCAACTGCTTGACTCGAAAGGTATGTTCCAGCGACGTCACAAACGTGCGGAGATCACGATTGTTGATGCCCAGCAGTTTTGTTCCTGTCGCCAGAACACGCTCTACGTTCTCCAGATCGTAAAGCTCGATCAGAACGTCCATTCCCAGACTGCAAGCGTAGTTGTACAGGTCGTTCAGCTGAACATCATCAAGGCACTCAGCGATCAGCAACACACAGTCTGCCCCCGCGACTCGGGCTTCGGCGATCTGATAGCGGTCGATGATGAATTCCTTACGCATCACCGGAATTCGCACGATCTGCCGGATTGCCTGCAGGAAATCCAGATGCCCCTGAAAGAAGTGTTCGTCCGTCAGCACACTCAGGCACGTCGCTCCGGCAACCTCATACTGGCGAGCAATCGTGACCGGATCAAAATCCGCACGAATTAGCCCCGCCGATGGCGACGCCTTTTTGACTTCCGCGATCAGCCCTGGTTTGTCGGCCGACTTCAGCGCTTGAAGGAATCCCCGCACGGGAGGAGCCGCAGGCAGGCGTCGTTCCAGCGTCGAAAAAGGAATTCGTTCACGCGCAGCGGCGACTTCCCGGTGCTTCTGTTCGAGGATTTCGTCAAGAATGGTCGACAAGGCTTCTGCTCCGCGTTCTGATACCCGAACGGATATTCCGTGCGCGTTCACGATTGAGGCTGACTTCGAAAGGTATTCCGCGAACACCCGGCCTCAATTCACATCGTGCGGAGAATAGTATTGGCCAGCATCCGACTGGTCGAGGGTGTGACAGAAATAGCCCATTGCTGGTTTTGACGTGCTGGTTCTGCAGAATGGCTCACGATGTTTCTGAACAACTTGTTTCCTGGCCTGTTGGCTGAATTTCATATGCTTTCTCAGGCCGCTGTGCCGCCCGAGAAAGTCACGGCAGGAACTGCCCTGGCCGGATTTCTGGTGCTGGGTGTGATGGCGTCCAGTGTCTGGATGATTATCGTCTGGGTCGGACGACGGAATCTGACTGGTCACGCTCTTCCGGCTGCTCGCCGAGGCATTCTGCGAGTTCCACCGGTTCTGACATTTGTCGGAATCGGACTGTCGCTGATGATGTTCATGCTGATGATGCTCGTCTCACTTCAGGAAAAGCCCGGAGCCAAACCGGCCCCCAATCCCGCGACCACTCCTGTTGCCGTCGGTGCTGCCGAGACGCCAGCATCAACGGCAGAGCCCGCATCCGCTGAAACATCAGCCGCTGAACAATCGACCGCCGCCGAGGTGAATTCCCCGGAGACAACACCCGCCGAAACTTCAGCGACATCAGACAAGCCAAAGAAGACGTCGGCAGCGTCACAGATGTCGCCTGAAGATATGCAGAGCGCGTTGCTTCAGACGGTTGTCATGGATGCCTTTTTGTTTCTCGTCTTCGGGGTTGTTGTTTTCATTTCTCGGCAACAGGGCCGAGTTCGTCTCACGGAGTCCTCAACATTCGTCCCGGCGACGCAGGCTTATCAGGCGGCGATGTATTCGTCGTCAAATTTCTGGCCCGATCTGGATGATCCCTCGGCAGCGCCGGTGCTGCCGGGTTATTCGCTGCCTGTGGAGAGATCCGCTTTGCCGCCAGCGATCCATTCATCTTCTGGTCCGTCCGAAGCCGATTCCCCCTGGGCTGCTCCTCAGGCCGAGAGCCACAGTGTCGCGGCAGTAGAAACAATGGCAGTCGGTGAGCCAGCAACAGAACCCGATGAGCCTTTCAGCTTTCTCACAGAGCTGCGATACGCCGCAGAAGTGTTCCTCGCGGCTTACGTTCCGACGGCGATGCTGCGCGTGCTGGTTGTCGTGCTGACCGAAGGGCTGACCGGGGAAGTTCCGGATCAGCACCCGTTTCTGGAAATGATGGAGTCCGACGTTGGCATGGCGGTGCTGAGTCTGATTGTGCTGACAGCCGTCATTCTGGCTCCGATCGTTGAGGAGTTGCAGTTCCGAGTCGTCATCCTTGGCGGCATTGCTCAGTTGGGTCGGTCCCGGCTGGCTCTGGTTGTTTCGTCTGTTCTGTTTGCATTCGCCCACGGCTTCCCGGATTCACTCGCACTGTTGCCGCTGGCGTTTGCGTTGGGCTACACCTATCAGCGACGGCGAAGTTACATCACGGTGATGATGGTGCATTTCCTGTTCAACGCGTTCAATATGGCCCTGGCCTTTGCGTCCATGTTTTGAAAGCAGTTGACGGGGTCCACACTCAAAGCGAGGGATTGATTTAACGCATCCTGCGGGCTTCCGTTTACCGCCCAGCCGGAGGCGCCGGCTTGTGTGCTGGCCGGCGCCTCCGGCTGGGCGGTAAACGACTGAATCAATGGACGACCAATTCAGCCTAGGGTCTATTGGGGCAGGGCACTTTGTTGCAGCCGCTCCTTCACAGTGATACGCCCAATTCATTCAACGCAGTCAGCAGCAGCGGTGTGGTTGTATAGATGCGGGCATTAATCCCGAACGATGCGCCCTTGGTGATGTAGGCTTCGATATCGTCCGTGTAAAAACATTCCGAAGGCTCACACTTTGCCTTCGAGAGCGCAACCTCAAAAATCCGGTCTTCCGGTTTCAGTGCGCCGGCTTCGAAAGAGGTGACTCGATCATCCATCAGTCGCAGCACATCGAAATGGCGTTCGATGAACCGAATATGGGTGATGCTGGTGTTCGACAACAGGACCAGCCGAATCCCGGCGTTCTTGAGTCCCTGCAGGACGGGAATAATCGAATCGTTCAGCCAGAAAATATCGGCTGCGGCGTGACGGAGCTGATCAATGTCCAGCTTTCGTCCGGTGGCTTCACAGAACTCGGCATGAAACTCTTCTTCAGAGATATCTCCTCGCTCAAGCTTCCACTGTCGGCCTTCTTCCAGAAGAAAAGTCTTTGTCTGAGGAAGGCTCCAGCCACATAGCTCAGCAATATTCTGACACATTCGTTCGTGCGAAAAGAACACGAGCACATTGCCCATGTCGAAGAAGCAGGTTTTGATTGCCATTGATACTTTTCCGTACGCGGCCACGATTGATTTGAAAAATGCTTCCCTTGAGCACCCGGCCTCAGTTTCTGCCGCCTGAAGAAGACTGCCGAAGTCTGGAAATAAAATCAGGCATGACGCTGCAAAACATCATGCCTGTTTGAGTTTGAAGAACGCAATACGAATGTACTCGCTGCCGCATAGGCTCCGTCTGGCAAGCAGACGTCGGACAGAGCGTCCGTCGCGAGTTGATTCATGTTGTGAAACCGGAGGGCTCGCGCCCTTCCGCTACGTTTCGAACCGTCACATTCGCCTACCGTCGACGAGGACGTCCGCTGCCACCGCCATCGCGTCCACCGCGACCGCGATTTTCTGTGCGGCGAGCATGATCTTCCGTCGGAGTTCTCAGCGACAGAGCACCGATCGCTTCTTCCCATGTCGGGATATCTGCGAACTCAGGAGCGACGCGAGGTGCTCGTGAGTCACGGCGGTCCCCGGAAGTTTCTGAGCCTTCACCGCGATCGCGTGGAGCAGGGCGGCGTGCTGGACGTTCTGCTGCCACTGACTCTCGTGGAGCCCGCTCAGCACGTTCTTCACGTGGCCCACGGTCTTCGCGCGGTGCTCGATCTTCACGTGGTGCGCGATCTTCTCGAGGTCCACGATCGTCACGTTGAGCACGGCTTTCGCGCGGCTCACGGTCGCGAGGAGGTCGCGACTCTTCACGTCCGCGTCCACGATCTCGCCCTGGGCTTCGATCACGTCCGCGGTCGCTGCGTGGTGCTACGACTTCTTCTTCCGGCTCATCACTGAAGTCTGTCAGTTCCGCATCGGAATCAAGATCATCGTCTTCGAAATCATCGTCGTCACGTTCTGGTCGACGAACTGCCGGAGCAGGTCGCTCGCTGCGTGGTGCCTCTTCGCGAGGTCCATTGCCGCCTCGACCACGTCCTCGGCCTCGTCCACGACGTCCGCGTCCACGTGGACGATCGTCGGATTCTTCTGTCGCTGTGACTTCGGAATCTTCATCGTCGGCTTCAGCAACAGGTTCTGGTCGGCGGGCCGGTGGGGAAGGTGGCTCTTCCTTCACACGTCGCTGAGCCTTCACGCTGCCGGCCGAGATGCTGACGATATCTTCCTGATCTTCATCGAACAGGATTTCGCTGAGATCATCGTCAACGTCGTTGCCTGAGCCGGAATCCGAAGATTCGGCTGATTCTTTTGTTTCGCCCGATTCATCTCGTCGACGACGCCCACGTCCTCGACCGCCGCGACGGCGTCCTCGACGCTTCTTCTTTGGCTGACCATCGGAATCTTCGTCACCGTCGGCATCCGCTTCGGCATCAAGGCTTGCAGCGGACTCGACAACATCGTCCTCTTCTTCGTCCCCGAAGTCGTCATCATCATGCGATGACTTCAGAGCAGGAGTTGGCTGTTTCTTCGCCGCCGCTTTGTCGTCCCAGACCCACTCATCGAGTTCCTGCCAGTATGAATCATCATCGCCGCCGCCCGGTGCAGAAGCTGCAGGAGCTTCTTTGCGTTCAG
>JBILXT010000204.1:0-12518 GCA_044378235.1 Planctomycetaceae bacterium
GCGTCTTTGCCTCCTCGGATGAGCCAAAGAATGAACCGTCCACGTTGCGTCTGGTTGATCGTCCTCAGCCTGTCGAGCCGGTGATTTTTGTTCGAGGTCAGCCTCATAACCACGGTCCTAAGGTTCAACGCCGATTTTTCACTGCTCTCTCAGGCCCGAATGCTGAACCATTCAAAGACGGCAGTGGGCGACTGGAATTAGCCGGAGCAATCGCGTCGTCCACAAACCCGTTGACAGGTCGAGTCGCCGTCAATCGAATCTGGATGCACCTCTTCGGCAAAGGGCTTGTCGATTCGCCAAGTGACTTTGGAGTGCGAACTTTTCCGCCAACTCATCCCCAGCTGCTGGATTATCTCACAGAGTATTTCGTGAAGCATGGGTGGTCCCAGAAGGCACTGATTCGCCATATTGTTATGTCCCAAACATGGCAGCAAAAATCGGATCGAAGACCCGACGCCGAAAAAGCAGATCCCGAGAATCGCCTGTACGCTCGCATGCATCGCAGTCGACTCGACTTTGAAGCGCAGCGTGATGCGGTTCTGGCGGTGTCGGGAAAGCTGGATCGTACGATCGGCGGCAAGTCAGCGGATATCGCGGCTGATCCAAACAGTCTGCGACGCACGATCTATGCAAGAATTGATCGCCAGAACCTACCCGGTGTTTTCCGGACATTTGATTTGCCAAACCCGGACAATCACGCTCCTCGGCGATTCGAAACGACCGTTCCTCAACAGGCCTTGTTTCAGCTCAACAATCCTTTCGTGATGAACAGAGCCATCGATATTGCCGAGCAGTCCAAAGGCATGAACTCAGCTGAGGATTCTGTCCCCCGAATTCGACAGATGTTCCTGAGCGTATTGCAGCGAGAACCCTCCGCATCAGAACAGACCGAGCTGACAGCTTTCGTCCAGAACATTCAGGCGAAACAAAACATCGGTGGTGGATCGCCGGGTTGGTCTTATGGGTACGGCACCTTTGATGAAGCTTCGAAGTCTGTGACAGCCTTCACGATATTCCCCTTCGCTGGCGAAGGAAAATGGCAAGGTGGCAAGGACTTACCGGACGCCAAACTTGGCTGGGCGACTTTAAACAAATCAGGCGGTCATACAGGTCACGGACTTTCGTTCTGTGCCGTGCGACGGTGGACCTCAGAAGTCGATTGTCGAGTGACAGTGAATGGTGTCATCGGTCATCAACCAGAGCAGGGTGATGGTGTGCGATTGCGAGTCGTCAACTCACGACTGGGTGTCCTGAATGAAGTTGTCGCAGAGCATGTGATGTCGCCTGTGGCGGCTGCACCGTTTGAACTGAAGGCTGGTGAATCGATCGATTTTGTGGTCGATTGTCGAGAAAACGAAAGCCACGACTCCTTCCGATCGAAGTTTGTGATTACTCAATCCGTCGACGGGAAAGTTCTGCGAGTCTGGAATTCTGAAGATGATTTCCGAGACCAGCCGGGAGCCAGCCGCCTGGATGCATGGGCCCAACTCGCACAGGCTTTGATGTTGACGAACGAATTTGTTTTTGTGGATTAGAATCCGCTCGAGGTGTTTTATGCATACGTTTTCAGAAGCAGATCCACAATCAGCGATCGCCGTGGGGCGTCGCGGAATGCTGTCGCGATGTGGCCTGGGCTTCGGTGCTCTGGCCATGACCGGTTTTCTGAGCGATCGTTCTGTTCAGGCCATGCCTCTGCCTGAGGCCGCTCTGAACCCGATGTCGCCAAAGCCGGCTCAGTTTCCGTCGAAGATTAAGCACGTCATCCACCTGTTTATGAACGGTGGGCCGTCACATGTGGATACATTTGATCCCAAGCCGGAATTGCAGCGCCGTGGCGGACAAGCGATTTCCACGGGTAACCTCAGCACGGAACGCCCAACGGGAGCACTCTTTCCATCACCGTTTCGATTTCGTCGTTATGGCGAAAGCGGCATCGAAGTCAGCGAACTGTTTCATCACACCGCTCAGCATGTCGACGACATGGCCATCATTCGTTCTATGCATGCCGACGTGCCAAATCATGAGCCGTCCCTGTTGCTGATGAACTGCGGCGAAGCACGGTTGGTTCGCCCCAGTATGGGATCGTGGCTGACCTACGGTTTGGGGACCGAGAATGAAAACATGCCGGCATTCGTGGCCATGTGCCCCGGTGGTTATCCGATCCAGGAATCACAGAACTGGCAAAGTGGATTTCTCCCGGGTGTTTTCCAGGGAACCTACATCGACACGAAGCACACCGAGATCGAAAAGCTGATTGAGAATATCCGCAACGATCGTATCAATCGGTCAGAACAGGCGGCACAGCTTCAGCTTCTTAGAGGTCTCAACAAGAAGCATCTGGAAGAGCGTCCCGGGGATGCTCAACTGGAAGCGAGAATTCAATCGTTCGAACTGGCGTTCAGGATGCAGACGGAAGCGGCCGACGCGTTTGATGTCAGCCGCGAACCAAAGCATATTCGCGACATGTATGGCGACGGTGTTCAGGCTCGACAGATTTTGATCGCTCGCCGATTGATTGAGCGCGGCGTTCGCTTCGTCCAGGTTTGGCACGGCGAAGGCCAGCCGTGGGACAATCATGATGACATCGAAGTCAATCATCGTCGTCTGGCGAAGCAATGCGATCAGGCCATCGGGGCGTTATTGACGGACCTGAGGCAACGCGGGATGCTGGATGAAACGTTGATCATCTGGGGTGGCGAGTTTGGCAGAACGCCAGTGGTAGAATTGCCAAAGCAAGGCGCCAATGCCGGCAAGATCAATGGCCGCGACCACAATCATTGGGGATTCACCACGTGGATGGCAGGCGGCGGAGTAAAAGGCGGCTACGTTCACGGAGCAACCGACGAATTCGGCTTCAAAGCGGCAGAGAAACCGGTACATGTGCATGACCTTCATGCGACGATTCTGAAATTGATCGGATTTGATCACGAAAAATTCACGTATCGATATGCAGGACGAGATTTTCGACTGACTGACCTGCATGGCATCGTTGTGGATGAGCTGATTGCGTAGAGCACTCAAGTTTTTTACAAAGGCGATCTCAAAACGCCCGGCTGCATCTTCTTCGCATTTGCGATTCTCTGCGATTCAAACACGCGCATTGGCCAAACGCCTTTGCTGACACCTGAGTCACGCGCAACTTCCTCCGAGTTCAACGTTCGTTCGGTGGTCGGGTTACGACACGAGTCGGCCCGCGGCAAGAGCATTGACTGTCCAGATTCGTTCCTTGCTCAGAACTGTTCAGCGTCGTTTCAACCAATGCAGACCTTCTGCGCTGAATTCCATAAGCACTGTCTTAAATCGAAACGCAATGCACTGTGGATTCAAATCAAGCAGCGTGCAATATGAAGGTCGAATCAATCCCTATTGATCAATCTGACCACTTTTGTGGAGAGCCGCTCTCGCTCGAAACCGTACTCGACTACAACGTTGTTCATCCTCAGCGGTTGTGTCCGGTGAACAGAGACAACGCTTAGAGAGCCAACGAAGATCTTCTACGTCTAACCACAACGCAACACGCCCCATCGATTGTTCACGGTCTTCATCGGTTGGAGTAATTTGATCTGCCATAGTGCACTGGTTTGAGCAACGTTGAATGCGAACGACCGCGTTTTGACCGGCCCGCGGCAATGTAAGTTTTCATTCCAAAGCCGCCCGATCCGCAGCTCCGTGTCCAACACTCTAGTCAAGGAAGCCGCTGTCGCGGCGGGGTTGCTTTGAGGTGAATGGTACTGAGAAATGGTCGCGCCTGGCAATGAGGAATGATCACGCTGTCAGCTGAAGAGCATCATTGGATGCTCGATTCAGTCTCTTTCACAGAAAGACGTGATCATGGCCTCAAACAGCAACAACGGAAATCAGGATGACTCCGAAAACCGTCGGAACGCTCGTCGAAAACAGAACGTCGAGCCGACTCGCACGGCACCGGACAGTGAGCGAGGTCTCACGCATTCACTGTACTTCAACGGCCCGCTCTACAATTGCAAATTGAGGGAGCGGACTAATGCTTTGCCAAGCTTTGATTTGGGGGGGCGTGGACCTTGCTAAAGGTCCTCCTGTGTTGGAATCTTTAGCAAGATCCACTACCCTCAACCCCGTTCTTTATCTTGACAAAGCACTAAGGCCGTGGACTAATTTGCAATCAGTGGGGTTGGGCGGACTGGTTGGGTTTGCAGAGCGGACAAGCGGCAGTGACCGATGTGTCTTTGCTGGTAAGATTTGACGCAAAAGCAATGCCTCGCGCGGTTGTCATCAGGCCGGTGACCAATACGCTGATTCCGGCGATGCGGATCAGGCGACGGCGAATGTTGATTGTCGCCATCGACAGGCCAGCTCCGGTGATGACCATGACGGGAATCGTGCCAAGTCCGAAGCAGAGCATGATCAACACACCCTTGCCAACATGCCCGGAACTCGCGGCCAACGCCAAAAAACTGTAGACCAGACCGCACGGCAAAAATCCGGTCAGCAGTCCGGCGATAAACACACCGATATTCGAGCCGCCTCGAAAGAACTGACTAAACACGGTCGTGGTGACACAAGGCAAACTGGATCGTCGGCGCACTCGCCACTTCAACCAGCCAGCGGCATTCAAGCCCTGAACAATCAGCAGCAGTCCGGCAACAACTGCAAATAGGGCCTGGGCCCAAACGGTATTGCCCTGAGATCGCAAAAACTTCGCGCCGATCGCGGCCGAGGCGACTCCGAGGAACATGTAAGTCAGAGTTCTCCCCAGACTCCAGCAGCATTGCCGAGCAATGGCTCCGGCCACTGACTTTGTCCCGAGACTCATCGTTGCTGCGATTCCTCCACACATGCCGATGCAGTGAGCGGATCCAAGGACGCCGCTGACAAAGATCAAAGCAAGTTCGGTAAGAGTCGAAAACATGGTGAAGTCGATTGCGCAAATCAGAGTTGGTTGGGATTTTTTGTCAGCCGTTTCGGCGTTTTTTCCAGATTTTGAATTCCTGTAGTGGACCTTGCTAAAGGTCCTTCCGCGAAGGGATCTTTAGCAAGATCTACGAGAACCGAATTCCTTATCTTGACGGAGCATTGGGTCTGGATTCCGAATCGAATAGTCTGGCATGAGGACTCGGCAGAACAGCACCGCGCGGCAATTCGACTGTTGGTTGCTCACGTTCCGAAGAATCGTCCGGAGAATCAGCCATCAGTCGCAGTGAATTCGTAATCACCAGCAGACTGCTGACAATCATCAGACCGGCCGCGACGGCAGGATTCAGCAATCCAAAAGCCGCCAAAACAACACCAGCGAAGTTGTAGCCAAACGCCCAGAAAAGGTTATGCCGGATGACTCGCGTGGTGCGGCGAGCCAACTGCACGGCCCACGGAATTCGGCTCAGATCATTGCTAAGTAGACAGACCTGCGCCGAGTCACGAGACACATCCGCTCCGCAGCCCATCGCGATACCAACATCGCTTACCGCCAATGCAGGAGCATCGTTGATACCATCGCCCACCATGGCCACCGTCGAACAGCGTTCGCGGATCTCGCGAAGATGGCGGACCTTCTGTTCAGGCCGCAGATCGCATTCAATCTTCAATCGAGACGCAGGAGCCGGTGCCGGAATGATCTCGTGATGATGATGATCGTGAGTGTTCCCAGCCGCACATTCTACACTGCACTGACAGCCAACTTCATGACAGTCGAGCAGGTTGCGTCGCAGTTGTTCCGCCTTGGCGGCACGATCACCGGTCAGAACGGTGACGGGAAGATGCAATTCCATGCAGCGTTTCACGGTCTCAGACGATTCCGGCCGCATGGTCTCGGTCAACAGGAACATAATCACTGGCCGAGCCGCGACGGAAACAGCCACAACCGAGGCGGCTTCCTGGTCGGCGATGGACAAAGCGTGAGCCATCCGGAGTCGCAGTCGAGGCGAAATATCACCAGCGGCCGTTATGAACTCCAGACTCCCTAGACGCAGTTGCTTCCCATCGGGACTGAAGGCTTCCACGCCCCCACCGGGCACCGAACGGATATCTCGCAGGTCGATATTCTTGTTCCAGTCACGTGCTTCCGCCGCAGTACAGGCCGCGCGATTTGAAGTGGGCCATTCTTCGACGAACTGAACCACAGCTTTCGAGAACGGATGTGTCGAAGTTTTCGCGAGCGCCGCACAGAGCGGCAGGATGTCTCGCGAGTCATGATCATCGAGCACGCACAGATGCCGAACCTGCGGACTGCCGGTGGTCAGAGTCCCGGTCTTATCGAAGCAGATAGACTTCACGATCGCCAGGCGTTCAATGGCTTCTCCGCTGCGGAACAGGACCTGATGTTTCGCTGCGGTGCTCAGTGCGGTCCAGACGGCGAGCGGCGTGGCCAGGCCAAGAGCACAGGGGCAGGCAATCAGAAGTACGCTGAGAGCATGCTGCACCGCGACTCCAATTCCGGCTGACCAATGAGCAATCAGCGTCAGAGCAGCGACGCCCGTGATCAGAGGAAAAAACCACGCGGAAACTCGATCAGCCAGCCGCTGGTAATGACCTCGTGAAAGTCGAGCTTCCTGCAGGAGCTGCAACAATCGACCGAAGGAGCCGGCTTTGAAGACGGCCGTGGCTTCGACAATCACGTTGCCATCAAGATTCACGGTGCCGCCTAAAAGACGATCGCCAGTGACTCGACCGACGGGAACACTTTCGCCCGTGAAGACCTGCTCATCAACGGTTGTGCGTCCCTGCACAAGAATCGCATCGACGGGGAAGCGTTCTCCCGGGCGAATCTCCAGACGATCGCCGACAGTGATCTCGGAGCAGGGCACTTCTTCGGAGCCATCGGGCGTCTGTCGCGTGACGGATTCGGGCAGTAACGCGGCCAGTTGATCAAGAGCCTCGGTGGCTCGATGTTTTCCGGTGGCTTCAAACCAGCGGCCAAGCGTGACCATGACCAATACAGTTGCACCGACCTCGAAGTAAACCGTTTCGGATCCTCGCAGCACATTCACCACGGAGATCACATAAGCGGCCGCAACGCCCGTAGCGATCAGCAGGTCAGTGGAGAAAATTCGTTGCCGCCAACTGATGATGGCGTTTTGCAGCAATGGAATTCCCAGCAGACCCAGCACGGGCAAGCTGAAGATCATGCTGAGCCAGCGAAAGACGTCAAACAGTTGCACCTGAAACGGGTCGCGCTGGACGTCGTAAACATCCAGGGACCACATGGTCATGGTGAAAGCCATGAGGTTCATCGAAAAGAAGATGGCGATTCCCAGCCGAACAATCGTCCAGCGAACCGCTCCTTCACGACCACGTTCCTGAGTGATCGTGTGTGCCATCCGACAGCCGAAGCAACAATAGACGTCGTCGCTGGCGGAAGCATCGACCGTCGCCGCATTCAGGGCTCGCGGCGACGGTGATCGAACTCCGGCCACAGGAAGACCGCACCAAATGCAGCACAAAGGCTCCTCGGAGTCATGAGCTGCCGTGTGGATTGGATCTTCAACTATGGGGGAAGATGTTGTCATGGGGGCAGAACCAATTCAACCTGCATCGCCGGAAAGAAATACCGGATGATGTAGTAGACCGTGCCGATCCAGAATCCGAGCCAGATGACTCGAACATACCACGGAATTTCATTGCCGCGGTAATAGTGGTAAACATGTTCCTGTTCCGGCGTGGTCTGTTCGGGACCACCGGAAGTTTTCGTATCAGACATTTCGATCCAGCTCCCGTTCGTTTTCGAGCATGTTGTATTTTGGCTGCTCCAGATCGCGGAACATCCCGTTCAGGGCGGCCCACATCAGCAGGCAGAAGAAGCCCAGGCTGGCCAACAGGTAATTCACCACGGGGGTGATTGCAAAGCCGCCGCTGTCACTGACATTTTTCGTCAGCGTAATCAGCTCACCAAACTTCATGGCAAAACCCAGGAGGCTTGGAATGAGAATGATCACGCCGAAGACAATCGTAATTGTCCATGCACCAGATCGATTCATCGGACTACTCTTTCCATCAATTTAGGCAACCGCAATTAAGGCGAGCGGCAGGGCGTCAGCCCTCCGTGTTGTCATCACTGTCGGTTCATTTATTAAAACACTTACTTTGGAGCTTCTGCAGGAGTGGCCTCAGCAGCGGGCGTTTCACTTGCTTGCGTCTCTGCAGCTGGAGCGTCTTCCGCAGGGATTTCAGCGGCCGGTGCAGCATCGCCAGCAGATGCATCCGCAGCGGGCTCAGCTTCTTCCGCCATTGCCTCTTCGGCTGCGTCTTCTTCACCCTCTGCTGCTTCTGCGTCAGCTTCTGCCGGTTCAGGCTTTGGCAGAGCTGACTCAACATAGGCTTCGTAGTACGGATAACTCTCCTGCCATGATCCCAGCCATTGAACATAAGTCATGATGGCCAGACCTTTGGCATTTGGCTTATCTGCTGATCCCTCAAAGAACCACGGATACTCCGGCATCGGAGATTCCTGAGACAGGCTGTCCGGCTTATAGAAGTGCACCGCATGCCAGTCGTTTGAACGACGACCACCTTCGCGACACAAGTCCGGGCCGACTCGGCGAGTTCCAAACAGCACTGGCCGCTGCAGTTCATTCTGATACTCGGCTGATCGTGAAACCGGGCCCCATCGTTGCTCTTCGTTGGAGACCGGACGAATGAACTGACTATGGCAATGCCAGCAGCCTTCACCCACATAAATCTTGTGGCCAACTCGCAGGGCGTCGCCACACTTCTCATTCCACCACGCGTCATGCTCAGCGTCGCCGCCTGGTGGTTTTCCGTAAGCCGCTTCAAACGCTTCCGGATAACGCCGAGCCAGATCTTCGAACTGATATCTCAGGTTCGGATTGATCAGTTCCGCGACAGTCTTTTCCGGGATGTCGTTGTACATCAACCACGGAACAAGAGCGTTTGAAACAAAGGCGAGCACGAAGAAGCCAATGCCCGCGATGTAAAATATTCCCGACTTGCTTTCAAACATGGTTCGTTACCAGTTCTCAGATTTCCGTTGTCGTTTTGCAAATTGCCGAAACACGCCACACGCCGTTTCGGAGAGGATCGAATGACGATTTTTGATTGCCGATTGCAGATTTTGGATTTGAATCACTTCATCAGCCGCAGGGCGTTAGCCCCCGGTTGTTTTCCTGAGTTTCAGCCGCGAAAACCGACGCTAACGCGTTCCGGCTGATTAACTCAACAGGCTGTTAGGCCTTCGCCGGTGCCGCACTCAAGGTCTTAAAGATGTTGGTGATAAGGGCAATCAAACCACCAAACATCGCCAGGCCCGCGATTGCTCGAATAGCCCAGAACGGTACAGAGAATTCCGTTGACGCATCCCATGGCTCCAAAGCGGCCCATGACCACCCCTGAAACAACCCCAGCAGAATCAGGTCACCGGCCATCACAGCCAGACCGACCGTCGAGAGCCAGAAATGCCATTCGAGCAGCGATTGGCTCGCCCATTCTCGCTTCAGCAGGCGAGGGAACAGATAGATCATCATTCCCATGATCCACATCGAAAACACACCGAACATCACCATATGAGCATGGCCGACAACCCAGTCACTGAAGTGAATAATCTTCTGGAAGGTCAGCGTGACCTGGAAAGAACACTGCAGACAGGTCAGAAAATAGAAGACCATTCCTGTGTAGAAGTACCGAACTGGCAGATTGGTTCGGACAATGCTCCAGTTGCCCCAGATCGATCCGAAGAAGTTGATGATCACAGTTGTCACGACCAACTCAACGGCGATCGTGGAGACAACAGCACCGTATTGCAGGAACATTGGGATCGGCGTGTACAGGAAGTGGTGAATGCCCTGCAGAGGATAGAAGAAAGCCAGGCCCCAGAATCCGACCAGTGAAAGCCCGTGGCTCCAGATCGGCTTCTTGATCAGAATCGGCACGAAGTAGTACATCAGCCCCCAGCCCAGCGGCGTTACAAACAGACCGACCAAGTCGTGAATAAACAGCCCGCCGACAGCTCCGGCACTTGTTCCGGACACGAAGTACTCTGGAATAAAATTGCCCATCGCATAGGTCAGCGGAGTCCAGATGAATGCGGCCATGAAGTACCACAGCGTCACATACATCGGGCCCTTCATGCGCGCGATCGGAGTTCCAAAATTCAGTGCAACAAGCATCACGCCAAGCTGAGCAACGGGGTCGACCCAAACTGGTGTCTCACCCCATTCCAGTCCCTGAGCTTCTCCAAGCAGAATGCCAACCGCTGTGGCTCCCACAACGGCCTGCCAGGCCACAAAGATAAACCACGAAAGTCGGCGATCCAGTACCGGCTGCAGCGTCAGGCGTGGAATCGCCCAATGCAAACATCCCAGGAATCCGTTGGCCAGAAAACCGTAGGCGACGGCGTTGGTATGAACCATTCGCCAGCGGCCTGGTGAGAACAGCTCAATCCCGGCCAGTGGGTTGTGTCGAATCAATTGCAGCGAAACAAGCAGTCCCGCCAGCATTGATGCCGAAAGGAACGTCAATGCTGCGGCGAAAAACCACTTGATGATCTTTTCGTCGACTAGCTCTTCGTGAGTGTACACGCTCTGTGTTTTCGGAATCGTTAGCGTCGCCATCAGTTATTGCTCGAAAGAAAGGTTGCTGATTCTCTTTTTAAGTGGGTCTGGTATTCCGTGGGTCTGGCTTCAGCCGGACATGCCTCGCCGCAAGACTCAGTCGGTTGGTCGCTTGTAAGGCACATAGGCTCCAAATGGTTCCATCAGAGCCATCGACCAGCCAAACACAATGTGAGTTGCCAGTGCGACCCACCAGGGAAGATACTTTCCGTCCGTGATCCAGTTGCCACCAAACAGTGATGGCTGCAACCAGGACAAAATGAGGTAGTAATTGACGAACCAAACGATCGTCCCCAGAGCGGTGCCCCAGATCAGCTTGACCGCCATCGACTTGTCTTCCGCAAAGCGAGCGATGACAGCATGGAACAAACTGCCGAGCACCATGCCGGTGCCAATGTAGAGGCAACAGCCAAGGGCGAGGATCATGCCGTCGTCAATCACAAACGGTGACGCACCGGTCTGGCTTCCCAGCGGCAATGCTTTTTCACCGAGCGGAAATGTCAGGTACACTCGGATGATTTCCAGAGGATATTTACCGGCGATCGTAGAGCCGATCACATTGAAGAGCAGACTCACCATTGCGGCGAACCCACCCAGCACGAAACCCACGGTCACGTAGTAAGTGCCATAGAAGCTCTGTGGCTTCCACTCCCGCGGGATATCGCTTGCAGCCAGCTCCGCCTCCAGCGACTTCACCTGCGCCTTCAGCGATTCGAGCTGTTGTTGCTTTTGTAGAAGAGGATTCTGTTCAGCCATTAGTGAACTCGCCTGTCGGATTTCAGATTTCAGTTTTCAGATTCCGGAGCAACACCAGCCCCAGTCAATAAAGCCCGCAGAGATCTATTCTTCCCCCGCGTCAGCAGCCGCTTCGGCAGGCACCGGATCGCTGTAAGGCTTCATTAAGCCAGCCGGGATCGCGGTTCCTTCTCGCCGACGATTAGAAACGCTCAGCACGTAGCTGACGAGATTCCAAATGGTCTCCGGCTCGCTTTCGAGAGCACTCTTGAAGCCTGGCATTGGAGTTCCATTGATCCCGTTCATGATGCGGCGATAAATGTCAATCGGTTCCTGGCCACCATGCAGCATTCCGGACGTTAGGTCCGCCGCTCGCGTTGAGAAGCCCCAGGAATCCTTGCCGATGTTGTCTTTCGTGTGACCGCGACCGTCGTCACCATGACACTTATTGCAACCTTTGGAGAGAAACGCCGCACGCCCCAGAGCAATTCGCTCTTCGGTCAGTTCTGGCTCCGGTGTCAACGGCTGCGTCAGCGAATGTGTCGCATCGTCCCAGCGAGTGCCGACGACTTCCACAACTTCAGGTACGTATTCCGGATCCAGCTCTTCAGAGGCTTCCGCTTCGATGGCCAGCTGATATTCCAGTTCGCCGCGTTGAGCCAACACGATGACATAATCCACAACCGCCTCAATCTCCTGCTTGGGCAGCAATCGAAAGTTCGGCATTGACGTCCCGACGACACCGCGATCCAGTACCGCCATTAGGTCTTCTCGGCGCGGCTTTACGCCGTAGGGCGTTGAAGTGAACTTGAAGATTCCGCGAGTATAGTCGCGAGGACGAGGATACATGCTGGCCGCGACGGGGCCGTTTCCATCCCCATTAACGCCGTGACACTGCACGCATCGCTTGAGATAAACGTCCTGGCCAAGCTTCAGATGCAGCTCTCTTTTAAAGTCAGGAGTCTTTTCACTGACGAGTTTGGGACGAAGCGCGGTGCCAGAGTTTTCGACGACAGCTTTGGTGACCGCGTCAGCAATCTCTCCATCAAGCTTCGAAGTCTGAGCACTTGCGGTCCATTGCACCGGTTCGGCTCTTTGACAACCAGCGAGACAAACGAACGCCATCCCGAGATAAGAAAAGTTGCGTGCTGAAATCATTGAATACATGACCTGTCACAACAGACGAGTATTTGTACTTCGATGACGCCTTCGAGTTTGCCTCAAAGTTTTCACTGCCATCGGACA